>JANXWV010000124.1 GCA_025350965.1 Rhizobacter sp.
CCCGCGCCGCGCACCGACTTGATGATCTGCGGATCCTCGACGTCGACTTCCAGCTTCTTGCGCAATCGCCCCACCTGCACGTCGATCGTGCGATCGAAGGGGGCGGCTTCGCGGCCGCGGGTCTGCTCGAGCAGGAAGTCGCGCGACAGCACGCGACCGCCATGGCGGACGAAGGCAACGAGCAGTTCGAACTCGCCGCTGGTCAGCGCCACCTCCGATCCCTCGCGGCTCGTGAGTCGGCGCGCGCCGGTATCGATCTCCCAGCCGGCGAAGCGATGTTTGCCGCGCGACGGTGCCGCGGCGGCGGGTGCCGGCGAATCGGCGGCGGTGGTCCGGCGCAGCACGGCCTTGATGCGGGCGAGCAACTCGCGCAGGTCGAAGGGCTTGGTCACATAGTCGTCGGCGCCGACCTCCAGGCCGACAACCTTGTCGACCGCATCGCCACGACCGGTGACGATGACCAGACCGCAATGCCAGTGCTCGCGCAACTGTCGCGCGATCGCAAAGCCGTCTTCGCCGGGAAGGCCGAGGTCGAGCAGGACCAGCGCCGGCGGATCGGTCGCCATCATCCGGATCAGCGCGCGGCCCTGGTGCAACTGCGACACGCGATAGCCGTGGCTTTGCAGGTACTTGGCGACGAAGAAACTCGGGCGGTGCCATTCGGCCGAGAGGCCGACCACGGCGATGGTGCGGCAGGCGCGCAGGATGCAGCGCAAGGAATGGATGTCATCAGGCATGGTCGGCGGCGGGGTGCCGCGTGACCTTACCTGAAACCGCCGGCGGCGGCGCCGGTCAAAACACTAACTGCCTTGCAGCAGCACCTGCATGCGGACCGCGCGCAGCGCGTGGGCGTCGCCTAACAGGCGCTGACGCTGGGCACGGTTGAGCGATTCGAGCCCGTCGCTGGCCGCGCGCGCGACCAAACGCGCTCGGGCCTGCGCTTTCAGGCCGACAGATTCCGGCCGCAACGGAATCGCACGCAGCACCTGTTCGTGCACGGCGGCGTCCTTCAGCGCGTCCACGGCCTGCGGCGTTGGCTCGAAGGCTCGCGCATGGCGCTCTGCCTCAGCCAGCACAAAGGGCTGTTCTATCTCTTCCGGGATCAAGAAAATGCCGCGCGCACGCAGCCAGCGGCCTCGCCCCGAATGGCTGCCCCAAGCCGACAGCGGAATCGCCGCCAACAGCCCGACGATCACTGGCGACAGCCACCAAGGAAACGCCGCGCTGCCGACCAGAATGGCGCCAACCCACAACAGCGCCAGCGCCGTGTGCAGGCCGTGGCGGCGCAGCGCTTCGCCCCAGCCGGTGACGGCGTCGTCACGCGGCGGCGACTTCCAGTCGAGCTTCCAGCCGGTCAGCGCGGCGAACACGAACTGGGTGTGGAACAGCATGCGCACCGGCGCCAGCAACAGCGAGTGCAGGAATTCAAGAAAGGCGCCGAGCAGCAGCCGCGCCACGCCGCCATAGCGCCGCGCTTGCCCGCGCAACACGATCACCACGAGCGACATCAGCTTGGGCGCCAGCAGCAACACGGCCGTCAGCCCGAACAGCGTCAGCATCAGCTTCAGGTTGGCGCTAGGCCAGATCGGGAACAGTTGGTAGGGCTCGAAAAAGTACTGCGGGATCTCGTTGGAATGACTCGCGAACAGCACCGACGACAGCAACAGAAACGCGAGCCAGAGCGGCGCCGACACATAGGCCAGCACGCCGGTCAGGAAGACCGTGCGGTGCACCGGGTGCAGGCCGGGCTCGAACATCAGGCGCGAGTTCTGCAGGTTGCCGTGGCACCAGCGGCGGTCACGTTGCAACTCGGCCAGCAGGTTGGGTGGCACCTGCTCGTAGCTGCCCGCCAGGTCGTAGGCGATCCACACCTTCCAGCCGGCGCGGCGCATCAGCGCGGCCTCGACGAAGTCGTGCGACATCACGTCGCCCGAGAGCGCTGCGCTGCCCGGAAGCGGCGCCAGCCCGCAGTGCGCCATGAACGGCGCCAGGCGGATGATCGCGTTGTGCCCCCAGTAGTGCGACTCGCCGAGCTGCCAGTAGTGCATGCCGGCCGTGAACAACGGGCCGTAGACGCGCGAGCCAAACTGCTGGACGCGCGCGTGCAGCGTCTCGTGGCCACAGGCGCGCGGTGCTGTCTGGATGATGCCGGCGTCCGTGTGGCGCTCCATCAGCCGCACCAGGTTCGAGAGGCACTCGCCGGTCATCACGCTGTCGGCGTCCAGCACCACCATGTAGCGGTAAGCGCGGCCGAAGCGGCGGCAGAAGTCGGCCACGTTGCCCGCCTTGCGCCGCGTGCGGTGCTGACGCCAGCGGTAGTGAATTCGCGGCGCCGCTTCGCCCGCGCAATGCAGCGCCCGCACCAGGTCGCTCCAGGCCGCCTGCTCGGCCGCGCGCAGGTCGGGCTGGTTCGTATCGCTGAGGACGAAGAAGTCGAAGTTGTCCGCCGCATCGGTGGCCGCCAGCGACTCCCATGTGGCGCGCAGGCCGGCAAACACGGTTCGCACGTCCTCATTGCAGATCGGCATGACGATGGCCGTGCGCGCGCCGGCATTGATCGGCGCGCAAGGGTCCAGGCCGCGCGTCACGGCGTTCCGGTCGTGCCCGACCAGCAGCACCCACGCGCCCATCAGCCCGGTCCAGAAGCCGGCCGAGATCCATGCGAACAGCACGCCGAACAGCACGAGCAAGCCCTGCTCCAGCCAGGTGCTGCCGTGGCGGGGCAACACCTCGGCCATGTAGTCGGTGCCGACGAACGCACCCAGCGCCACCAGCATTAGCAGGGCCACGCGGCGCAGCATCAGCGGCCGCTCGTCGTGCGCCGGGCGCGGGTTCGGTGCGCGGAAGCCGGCGAGGCGCCGCAACGAGCGCAGCAATGGGTGGCCGGCCCACGGCGTGGCCACCATCGAGGCACGTTGAATGGGGGGCTGCGGCAAAAGCAGCGCGGGGGCAATCGGTCGGGTCATGGCTTGTCGGGTTCCGGTGGAACGATGTAGCTCCAGGTCTCGCTCAGCGTGGCCTGCGCCTGGCGGATGGCCGCACGCAGTTCGATGGGCTTCGCGGGATCGGCGCGCTTCACGCGCACCGTCATGCGCCACTGGCCGGTGGCAGTGTTGAGGAACAGGTTGCGCTCCCGCAGTTCGGCGTTGCCGCCGACGTCGACCGCTGCTTCCAGCTTCGTACCGGCGGGGAGCAGGCGCAACGCGGGGCCGTCGAAGTCGATCACGAAGTTGATGTCACCGTCGGGCTGGCGCACGTAGCCGCGCCCGCGCCGCGTTTGCACCACCCACGCCCGCCCGGCGGCTGAGGCACCGGCCGACTGCCAGCGCAGGCGATAACTCAGCTCGAGCGGCTGCCCGGCTGCGGGGCGTTGGTCAGGCACCCAATAGGCCACGACGTTGTCATTGGTCTCATCGGGCGTCGGGATCTGCACCAGTTCCACCCTGCCCTTGCCCCACGCGCCGACAGGCTCGACCCACGCGCTCGGGCGGCGTTCGTACAGTGCCTCGGGGTCTTCGTAGTGCGCATGCAGCCGGTCGCGCTGCATCAACCCGAAACCACGCGGGCTGGTGCTCGCGAACGACGTGACGAGCAGGCGCTTCGGGTTCACGAGCGGGCGCCAGATCCACTCGCCGTCGGCGTTCTGGATCGACAAGCCGTCGGAGTCGTGCACTTCGGGGCGGTAGTCGTCGCGGCCGGGCTGGTTCTCGCCGAACGCGAACATCGAGTTCAGTGGCGCGACGCCGAACTTGGCGCCTGCGTCACGCGGGTAGAGGCGCGCGGTGACCAGCACCACCGTCTCGGCGCCCGGCGTGACGACGAACTTGTAGGCGCCGGCCACGCGGGGTGAGTCGAGCAGCGCGTAGAACGTCAGCGTGGTGGCATTCGCGCGCGGCCGCTCGATCCAGAACTCGCTGAAACGCGGGAACTCTTCACCCGCCGCGCTTGCCGTATCGACCGCCAGGCCGCGCGCCGAGAGGCCATACACCTGCCCCTTGCCGACCGCGCGAAAGTAGCTTGCGCCGAGAAATGCGATGACCTCGTCCTTGTAGCCCGGCCGGTTGATCGCCGCGTGAACCCGAAAGCCGGCGAAGCCCGCCTGACCCAGGCCACGCAGCTTCTTCGCGTCGAACTTGTTGCGGCCGTAGTCGAAGTTCGCGGGGTCGAAGTCCACCGCCTTCACGGCCCCGGAAGCGTCGAGGGTGTTGATGCGCACCGGGTGCTCGAAGCCGCGTCCGGCGTGGAAGAACATCAGCTCGAAGGGCAGCTTCTCGGCGCGCCACAGGGCCTGCTCGGGCTTGAAGCGGATGTCGCGGTACGCGTCGTAGTCGAGTTCTCGCAACTCGGGTGGCAGGGTCGAGGCCGGCGCATGGTAGGCGGCTGCAGCACTGTCACGTGCCTTGACGGCGACGTCGTCGAAGCCGAAGGCATGGGCCAGCGCCGGCATGAAAAGCGCCGGCGAAGCCAGCGCCAAGGACATGACAAAACGCTGTGCGCGGCGAAAGAGAGGGTCAGGCGTCGGGACCGGCGTCGGGACGGATATCGGAGGTCGCATGCCCTCACTCTAGGGGTATTTACTAGTGCATCCGGGCGAGGGAACAAGCTGCTTACATGGTTTGCATCTGGGCGTGCGCGTGGCGCCGAATGCGGCGCCAATTCCTACAAGCCGGCGGTCGAATTGCCCAAACCGGGCAGTCGTTCAGTCAGCCCACCGCGCAGGCCGCTTCTCGATGAACGCCTGCACGCCCTCCAGCGCCGCCGCGTCCATCATGTTGCAGGCCATCGCCTGGCCCGCAATCGCGTACGCCTGTTCGATGCCGACCTCGACGTTCGCATAGAACTGTGCCTTGCCCATCGCAATGGCGGCGCGCGGCTTGCTGACGATGCGCTGCACGAGCGACTCGATCTCGGCATCGAGCGCACCCGATGCCGCCACGCGGTTCACGAGCCCGCGCGCACGCGCCTCGTGTGCATCGATGAAGTCGCCGGTGAGCAGCATCTCCATGGCCTGCTTGCGCGGCACGTTGCGCGCGAGCGCAACGCTCGGGGTCGAGCAGAACAGGCCCAGGTTGACGCCGCTGACGGCAAACGTCGCGCTGCTGGCAGCCACCGCCAGGTCGCACATCGCGACGAGCTGGCAGCCCGCTGCGGTGGCAATGCCTTGCACACGGGCGATCACGGGCACGCCCAGCCGTTGCAGTGTCAGCATCACCTTGGTGCACTGCGCGAACAGCGCCTCGTAGTAGGCGAGCGACGGCTCGGCGCGCATCTCTTTCAGGTCGTGGCCAGCGCAGAACGCCTTGCCTTCGGCGGCCAGCACGACGACGCGCGCGGTGTCGTCTTGCGCGATGGCGTCGAGCTCGCCCTGCAACGCGGTGAGCATGCCTTCGGACAACACGTTGAACGCCTGCGGCCGGTTCAGCACGAGTGTGAGCACGCCGCGCGCATCACGCGTGCTGCGAACGAAAGGCTCGGCGCTGCCCATCATTCGCCCCCGCCATGCCCGTGCAAAAGGGCTCGCTCGCGCAGCGTGAACTTCTGGATCTTGCCGGTCGAAGTTTTCGGGATGTCTTCGAAGCGCACTTCGCGCGGCACCTTGTATCCGGCGAGCAGGCTCTTGCAATGCGCCACCAGCTCAGTCGGCGTCACCTGCGCCCCGGCGCGCAGCTCGACGAACGCCACCGGCGTTTCGCCCCATTTGTCGTCGGGCTTCGCGACCACTGCGCACGTCACGACGTCGGGGTGGCGGTAGAGCGCGTCTTCGACTTCGAGGGAACTGATGTTCTCGCCGCCGGAGATGATGATGTCCTTGCTGCGGTCCTTGATCTTGACGTAGCGGTCGGGCTCGATCACCGCCAGGTCGCCGGTGTGGAACCAGCCGCCCACGAAGGCCTTCTCGGTGGCGGCCGGGTTCTTCAAGTAGCCCTTCATCACGATGTTGCCGCGGAACATGATCTCGCCCATGGTCTGGCCGTCGGCGGGGGCTTCCACCATGCCGTCGATCGACATCACCGTCATGCCTTCCTGAAGCGCATAGCGCACACCCTGGCGACCGTTCAGGCGTGTCTGCTCCGACAGGCTCTCTGCCGCCCAGCTGTCGCGCTTGACGGCCACGGCCGCCGGCCCGTAAACCTCGGTCAGGCCGTAGACGTGGGTGATGTCGAAGCCGAGCAGGGCCATGCCCTCGATCATCGACGCCGGTGGCGCCGCGCCGGCCACCATGCCGCGCACCTTCTTGCGCCCTTCGCCGCTGATGCCGCTGCGCATCTCCGCCGGTGCGGCGATCAGCAAGTTGTGCACGATGGGGGCGGCGCAGTAGTGGTCCACGCTGTGCTCGCGCATGGCTTCAAGAATGGGTTGTGCGGCCACGCTGCGCAGGCACACATGCGTGCCGCCCAGCATGGCCACCGTCCACGGGAAGCACCAGCCGTTGCAATGGAACATCGGCAGCGTCCACAAGTACACCGGGAAGTGCGGCATCGTCCACGTGGCCGCGTTGCTTACGGCGTTGAGGTAGGCACCCCGGTGGTGGGTGACCACGCCCTTCGGGTCGCCGGTGGTGCCCGAGGTGTAGCTCACTGCAATGGCGTCCCATTCGTCCTGAGGGCCTTCGAGGCGCGCCAGCGGTGCGTGAGCAGCCAGCAGCGCCTCGTACTCGTGCGCGCCGAGCAATTCACCCGGGCCGGTGTATTCGCTATCGG
This sequence comes from Rhizobacter sp., assembly GCA_025350965.1. Taxonomy (GTDB): domain Bacteria; phylum Pseudomonadota; class Gammaproteobacteria; order Burkholderiales; family Burkholderiaceae_C; genus LMDS01. The sequence goes on from JANXWV010000124.1 coordinate 6,702, forward strand.
CAACATCGATCACGATGACCTCGCGCCCGTGGTCGTCGCGCAGAAAGCGCAGCGCCTTCGCGACCGTGGGTGCGTATTCGCGGTCGGTGATCAGCACCCTGGTTTCGCAGTGGTGCATCTGCCAGGCCAGCAGCGGCGCATCGAGCCGTGTGTTCAGCGTGTTGAGTACCGCGTTCAGGGCCGGCACGGCGTAGTGCGCCTCGACCATCTCGGGCGTGTTGGGCAGCATCACGCTGACCGTGTCCATGCGGCCGACGCCGAGGTGGCGGAGTGCCGCAGCCAGCCGCGCCGAACGGTCGCGCAACTCGCGCCAGGTGCTGCGGCGCCGGCCGTGAATGAGCGCCGGCAGGTCGCCGAACACTTCGGCGCTGCGCTCGACGAAGCTCACCGGTGACATCGCGGCAAAGTTGGCGGCGTTCTTGCCAAGGCCCTGGTCGTAGATGGTCGTCATGTGCGCTCCACTTGTGTGGCGTGCAGTATGAGCCGATGCGCACAAGACAAAGGGCCATGCAGACGACTCCGCATGGCCACTGCACTGCGTCGTACAGTTTCATCAGCGAAAATGGAAATATGCGCCGGATGGTCAAGCTCGTCCCAAAACACCATCAGCCAGCTGCCGATTTGGCGTTCTGGCTGTCGCGCCCGATGGCCGAGCGCATTGCTGCCGTCGAGGCGTTGCGCGAGCAAGCGGTGAACCCGCCGGAGCCCTCGGATGTTGAACCGCGACTTCAAAGAATTTGCAGAATCACTCAACGCCAGAGGCGTTGAGTACCTGGTTGTCGGCGGCTATGCGCTCGCCGCGCATGGGCACCCGCGCTACACCGGCGACATCGGCTTCTGGGTGCGACCGTCGGCTGAAAACTTCGCGCGCCTGCTCGATGCGCTGACAGATTTTGGTTTCGGCTCGCTTGGACTGAAGGTGAGCGATTTCAACGCCGATACGGTCGTTCAGCTGGGCCAACCGCCGAGACGCATCGACATCCTGACCGCGATCGATGGCGTGTCCTTCGTCGAGTGCTTCATGCGTCGCGAACCGGTGGAACTCGATGGCGTTCCCTTGCACATCATCGGCTTGGCGGACTTCAAGGCGAACAAGCGCGCCTCCGGCCGACTCAAGGATCTGGCCGACCTGGAAAGCCTGGACCCGCCCACGAACGTGTAACCCGCGACGCCGCAATAAAAGGAGCCCGAAGGCGGGTTGCCTTCGGGCTCCAACCCGGGTGTGCCGGGCGCCTCTACGCCAACCCGCTTGTGGCGGGTCAGCCGTGCTTCTGGTCGAAGAATTGTTCGTCTTCGGTCGAACCCTTCAGCGCGCCGGTCGAGGCCTGCGCTTCGATCGTGGTGGTCACGGCATCGAAGTAACCTGTGCCGACCTCACGCTGGTGCTTGACGGCTGTGAATCCCTTCTCGGCAGCAGCGAATTCAGCTTCCTGGAGCTCGACGAAGGCGCTCATGTTGTTGCGCGCATAGCCGTGTGCCAAGTTGAACATCGAGTAGTTCAGGCTGTGGAAGCCGGCCAGCGTGATGAACTGGAACTTGTAGCCCATGGCGCCCAGTTCACGCTGGAACTTGGCAATGGTCGCGTCGTCGAGGTTCTTCTTCCAGTTGAACGACGGCGAGCAGTTGTAGGCCAGCAGCTTGCCTGGGAACTTCGCGTGAATGGCATCGGCAAAGCGCTTGGCATAGGCCAGGTCGGGCTTGCCGGTTTCGCACCACACCATGTCGGCCACTTCGGCGTAGGCCAGGCCACGCGAGATGGCTTGCTCCAGTCCGGGCTGGCTGCGGTAGAAGCCTTCGACCGTGCGCTCGCCGGTCAGGAAAGGCTTGTCGTTGTCGTCGACGTCGCTCGTGACGAGGTCGGCGGCTTCTGCATCGGTGCGGGCGATCACGAGTGTGGGCGTGCCCGACACATCGGCCGCCAGGCGGGCGGCCTGTAGTTTGGCAACCGCTTCGCGCGTGGGCACCAGCACCTTGCCGCCCATGTGGCCACACTTCTTGACCGAAGCGAGCTGGTCTTCGAAGTGAACGCCCGAAGCGCCCGCGTCGATCATCGCCTTCATCAGCTCGAACGCGTTCAGCACACCGCCGAAGCCGGCTTCGGCATCGGCCACGATGGGCGCGAAGAAGTCGACATCGTTCTTGCCCTCGGACCACTGGATCTGGTCGGCACGGGTGAACGTGTTGTTGATGCGCTTGACCACCAGCGGCACCGAATTGACAGGATAGAGCGACTGGTCGGGGTACATCTCGCCGGCGCTGTTGGCGTCACCCGCGACTTGCCAGCCGGAGAGGTAGATCGCCTTCAGGCCGGCCTTGACCTGCTGCATGGCCTGGTTGCCGGTCAACGCGCCGAGCGTATTGACGAAGGGCTCGGTGTTGAGCAGCGTCCAGAGCTTCTCGGAGCCGCGCTTGGCCAGCGTGTGCTCGACCTGCACCGAGCCGCGCAGGCGCACCACGTCGGCGGCGCTGTAGCTGCGCTTGATGCCCTTCCAGCGCGGGTTTTCGGCCCAGTCTTTTTCGAGGGCGGCCACTTGTTGGTCACGGGTCAGTGCGGTCATCGGGATCTCCGGTCAAGGTTGAAATCGGGCAGGAACTGGGGTCAAGAATACCGACTGCGCCCCGCCTTGTGCAGACTTATATCTTATATAAGACATGGTCCACCGGCCATATGAATCAACGACTTAACGATTATCTTTCGTAATGTAAAACTTCATTTGGCGCTGTGGAATTTTTTGCGGCAGTGCAGCAATTTAGACTCTCAGGATATGAAACGCCAATAGCTCGCGGTGAAATGGCCCGGGCCAGCGTCATCACGCTCCTATCATTCCCAGCCCTACTACCTCAAACCCGACATGACCAGCTTCGCCTTCCTCTCGAACAACAGCTTCCTGAAGGTGCCGGCGGCCGGCGGGGCAACGCCCTACGCTGTGGCCGGAGTGGCCTGGGACGGCAGCGTCACCAACCGCCCCGGCGCCCGCTTCGGCCCGCGCGCCATTCGCAGCGCCAGCCACATGCTCTGCGATGCGATCCACCCTCACTTCAACGTATCGCCCATCGGCAGCCTGGGCGACGCCGGCGACCTGCTGCTGCCCAACACCAGCCTGGCCGGCATGCGCGAGGCCATGGGCCCGCAGGTCGATGCGCTCATCCGCGCCCACCACATGTGCTGGCTCGGCGGCGACCACTCCATTACCCTGCCGTTCCTGCGCGCCTACAAGGCATGGCTCGGCCGCCCGCTCGCCGTGATCCACTTCGACGCGCATTGCGACACCTGGCAAGACCACTTCGGCGAGCCCAGCGGCCACGGCACGTGGGTGTATGAGGCGATGCAAGAAGGGCTCGTCATCAACGAATGTTTCACTCAACTCGGCATCCGCTCGTCAGGCACGCGCGAAGCGCGCGAGTACGTGCGCGACCAGGGCGGCCTGATCTTCACCGCACGAGACCTGCGCGGGCTGGAGAGCCCGGCACAGTTGAGCGGCGTGCTTGCGGCGATCCGCGAGCGCCTGGCCGCCCATGGCAGCCCGCCGGTCTACCTGAGCCTGGACATCGACTGCCTCGACCCCGCCTTCGCCCCCGGCACAGGCACACCGGAGCCGGGCGGCATGAGCAGCGCTCAGGTGCTGAGCATCCTCGAAGAACTGGCCGAGCTGCCCTTCGTCGGCATGGACTGCGTTGAGGTGTCACCCCCGTACGACCACGCCGAGCTGACAAGCCAGGCCGCCGCAGCGTTCGTGTGGACTTATCTTTGCGGTCGCGTGCGCGGTGGCGGGTCGCTCACACCGGCAACGCCGTCGTCTTCTTGACGGTGCGCAGCACTAGCAGCGAATTCGACCGCGCCACGCCCGGCAGCCGCATCAGCACCTCGGAGTGAAACCGCTCCAGGTCTTCGGCGTCGCGGTAGCTGAAGCGGATGAGGTAGTCGTTCGACCCCGCCACGTAGAAGCAGTCCAGAACCTCAGGCGCGTCGCGCACCGCCTGCTCGAAGGCTTCGAGCTGGCCATTGCTCATGCTCTCCAGGTTGATGATGGTGTAGCTCACGCCGTGCTTGCCCACGCTGCGCGGGTTCACGAGCGCCACGTACTGGGCAATCACGCCACTGTCTTCAAGTGCCTTCACGCGCCGCAGACAAGCCGAGGGCGACAGGTGAACGCGCTGCGCCAGCTCCAAATTCGACAACCGCCCCTCGCGCTGCAATTCGGTGAGGATGGCGCGGTCGACCGAATCCAAAGTCGCGTCTGGCGAGCTGTTTCGCATTTGATGTCGTCTACAAGCAGTTTGGCGGCATGATATTGCAGCACCAAGGGTGAACCCATTGTGATTGCGCAGCCCTATTGCGCGCGGGTTTCTCTAGACTCGGCGCGTCGGCGAACGCACACTGCGCAGAGCGTTCTGCCCGCCACTCCAGGAGCCTGCCATGCACAAAGACGACCCCGCCACGCTGGCCGCGCCGGCCCTCGGCACCACGCCCATGCCGCGCCAGAAAATGGACGCGCACTGGATGCCGTTCACCGCGAACCGCCAGTTCAAGCAGGCGCCCCGCCTGATGTCGAAGGCCGACGGAATGCACTACTGGACCCCCGAGGGCCGGCAGATCCTCGACGGCATCGCCGGCCTGTGGTGCGTGAACGCCGGCCACAACCGCTCGAAGATCGTCTCGGCCATCCAGGCACAGGCCGCCGAGATGGACTTCGCGCCACCCTTCAACATGGGTCACCCGAAGGCGTTCGAACTGGCCGAGCGGCTGGTCGAGCTGACACCCGAGGGCGTGAACAAGGTGTTCTTCACCAACTCCGGCTCCGAGGCCGTCGAGACCGCGCTGAAGATGGCCATCGCCTACCACCGCGTGCGCGGCGAAGGCTCGCGAACCCGCCTCATCGGCCGCGAGCGCGGCTACCACGGCGTGAACTTCGGCGGCATCTCGGTCGGCGGCATCGTCGGCAACCGCAAGATGTTCGGCACGCTGCTCGGCGGCGTCGACCACATGCGCCACACCCACGACCTCGCGCGCAACGCCTATTCGCGCGGCGTGCCGGCATACGGCGCCGAACTGGCCGATGACCTGGAGCGCATGGTCGCGCTGCACGACGCCTCGACCATCGCGGCCGTCATCGTCGAGCCGGTCGCCGGTTCCACCGGCGTGCTGCTGCCGCCGAAGGGTTATCTCGAGCGCCTGCGTGCCCTCTGCGACAAGCACGGCATCTTGCTGATCTTCGACGAGGTCATCACCGGCTTCGGGCGCCTGGGCTCGCCGTTTGCGGCCACGCATTTCAATGTCACGCCCGATCTGATGACCGTGGCCAAGGGCATCACGAACGGCTCTGTGCCCATGGGCGCGGTGTTCGCCAAGCAGTTCATCCACGATGCGTTCATGACCGGGCCCGAGCACTTGATCGAGTTCCTGCACGGCTACACGTATTCATCGCACCCGCTCGCGTGCGCGGCAGCGCTGGGCACGCTGGACACCTATGCCGAAGACGGCCTGCTGACACGCGCGGCCAGCATGGGCCCGGTGTTCGAGAACGCGCTGCATTCGCTCAAGGGCCTGCCGCACGTGATCGACGTGCGCAACATCGGCCTCGTCGGCGGCATCGAACTCAGCCCCATCGCGGGCCTGCCTGGCAAACGCGCTTTCGACGTGTTCCTCGAATGCTGGGAACGCGGCGTGCTGATCCGCACCACCGGCGACACGATTGCCTTGTCGCCACCGCTCATCATCGAAACCTCGCACATCGACCAGATCGTCAGCACGATTGCAGATGTGCTGAAGAAGCAGGCCTGAGCGGCTGACAGCGGGCCGCCTCTCCACTTCAGCATCGCTTCATCCAAGAAGGACCTGCCTAGCGCACACCCGTCATGTCATTCCACGGCGCCGACCAGCAACTGACCCAGCATTCGTACTACGCGGCCACGGCCCCGCGTGGCGTGGGTCATGCGCCGCTGCAATCGAACGTGGAGTGTGACGTGGCCATCGTCGGTGGTGGGTTGGCCGGCCTGTCGGCCGCCATCGAACTGGCCGACCGGGGCTTCAGCGTGGTGCTGCTCGAAGCGCAGCAGGTCGGTTGGGGGGCATCGGGGCGCAACGGCGGGCAGGTGATCGCCGGCCTGGCCTGCGACCAGCAGGTCATCGAAGGCCAACTCGGGCTCGACGCGTCGAAGCGTGTCTGGGGCATGACGATGGAGGCGCTGCGCCTCGTCATCGAGCGGCGCGAACGGTTCGACATCGCATGCGACTGGCAGCCGGGTTACCTGAGCCTGGCGGTCTCGGCGCGCAAGTCGCGTGAGCTTCAGGCATGGCAAGCCCATATGCAGCGCGCCTACGGCTACGACACGCAGTGGATCGCGCCAGCGCAGGTACCGACGTGGATTGCCAGCCCGCGCTTTCACAGCGGCTTGCATGACCCGCTGGGCGGCCACCTGCACCCGCTGAAGTACTGCCTCGGCCTGGCGCGTGCTGCCACCGAGTTGGGCGTGCGCATACACGAAGGCTCGGCGGTCACGGCCATCGAGCCGGGCAACACGGTGCGGCTGCTGACGGCCACCGGCTCGGTGCGCGCGTCGCACGTTCTGCTGGCCGGCAACGTGTACCTCGGCGGCGTGGCGCCGATGCTCGCGAAACGCATCATGCCGGTGGGCACGTACATCGTCGCTTCCGAAGCCATCGAACCCGGGTTGGCACAGTCGCTCGTGCCTTCGCAGTCGGCGGTGTGCGACACCAACTTCGTGCTCGACTACTTCCGCCCCACCGTGGACCACCGCATGCTCTACGGTGGCCGGGTCAGCTACAGCACGGCCACGCCGGCGAACTTGGCTGCCAGCATGCGCTCGCGCATGGCTCGCACCTTCCCGCAGCTGGCCCAAACCCGGGTCGAGTTCGCCTGGGGCGGCTTCGTCGACATCTCGATGAACCGCGCGCCCGACTTCGGCCGCCTGCCCGATGCGGGCGCCTCGAAGCCGTATGCGAACGTCTACTACCTGCAAGGCTTCTCCGGCCACGGCCTGGCGCTCACCGGCCTGGCCGGGCGGCTCGTGGCCGAGGCCATCGCGGGCGACGCCGAGCGCTTCGACACCTTTGCGCGCATCCGCCACCGGCCCTTCCCGGGCGGGCGCCTGCTGCGCACGCCGGCGCTGGTGGCCGGCATGGCGTACTACCGCTTGAAGGACCTGCTGTGAGCGCGAACCCGATGCGGCGCAAGCCCGTGGTGCTCGTGCCGGCATGCAACCGCATGTTGGGCGCGCACCCCTTTCATGTGGCGGGCAAGAAGTACATCGACGGCGTGCGCCTGGCGGGGTGCCTGCCGCTGCTCGTGCCCAGCGCACAGCCCGACGACCTGGAGGCGCTGCTCGATCTGGCCGATGGTGTGCTGCTCACCGGTGCAGTCTCGAACCTGCACCCCAGCCATTTCGGCGAGGCCGTGCTCGACACGGCTTTGCCGCTCGACCCCGAACGCGACGCCGCCACGCTGCCGTTGATCCTGCGCGTAGTCGCGCGCGGCCTGCCGCTGTTCGCCATATGCCGCGGCTTCCAGGAAGTGAACGTGGCACTGGGTGGTTCGCTGCACCAGGCCGTGCAGAACGTGCCGGGCATGCAGGACCACCGTGACGACGACACGGCGCCGCTGGCGGTGCAGTACGGCCCGGCGCACGAGGTGTTCGTCGAACCCGGCGGCCTGCTCGCGGCCGCCGGCCTGCCAATGCAATTCACGGTGAACTCGCTGCACGGCCAGGGCCTGAACCGCCTCGCCGCGGGTCTGCGGGTCGAAGCCCGCGCAGCCGACGGGCTGGTCGAGGCGTTCTCACTGCCCGCCTCCCCCGGCTTCAACCTGGGCGTGCAGTGGCACCCCGAATGGCTGGCCGCCACCAACCCGGTGTCCATGGTGCTGTTCAAGACCTTCGGCGTCGCCTGCGCCGCGTTCCGTGACCGGCACCGCGTGCCCCACCACGAGCCCGACCCGGACCAGTAGGTGCGTTTCCTGCATGCCCCGTTCCGGGCGCGTGCACTGCGTAGCAGCATTTGCGTAGCAGCATTCGCTGATGTGCCGCCGACATGGCAACGCCAGACAACTTTCCAGGTGCCTCATGGCCGACAAAAGCAACTTCACTTTCAGCGATCTCGAACAGTGGTTCAACGAACACCGCGTGACCGAGATCGAATGCCTGGTCCCTGACCTCACCGGTGTGGCGCGCGGCAAGATCTTGCCGCGCGAGAAGTTCACCGAAGACCGCGGCATGCGCCTGCCCGAGGCCGTGGTCGCGATGGGCGTGACCGGCGAGTTCCCGGAAGAGGGGCCGTACTACGACGTCATCAGCCCGAACGACCTGGACATGCACCTGCAGCCCGACCCGAGCACGGTGCGCATCGTGCCCTGGGCCACCGACCCCACGGCACAGGTCATCCACGATTGCTATGACCGCCACGGCAAGCTCGTGCCATACGCACCGCGCTCGGTGCTGCGCCGCATCTGTGACCTGTACGACGCCGAAGGCTGGAGCCCGGTGGTGGCACCCGAGCTCGAGTTCTACCTCGTGGCGCGCAACACCGACCCCGACATTCCGCTCAAACCTCCGATCGGCCGCAGCGGCCGCGCCGAGACCTCGCGCCAGGCCTATTCCATCGACGCGGTGAACGAGTTCGACCCGCTGTTCGAAGACGTGTACGACTACTGCGAGAAGATGGAGCTGAACGTGGACACGCTGATCCACGAAGTCGGCGCCGGGCAGATGGAGATCAACTTCTTCCACGACCACCCGCTGGGCCTGGCCGACGAAGTGTTCTTCTTCAAACGCACGGTGCGCGAAGCCGCCATGCGCCACGACATGTTCGCGACTTTCATGGCCAAACCGATTGCCGGCGAGCCCGGGAGCGCCATGCATGTGCACCAGAGCATTGTCAACAAGGTGACGGGCAAGAACATTTTCAGCAACCCCGACGGCACCGCGTCGAAGGAGTTCTACTGGTACATCGGCGGCCTGCAGAAGTACGTGCCGGGTGCGATGGCGCTGTTCGCACCGTACGTGAACAGCTACCGCCGGCTGGTGCGCGCGAATGCGGCGCCGATCAACATCCAGTGGGGCACCGACAACCGCACGGTCGGCATCCGCTCGCCCATCGCCACGCCGGCGGCGCGGCGCATAGAGAACCGCGTGATCGGCGCCGACGCCAACCCGTACGTCGCGCTCGCGGCCACGCTGGCCTGCGGCTATCTCGGCATGAAGAACCGCATCGAGCCGACCCCCGAATGCAAGGGCGATGCGTACCTGGGCGCGTACGAGCTGCCGCGCAGCCTGGTCGAGGCGCTGACGATGCTGCGCAACGAGACCGCCCTGCACGACGTGCTGGGCAAGGAGTTCGTGACCGTCTATACCGAGGTCAAGGAAATCGAGCACGCCGAGTTCATGAAGGTCATCTCGCCGTGGGAACGCGAGCACCTTCTGCTGCACGTTTGACGTACCGGAGCACCCCATGAATGCTGTTTTGAAACCTGGCGCCGAGCGCACCACCGCGCAGTGGCAGGCCGCCGATGCGGCCCACTATCTGCACCCCTTCACCGACTTCAAGGCACTCGCGAACAAGGGTTCGCGGGTGATGGTGCGGGCCGACAACATCTACCTCTGGGACAGCGACGGCCACAAGATCCTCGATGCGATGTCGGGCCTGTGGTGCGTGAACGTGGGTTACGGGCAGAAGGCCCTGATCGACGCGGCGACGAAGCAGATGACCGAGCTGCCGTTCTACAACAGCTTCTTTCAAACTGCCACGCCACCGGCCATCGAACTGGCCGAGCTGCTGGCCGAGGTGTCACCAACCCAGTTCAAGCACGTGTTCTTCTCGGGCTCGGGCTCGGAAGGCAACGACACCGTCGTGCGCATGGTGCGCCGCTACTGGGACGTGCTGGGCCAGCCCGAACGCAGCGTCATCATCAGCCGCCACAACGCGTATCACGGCTCCACGGTGGCAGGCGCCTCGCTCGGCGGCATGAGCGGCATGCACGCGCAAGGCGGGCTGCCGATTCCGGGCATCACGCACGTCGAGCAGCCGTTCTGGTTCGAGTGCGGCCAGGGCATGACGCGCGACGCATTCGGCCTGAAGGCCGCAGCCGCGCTGGAGACGCGCATCCTCGAAATCGGCGCCGACAAGGTCGCCGCCTTCATCGGCGAGCCCGTCCAGGGCGCCGGCGGTGTGATCGTGCCGCCCGACACCTACTGGCCCGAGATCCAGCGCATCTGCGACAAGTACGGCGTGTTGCTCGTCTCCGACGAAGTGATCTGCGGCTTCGGCCGCACCGGCCACTGGTTCGGTTGCGAGCGCTTCGGCTTCAGGCCCGATCTGATGACCTTCGCCAAGGGCGTGACGTCCGGTTACGTGCCGCTTGGCGGCGTGATGGTGGGCGAGCGCATCGCCAAGGTGTTGATCGAACAAGGCGGCGAGTTCAACCACGGCTACACCTACTCAGGGCACCCGGTGGCCTGTGCGGTGGCCATCGCCAACATCCGCCTGCTGCAACAGGGCGACGTGGTACGCAGGGTGCACGACGAGCTCGGGCCGTACCTCGCGCAGCAGTTCGCCCTGCTCGCCGAGCACCCGCTCGTCGGCGAGGTGCAGACCTGCGGGCTGATGGGCGCGGTGCAGCTGGTGCAAGACAAGTCGAGGCTCAAGGTGTTTGCGCCGGAGCACGAAGTGGGCATGCTGTGCCGTGGCCACTGCTTTGCCAGCGGCCTGATCATGCGCGCCGTCGGTGACCGCATGATCGTGGCGCCGCCGCTCGTCATCACCCGCGCGCAGATCGACGAGATGATGGCGCTGATCCGCCGCTGCCTCGACCTCACGCTGGCCGACGTCACGCACCGCGGCTGGGTCTGACCCGCCGCGTCGGTGTGGCACGGGGTTTGCCTGTAGCCGCCCCGCCCTGACCGCTGGCTAGACTGACCCACACCCAGACCTACACCCAGACCCACACCAAACCACGCCACACAAAGGACCACCATGACCCGGATGTACAGCGCCAAGAAGACCCTGACCTCGATGGCCCTCGCCCTGACCGGCGCCGCCCTGCTGTGGGCCGGCCCGGCTCGTGCACAGGAAGAAGAGAAGGTGCTGAACGTCTACAACTGGTCCGACTACATTGCCGACGACACGCTCGCCAACTTCGAGAAGGAAACCGGCATCAAGGTGCGGTATGACAACTTCGACACCAACGAGATCGTCCATGCCAAGCTGGTAGCCGGCAAGACCGGCTACGACATCGTCGTACCGTCGTCCTACTGGGCCAAGGTGCAGGCCGATGGTGGCCTGTTGCGCAAGCTCGACAAGTCGCTGCTGCCTAACCTGAAGAATCTGGACCCCTCGGTGCAGGCACAACTCGCCAAGCTCGACCCGGGCAACCAGTACATGGTGAATTGGCTGTGGGGCTTCACGACCGTCGGCATCAACGTCGACAAGGTCAAGGCTGCCCTCGGCGGCATGCCCATGCCCGACAACGCCTGGGACCTGGTCTTCAAGCCCGAGTACATGAGCAAGTTGAAGAGCTGCGGCGTGAGCTTCCTCGACTCCGCGACCGAGATCATCCCCGCCGCCTTGCACTACCTCGGCAAGCCGGCCTACAGCAAGAACCAGGCTGACTACGCCGGCGTGGCGCCGCTGCTCAAGAGCGTGCGCCCCTACGTCACGCTGTTCAGCTCGTCGGGCTACATCAACGACATGGCGAATGGCTCGGTGTGCGTGGCGCTCGGGTGGTCGGGCGACGTGAACATCGCGAAGCAGCGCGCCATCGAAGGCAAGACCGGCCAGAAGCTCGAGGCGCTGATCCCGAAGACCGGCGGCATCCTGTTCTTCGACACCATGGTGATCCCGGCCGACGCGGCGCACCCGAACAACGCCCACAAATTCATGAACTACATCATGCGGCCCGAGGTGCATGCGAGCCTGACCAACAAGGTGTTCTATGCGAACCCGAACAAGGAGTCGCGCAAGTTCGTGAAGCCCGAGGTGGCCAACAACCCGACCGTGTTCCTGAGCGATGCCGATCTCGCCAAGATGCAGGCGCCCGAGGCCTTGAGCAACGACACGCGCCGCACCATGACGCGTCTGTACACCGGCTTCAAGACCGGCCTGTGAGCGTGGCCGCGCCCACTGCGGCCACGGCATCGGCCGCTGCGCCCTTCCTGCAGATCCAGGACGTGGTGAAAGACTTCGGCGGTGGCGCCGTGGCCGTGAACCACGTATCCATCGACATCGCCAAGGGCGAAATCTTTGCACTTCTCGGCTCGTCGGGTTGCGGCAAGACCACGCTCCTGCGCATGCTTGCCGGGTTCGAGACGCCGACTTCCGGCCGCATCGTTCTCGAGGGCCGCGACATCGCCGGCATGGCGCCCTACGACCGGCCGTTCAACATGATGTTCCAGTCGTACGCGCTGTTCCCGCACCTCACGGTGTTCGAGAACATCGCCTTCGGCTTGAAGCGCGACGGCATGCCGAAAGACCAGATCGCGGCGCGCGTCGAAGCCATGTTGAAGCTGGTGCAACTGGGCAAGTACGCACAGCGCAAACCGCACCAGTTGTCGGGCGGCCAGCAGCAACGCGTCGCCCTGGCCCGAAGCCTCGCGAAGAGCCCGCAGATGCTGCTGCTCGACGAGCCGCTGGGCGCGCTCGACAAGAAGCTGCGCGAGGAAACGCAGATCGAGCTTGTCAACATCATCGAAGGCGTGGGCGTGACCTGCGTGATGGTCACGCACGACCAGGAAGAGGCCATGACGATGGCCACGCGCATCGCGGTGATGAGCGAAGGCCGCGTGTTGCAGGTCGGCCCGCCGAGCGAGATTTATGAAACCCCGGCCACCCGGTTCGTGGCCGACTTCATCGGCAACGTGAACATGATGGAGGGCACGCTCACGAAGGACTGGCCCGACCACGTGATCATCAGCTGCGCCGATTGCACGCACTACGTGGGCCACGGCATCACCGGCACCGAAGGCATGGCGGTCAGCGTGGCGGTGCGGCCCGAAAAGATCGAACTGAGCAGCACCGAGCCGGCCGGTGAACACAGCCCGCACAACAAGGTGCGCGGCACGGTCAAGGACCTGTCGTACTTCGGCAGCTTCACCGTCTACCACCTGCAGCTGGCAAGCGGCGCGGTGTTGAAAGTGAGCGAAAGCAACGTCGCCCGCCACCGCGACGAACAGCTCACCTGGGGTGATGCCGCATGGGCGCACTGGTCGCCCACCGCGCAAGTGGTGCTGACCCAATGAAGAGCGCGATGACAAGCCTGCGCGCCATGTTTACGCGCGGCCGCACGGTCGTGATCGGCACGCCGTACGCCTGGTTGCTGGTGTTCTTCATGCTGCCGTTCCTGATCGTGCTCAAGATCAGCGTGTCGGAAATGGACGGCGTGCGCTTCAAGGACGTGCTCACCTTCGCCGACGGCCTGGCGCAGCTCACGCTGAAGTTCAGCAACTACGTCTTCATCACGCAAGACGATCTGTACTTCAAGACCTACTGGTCGAGCCTGGTCTATGCCGCCAGCACCACGTTTTTTTGCCTCTTCATCGGCTACCCCTTCGCCTACTTCATGGCCCGCGCGAAGCCGCGCCTGCAGCCTGCGCTGCTGATGCTCGTGATGCTGCCCTTCTGGACGTCTTTCCTGCTGCGCGTGTACGCGTGGAAGGGCCTGCTCTCCGAGAACGGCTGGGTCGCCGACGTGCTGACCTTCCTGCGCATCGACCACCTGCTGCTCGCGGGCGGGCTCATCCCCGCGCTCGACCGCTACATGAACTCGCCGTTCTCGCTCGTTCTGGGCATGACCTACACCTACCTGCCCTTCATGATCCTGCCGCTGTACGGCAACCTTGCGAAGATGGACCTGCGCCTGCTCGAAGCCGCGCAAGACCTCGGCGCGACCGCCTTCACTGCGTTCTGGAAGGTGACGGTGCCGCTGTCGAAGGCCGGCATCATTGCCGGCTCGATGCTGGTGTTCATCCCGTGCGTCGGTGAGTTCGTGATCCCCGAGCTGCTGGGCGGCCCGCAAACGCTGATGATCGGCCGCGTGCTGTGGGACGAGTTCTTCAGCAACAACGACTGGCCGATGGCCTCGACCGTGGCGGTGGTGATGATCGTGTTGATCCTCGTGCCGCTGGCCATCTTCAACCGTTACCAGGCCCAGGCGCAGGAGCTGCGGCGATGAGCGCACCACGCACCAGAAGCCGGGGCGTTCTCAGCCCTGCATTCAACCAGTGGTTCGCACGCGGCTGGCTGGCGGCGGGCTATGTGTTCCTGTTTCTGCCCATCGTGGCGCTCGTCATCTACTCGTTCAACGATTCGCCCATCCCGAACAAGTGGGCCGGCTTCACGACGCGCTGGTACACGGCCCTGGCCAAGGACCGCGAGATGCTCGCCGGCCTGTGGCTTTCGCTGCGCATCGCGTTCTATACCGCCTGCGGCTCGGTGGTGCTGGGCACGCTGGCGGCGTTCGCGCTCGTCAAGTATCGGCGCTTCACCGGCCGCACGCTCTTCACCGGCATGGTCAACGCCCCGCTCGTGATGCCCGAGGTGATCATCGGCCTGTCGCTGCTGCTGATGCTGGTGTCGGTGCAACGGGCGACGGGCTACCCGGAACGCGGCGCACTGACCATCTGGATGGGCCACCTGCTGCTCGGCATGGCCTACGCCACGGTCGTGATCCAGGCGCGCTTGCAAGACCTCAACCCGCAGCTCGAAGAGGCCGCCATGGACCTTGGCGCGCGCCCGTTCCAGGTCTTCACGCTGGTCACGCTGCCGATGATCGCGCAGTCGATCATGTCGGCCTGGCTGCTCACGTTCACACTCTCGCTCGACGACGTGGTGCTGTCGGCCTTCCTGTCGGGCCCGGGCTCGACCACCCTGCCGCTGGTCATCTTCTCGCGTGCGCGCCTGGGCTTGAACCCGAGCGTGAACGCGGTCGCAACGATCACCGTGGCGGTGGTGGCCACCGGCATCGTCGTGGCGAGCTACCTGATTGCCCGCAATGAGCGCAACCGCACCCGCGACATGGCCGCCGCGTTGCGCGCTGCGGGCTGACCCGTTCACACACAACCGATCAAAACAAGGAGAACACCGATGACGAAGCTCTGGCAACTCACCCCCTTGGCGCTGGCCTGTGCCATGGCCTTCCCGACCGCCGCTTCGGCGCAGTCGAACGAAGACCTCTTGAAAGAGATTCGCGCCTTGCGCGAGCGCGTCACGCAGCTCGAAGCCAAGCAGGCCGCCACCGACGCCAAGCCGGCGCCGCAGTGGGGCATGACACCCGAGCAGGCCGCAGACCTGGCCCGCACCACCACCAAGACCGAAGCGCTAGAAGACGCGATCGAGTCGCAAGGCTTCAAGGGCTTGAAGATCAGCGGCGTGATCGACCCGACCTACATCTACAACCGCGCGCAGCGCACCGCGAGCTTCGCGTTCCTGAACAACTTCTCGGGCAACGACGTGTTCGCGTACGACAACTCGTACTTCGGCATGGCCGTTATCGACTTCCAGAAGGAACTGGAAGGCGGCACGCGCTGGCGCCTGACGCTGGCACCGCACAAGAGCGTGGGCAGCAACTACAACTTCCCGTCGATCGTGCACGAGGCCAGCGTGTCGATCCCGTTCGACGGCCTGTCCAAGCGCTTCTGGGCCGGGCAGATTCCCGACTGGTCGGGCTACGAGTACTACCTTGCCAACCAGACCAAGTTCGTGACGCACGGGATGATGTTCGACTTCTTGGCACCCACCTACTACACCGCGATGGGCACCGACATCACGAGCGGCAAGTGGAACATCAAGACCGCACTGGGCAACATGAACGCCTCGCGCTACACGCTCGATGGCAGCGGCAACGCGCTGCGCTCGCCGATGTTCAGTGCACGTGTCGACTACGCCAAGGGCGAATTCAACGGCTGGGGTTCGGCGCTGCAGATCGGCAAGACCACCAACAACGTCGCTGGCGGCACCTCGATGCTGCAGAACTTCGAGGTCGATGGCTACTTCATCCGCGGCGACGTGACCTTGCAAGGCCAGTTCAACGTCGGGCAGCAAAAGGGCGCGGCCTACAACGGCGGCGACTCGCGCTGGTACGGCCTGTCGGCGCTGGCGGCCTACAAGGTCACACCGCGCCTGGAACTCGCGGGCCGGCTCGACTACATCAACAACAGCCGCAACGGTGGCGGTACGTTCAACGTCGGCTTCGGCACCTGCGCCGATGGCTCGGTGTGCCCGGATGGGCGCAACGGCTTCGGCCCCGGTGCCGAGCTGGACGCGACCAGCGGCAACTGGGTCGTGGTCGACCCCGACAAGGGCGCGAACCGCTATGCGTTGTCGCTGGCTGTGAACTACGCGCTCACGCCGAACGCCATGTTGAAGGTCGAGTACCGCTACGACGCGGCCAACCTGTCGGTGTTCCAGTACACGAGCGACGGCAGCTACAAGAAGAGCAACCAGCTGCTCGGCGGCTCGGTGGTGGTGAGTTTCTAGTGCCGGGCGGCAGCCCGCTCGCCGCCGAGGGCGTTCATACCCTGCTGGTCCAGTTCACCGACGTGAACGGCGTGGCCAAGGGCAAGTGGGTGCCCATCGAACACCTGGACGATGTGCTGACGGTCGGCGCTGGCTTCGCCGGCCCGAGCATTGCCGGCACCGGCCTCGGCCGCAGCGGCGCACGCTCCGAGTACTACGCGCGCGGCGATGCCGGCACCCTGCAGGCCCTGCCCTGGATGCCCGGCTATGCGCGCATCGTGGGTGATGGCTTCGTTGACGGCGCAGCGTTCGACGCCTGCCCGCGCCAGGTGCTCAAGCGCGCCGTGGCACGGCTCGCCGAGCGCGGTTGGGCGCTGCAAACCGGCATCGAGCCCGAGTTCTTCCTGCTGCGCCGCGAGGGCCCACAGTGGCTGCCGTTCGACCCCGCCGACCGCCTCGACAAGCCCAGCTACGACCTGAAGAGCCTGCCGCGCCAGGCGCCGTTCCTGCGGGCCTTGCACGAGGCGCTGGCGTCATCGGGCCTCGACGTTCTGCAGCTCGACCACGAAGACGCGCACAGTCAGTTCGAAGTGAACTTCCGCCATGCCGGCGCACTGCAAAGTGCCGACAACCTGATGCTGTTCAAGCAAGCGGCGCACGCTATTGCCGAGCAGCACGGTGCGGTGTTCTCGATGATGCCCAAGCCCTTCGCCAACCAGCCCGGCAGTGGGCTGCACTTCCATGTGTCGCTCTGGGAAGGCGAGCGCAGCCTGTTCGACAGCGGCGCTGACATGTCACCACTCGCGCGCCACTTCATCGGCGGCGTGCTGCACCACGCGGGCGCCTTGTGCGCGCTGGCCGCGCCCACCGTCAACTCGTACAAGCGGCTCGTGGTGGGCGAGTCGCTCTCGGGCACGGGCTGGGCGCCGGCCTATGTGGCGCACGGCCCGAACAACCGCACCGCGCTGGTCCGCACGCTGCCCGGGCGCTTCGAGTGGCGGCTGCCCGATGCGTCGGCGAACCCGTACCTTGCGACCGCTGCGCTGATCGCAGCGGGCCTGGACGGCATCGACCGCGCGCTCGACCCCGGCCCCGCGTGCACCGACGACCTGTTCTCCCTGCCGCTGGCCGCCATCCGCGAGCGCGGCATCGCACTGCTGCCCCAATCGCTGGATGCAGCCATCGATGCGCTCGACGCCAGCCCGCTGATGCGCGCCACCCTCGGCGACACGCTGCACCGCGAGTTCGTGCGCCTGAAGCGCGACGAGTGGCTGGCGTACGCGCGCCATGTCAGCGCCTGGGAACACGCGCGCTACGCGGCCGCGTTTTGACCCCCACGCTGCCTTCCGCGCTGCACCCCTCCCCGACCCCGTGGCTGGCCTGGCTGTGCCTGGCCAGCAGCATGGCGCTGGTGGGCAGCTACGTGGGCTTGTCGAAGGTGTTGATCGGCGTGTTCCCGATCTTCCTGCTGGCCGGCTTGCGCTTCGGCATTGCCACTGTGGCCATGGCGGGCTGGGTCAGGCGCAGCGCAACCGAGGCGCCGCTGGCCCCGCGCCAGCGCGCGCTGCTGTTCCTCGAATCGTTCTTCGGCAATTTCCTGTTCTCGATCTGCATGCTGTTCGGCGTGGGCCTCAGCTCGGCCGTGGCGGCGGGTGTGATCATGGCCGGCATCCCCGCGGCGGTAGCCCTGCTGTCGCGCGTGTTCCTGCGCGAACGCATCGCACCGCGCGTGGCCTGGGGCATTGCCTTCGGTGTGTGCGGCATCGCGCTCGTGTCGCTGAGCAAGCACGCCAGCAGCGCCGCCGCCAGCTCGGTGCTGGGCAACCTGTTGCTGGTGGGGGCGGTGCTGTGCGAAGCCACCTATGTGGTGATCGGCAAGAAGCTCACGGGCAACATGAGCCCGAAGCGCATCAGCGCACTCATCAACCTGTGGGGCCTGGCGCTCGTTGCACCGCTCGCGTTGTGGCAGGCGCGCGGCTTCGACTTCGCCGCCGTGGCACCCGCGTCATGGTGGCTGCTGCTGTTCTATTCGATCGCCGCGAGCATGGTCACCGTGTGGCTCTGGATGACCGGCCTCGCGCGCGTGCCCGCATCGAGCGCCGGCATCTTCACGGTGCTGTTGCCGGTGAGCGCCGCCGCTGTGGGCGTGTTCTACCTCGGCGAGCCGTTCAGCGCCGCGCAGGGCGGCGCGTTCGCGTTGGCACTGGCCGGTGTGGTGTTGGCGACCTGGCCGGAGCGCAGCTCAGCGCAACGCTGACGCTGCCACCGCGCCGCTTGCGAGCCACACCGATCAGGCCACTGAGGCCAGCGAGGCCAGCGCCGGCATCGCCACCTGCGCGGCGTTGGCCCATGCCATCACCGCCTGCGGGTCGTCGCGCTTCAGGCGATGGTCGGACCACACCTGCCGCCAGCGCCGTGCGCCGGGCAGGCCGTTGCGCAAGCCCAGCATGTGGCGCGACACATGCGACCACGGCTCGCCCATCGACACCACCCGCTGCATGTAGAGCGCCATCGCCGATTCCACATCGTCGCGCGTCTGCGCTTGCGGCGCGGCGCCGAAGAAGCGCGCATCCCAATCGGCCATGCCCCACGGGTGGTGATACGCCTCGCGGCCGAGCATCACGCCGTCGACATGTTCGAGGTGGGCGGCGATCTCGTCGTTGCGGGTGACGCCGCCGTTGAGCACGATGGTGAGCGCCGGGAACTCGCGCTTCAGGCGGTAGACCATCTCGTAGCGCAGCGGCGGCACCTCCCGGTTCTCTTTCGGGCTCAGGCCCTTCAGCCACGCATTGCGGGCGTGCACGATGAACACTTCGCAGCCGGCAGCCGCCACGGTGCCGACGAAGTCGCGCACGAAACCGTAGTCCTCGCCCTTGTCGATGCCGATGCGGTGCTTCACCGTCACCGGCAGCGCCACCGCGTCACGCATGGCCGCCACGCAATCGGCCACGAGCTGCGGCTCGGCCATCAAGCAGGCGCCGAACGCACCGCGCTGCACCCGCTCGCTCGGGCAACCGCAATTCAGGTTCACCTCGTCATAGCCCCACTGCGCCGCCAGCTTCGCGCAGCGCGCCAGGTCGGCCGGCTCGCTGCCGCCGAGTTGCAGCGCAACGGGATGCTCGGCAACGTTGAAGTCGAGATGGCGCGGCACATCGCCATGCAGCAGCGCCCCGGTCGTGACCATCTCGGTGTACAGGCGCGTGTGGCGCGTGAGCAGCCGGTGGAAGTAGCGGCAGTGCCTGTCCGTCCAATCCATCATGGGCGCCACGCTGAGGCGCCACGGACTGTGTTGTTCGTTCATGTGCAAGGGTGCTGGCTGGGGCGGTTCAGGTGACGGCAGGTGGCGCGTTGAATTCCAAACAGGAATCGCTTGCGGATTTTGCATGGCAATGTTGGGGCGCACGTGCGCGGCGCTTTCGCGCTCTTGATCAAAAGTCGATGACGGAATCAGGAGCCGCACAGGCGATTCGGCGGCGCCTTTCCTCGCCATGGGCGCGGCGCATGCACGCAGCGTGCCTCTGGCCGACGTTTGCAGCGTCTACGGCGTGCGGCTTCGTGGACCATTGCTGGCTCCTCACGTGGTCGGTGCAAACGACCTGGCGGCCAGCCCTGGTCACCACAGCGGCGATTCGCATCCAGACAAGTCTCATTCGATCAATCACTGCGCGCTGACGGCACTTGCTGCGTTCGCCATGCCCAAAGTGACCTCACCGAGCGCACCGCGACACCCACCCGTGAGCTCTGCATCATGCGGATTTCCTTCACGTCCGGCCTCGGCATTGGCCTGACCGTCTTCGCCACTTCCATCTCCGCGTCCTGCGGGTTGAACCGCTGAAGTGACAAGGCGCCAACGTGCCGCCGCGATCACCCAACGGCGCCAACAAGACCCGTGGCCCCGGCGCCAGAAATCACCGCGCGTGCCGCGCTTCGCCGGCACGCTGCGGCTTGATGCGGTTGGGGTGCGGCTTCGCCTGCATTGGTGTTGAACCCGGCTCCTGCGGGCGCCGAGCGGCGCGCCGCTCGATGACCGCGCCATCTGCACGGCGCTTGAGATTCTTCGTTTCAGCGCCCGCACCAGGGCGTGAAGCGGACTTGACGTCGGCGGAGGGCTCCGTTGCCAAGGCCGCCGGCGGCACCCTGCCAGTCAGCGCTGCGGGCGCAGCCCGTGCGAGGGGCGCAGGCGCAGGCGCAGGCGCAGGCGCCGGTGCCGGTGCCGGTGCCGGTGCGCCATGTGTCGCCAGCACGCCGGCCGTCGACAGCGCCGCAGGCGACAGCGGCACGCGCGCCGCGGCCGTCGCCTGCGCACTGCCGAACGCGTCGCGCGCCACGGCCGTGGCCGCGAAGGAGGTCTGGGCATAGCGGTAGTTGTGCGTTGCGGTGGCCGTGGCGGCAAGGCCCGGCGCCGCCGCATTGATGCTCTGCAGGTAGCGCCCGCTCGCGTTGAAGCCCGGGCGGTAGGGCTCGCCGGGCGCAAGCGGAAACCAGCCCACCCAGGGCGCACCGCTGGCGGGAGCTGCGCCGTAGAAGCCCACCAGCGCAGGTGCATAGACAGGCCGGGCCACATAGCTGCCGGGCACCCAGCCCCAGCGCCCGCCAAGGAACAACCACCGGCCGTAGTGGAACGGTGCGAACCCCCACGGCGCCTGGTCGACCCAGGTCCAGCCCCAAGGCGCAACCCACGACCAGCGGCCCTCGCGGTACGGTGCCCATTCGGCGTCCACGGCATTCGGGTACCAGACCGCGCCGACGCGGGGCTCGACGCGCCAGCGGCCATGGGCATCGAGGTCTTCTGCGCCGGTCATTTCCGCACTCACGTAGCGCTCGATCTCCGGGCGCTCGGCGCGCCGCGCGCGCTGGGCAGCCCATTCGTCGAAGCGGGTCGGAGTTGCTTCGCCTTGCGCAAGAACGGCGAACGTGCGGGTGTCGATCTGTGCTTGCTGCCCAGCGGCAAGCAACAGCGGTGAAGACGCGGCCGCGAGGCTGACGCTGCCAGCGAAAACGCGCACTTCGACGCGGTGCGCGCCGACCGCGTGGCCGAAGTGGTAACTGCCCGGTGCGCCAATGAGGAAGGTCGCATCACCGGCATGCACCTCGACCCGCTCGCCCGCGCCGAGCGTGCGCAGACTCAAGGCCACGTTGCCGCGCTCCAGCACCAGCATCAAGGCCTGGTCGTCGAGTGCCTGAACCTGCAGTTGCGTGTTCGCGTTCAACTGCAACGAGGCCGAGCCAATGCGCACTTCGGCACGTGACTGCATGGCAGTGCGCAGCGCCGTGCCTGCGGTGACCGGCGTGTTCAGCGCTGCGGCTTCCCAGTCGGCGCCTGCCGTGACGATGGCATCGGTGCTGCCGGTCACAAGGCTCACGCGGCCCACGCGCGCGGGCGGGTCGTCGGCCGCACTGGCGGGGGCGCCCGAACAACAGAGCGCCAACATCAGGCAGACCGCACGAAGGCATGCGCTATCGCCACGTCGTGTGGTCGCGTTCAACATGCGGGCGAGGCTCGTCATGGTGGTCATGGTTACGACCAGTATCAATGTCGGCGCCTTCGCCCCGCTGAGGCGAACCTGACAAGAAGCTGTCATGCCGCCGCCCCGCCGGTAAACGTGACCCGCAGGATCACGCCGCGACCGCTCGGCGTGTCGGCAATGCTCACGCGCGCGCCATGGCCCACGGCAATGTCGCGCACGATGGCCAGGCCGAGCCCGCTGCCGACGCCGGCAGCGCCGCTCCCACGGCGAAAGCGCTCGAAGGCCGTGCCGCGCTCGGGCTCGGGGATGCCGGGGCCGTCGTCTTCCACTTCGAGCACCGTGGCGTCGTGTTCGCGGCGCGTGCGCACGGTCACGTGCGCGCCCGCGCCAGCGTGTTCGATCGCGTTGTGCATCAGGTTGGCCAGCAGTTCGCGCAGCAGGAAGCGGCGCCCTGCCAGCGGCGCGCTCTCGAGCTCGAAGCCCAGGTCGATGCCCGCAGCCAAGGCCAGCGGCACCCACTCGACTGCCACCTCGGAGACGAGTTCTTTCAGGTCCACCGTGTCGGTCGACATGCCGGCCTGCGCCGCCGCGTCGGAGCGGGCCAGCGCCAGCAGTTGCGACGACAAGCGCGCCGCGCGCGAGGCGCCCGCGTTCAGGCGCTCGAGCGTGCCTTGCATGCTGCTCGGGTGCGGCGCTGCGAGCGCCAGCTCGGCCTCGTTCTTGAGCGAAGCGAGCGGCGTGCGCAGCTGGTGCGCGGCATCGGCCAGGAAGGCCTGCTGCGCCAGCGACCCCGCGCGCACGCGGCCGAACAGGCGGTTCACGGCGTCGACCAACCCGAGCACCTCGGCCGGCATGCCGATGGCGTCGACCGGGCGCAAGTCGTCGAGCGAACGCGTGCCCACCTGTTCGCCCAGGCGCTGCAGCGGGCGCAGTGCCTTGCGAGTCGCCAGCACGATGGTGGCCACGCTGGCCAAGGCGAAGGCGAGCACACCTGCCAGCGTGCCGATGAACGACTTGCGGAAGATCTGCTGGCGCTTGACCTGGGTTTCGCCGACACGCACCTGGCACACGCCTGCGCCACACGCTACGCCGCGCGCGGCCACACGCACGGCCGCACCATCGACCTCGGTATCGACGAACGCGACCGCGTCCACGGCGACGGCCACGCGCGGCTCGCGCAGCGGCGGGTCGCCCGCCACCGGGTGCCCGTCGGGGGCGAGCACGGCGTAGTAGATGCTGTCGAACTGGTCGGTGCGCAGCGACCGTTCGGCCTGCGAATTCATGTCGAAGGCCACCGTATCGCCATCCAGACGCACGAAGCTGGCCACCGACGCTGCGGCGTTCGCCAGCGCCTGGTCGAAGGCCTCACGCGTGGGCTGCAGCACGAGCCAGTACTGCAACGCAGCGGCTGCTGGCACGATGGCCAGCATCGGCAGCAGCATCCACAGCAGCAGCGTGCGCTTAAGGCTTCGCGCCATTCGGCTCCATCGCCTCCAGCAGGTAGCCGAAGCCGCGGATCGTGCGCACGCGCACGCCCGCCGGCTCGAGCTTGCTGCGCAGGCGCGAGACATACACCTCGACCGCGTTCTCCGACAGCGATTCGTCCCACCCGGCGATGCCCTGCAGGATCTGCTCCTTGCTCACCACCTTGCCGAGCCGGGCGAGCAGGTACTCGAGCACGCTCCATTCACGCGCCGACAACTCAACCACCTCGCCACCCGCAAAGAGCCGCTTCGCCGCAAGGTCCATGCGCAGGCTGCCGAGTACCAGCGTGTCGTCGCGGCGCGCTGAGGCACGGCGTGTGAGCACACGGGCGCGCGCCACCAGCTCGGTGATGGCGAAGGGCTTGACCAGGTAGTCGTCGGCGCCGCCTTCCAGGCCGCGCACACGGTCTTCGACAGCGTCGCGCGCGGTGAGCATCAGCACCGGTGTCGTGAGGCCTTCGGCGCGCAGGCGCCGCAGGGTCTCGAAGCCGTCGATGCCGGCCAGCCCGATGTCGAGCACGACCAGGTCGTACGGGTCCTGCTTGACCGACATGGCCACCTGCTCCCCGCGCGTACACCAATCGACCGCCCAGCCCTGCGACTGCAGCGCACGTGTCGTGGTGTCGGCCAGGGCCGCGTCGTCTTCAACCAGCAGGATGCGCAAGTGGGGGTCTCCTCAAAGCAGATGCCAGCAGGATATAGGCGGGCGGGCTGCGCGCACAAGCAGGCTGCTATCGGGCGCTGCAGGTTCAGCGTTGTCAGCCAATTGACAGCAAGGCCTCAGGGTGCCGACAGCTGCCATGCCTACAGTTCCGCACATACCCACCGCACCGAAGGACCCCACATGAACATCACCCCGCTCATCGTCTCGCTGTGCCTCGCAGCTTGCGCCACCACCGTGTGCGCACAGACCGCAGCCGAGATCACGCAGCGCGACATCAACCAGGAAACGCGCATCCGCAACGGTCTGCAAGACGGTTCGTTGACGACCCGCGAGGCCGCTGTGCTTGAGAAGCGCGAAGGTGCTGCCGACCGCATGCAGGCCAATGCGCTGAAAGACGGCAAGCTGACGGCGCAGGAGCGCGCCCGCATCACCCGCGCCGAGAACCAGAACAGCCGGTCCATCAACACGGCGCGAACCAACGGCGTCGACGGCAACCCGCTCTCGGGCTCGTCGCAACGCATGCAGCAAGGCGTGCAGCGCGACATCAACCAGCAGCAGCGCATCGAAAACGGCATCCGGGGCGGCCAGCTCACCAACAAGGAAGTGTCGACGCTCGAACGCGGGCAAGCGCGGACCGACGCGAAAGAGTTTCGCGCCGGGCGCGACGGGCATGTCGGCGCCGCAGAAGGCCGTGCAGTGAACAACGCACAGAACCGGCAAAGCGCGCGCGTCTACAACAAGCGCCACAACGCTGCCCAGCGTGCTGGCTGAGCCCGCAAGGAGACTCCCTTGAGCACCATCGAGACCTGCGACATCGCCGTCAACACCGACGCGCACGCACGCGTCGCCACGACGCAACCCGCTGAGGGTTCGCGCCTTGCGACGGCGCAGGGCGCCGGCCTGAGCGCGCTCGTCGCCGCGACGCTCGCGGCCTGCGGGGGTGGCGGCGGTTCGGCGCCCGCGCCAACGCCTTCCCCGCCCACCGCTGCACCGCCACCACCGGCGCCGGCCTTGCCCACGGCGGCCGAAGCGTCGCGCTTTCTCGGCCAGGCATCGATGGGCGCCAACCGAACCCAAATGGCCCGCGTGCAGGCCGTCGGCTACGCAGCATGGCTCGACGAACAGTTCGACTCGGCAGCGTCGCCCACGCGCTGGGACTGGCTGGTGGCGCAGGGCTACTACGCCAACATCGCCAACGCGAATTCCCAGGCGGGCTTCGACGGCTGCGCCTGGGCGCACCTGCTGAACGCCCCCGATACGTTGCGTGAGCGCGTGACGCTGGCCTTGTCCGAAATCATCGTGGTCTCGATTGCCGGCATCAATGCGAACTGGAAGAGCTTCGGAGCCGCCGCCTTTGCCGACCTGCTGCAGGCCAACGCATTCGGCAACTTCCGGGCCCTGCTGCAGCAGGTCTCGACCAGCGTGCAGATGGGCGCATACCTGACCTTCCTGGGCAGCCGCAAGGAAGACCCGGTCAGCGGGGCGCTGCCCGACGAAAACTACGCTCGCGAGTCGATGCAGCTCTTCACCATCGGGCTGCAGCAGCTCAACATCGACGGCTCCCTCACGCTGGTCGACGGCAAGTCGGCCGACACCTACACGCTCGCCGACATCACCGGCCTGGCACGCGTGTTCACCGGCTGGACCTACGACTTCGCCGGTGCGGCCGTGCCGAAGGCCACGCCCGACTACCACCGGCGGCCGATGATCCAGAACGCCCGGTACCACGAGACCGACGCGAAGACCTTCCTCGGGCTGACGATTCCCGCCGGCACCTCCGGCGAGGCGAGCATGGCGCTCGCGCTCGACCACATCTTCGCGCACCCGAACGTCGGGCCGTTCGTCAGCCGCCAGCTGATCCAGCGCCTCGTCACCAGCAACCCGAGTGCGGCCTACGTGAAGCGCGTGGCCACCGTCTTCAACGACGACGGCTCCGCCACCGGCACCGCGCTGGCGCGGCGCGGCAACCTGCGCGCCGTGCTGCGCGCGTTGCTGCTCGACGATGAGGCGCGCAGTGTCACAGCGGGCACGTCGGGGGTGGCACGCAGTGGCAAGTTGCGCGAACCGATGCTGCGCTTCAGCGCGTGGGCGCGAGCGTACAACGTGGCCTCACCGAGCAACGCATGGAAGGTCGGCGACACCACCAACCCGGCCACTGCGCTGGGGCAAAGCCCGCTGCGTTCGGCGTCGGTGTTCAACTTCTTCCGCCCTGGCTACGTGCCGCCCAACACCGGAATCGCCGCCGCATCAATGGTCGCACCCGAGTTCCAGATCACCAACGAATCGTCGGTGATCGGCTACCTGAATTTCATGAAGCGCGCGGTGGCCGGCGGCATTGGCGACCTCACGCCCGACTACAGCAGCCTGATGCCCTTGGCCGACGACGCTGCAGCCCTTCTCGCCGAGATCAACCTCGTGCTGGCGGCCGGTGCGCTGCCCGCCGACACGACGCTCAAAGACCTCGCCACCGCCGTGCAGACCATGGCCAAGGGCGACGACACCGCGCGGCGCAACCGCATCAATGCCGCAATGCTGCTCGTGCTCGCGGCGCCCGAGTTCATCGTCCAGAAGTGAAGGATCAGCCATGACCCAGCAAACGTCACGCCGCGCCTTCCTGCAACGCGCCTCGGTTCTGTCGATGGCCGGTGCGGCCGCGCCGTGGGCGCTGAACCTGGCCGCCATGAGCGAGGCCGCAGCCGCCGTTGCCACCGACTACAAGGCGCTCGTCTGCGTCTTCCTCTACGGCGGCAACGACTATGCCAACACGCTCGTGTCTTACGACCAGGCGAGCTACGACGCCTACTACCGCATGCGCCCGGCCGTGGCCTACCTGCGCACCGAGCTGGACCCGTTCCGGCTCGACCCCACGGTCACGCTGCCCGGCGGCCGGCAGTACGCGCTGGCCCCCGAGCTGAGCCCGCTGTTCAAACTGTTCGCCACCGACAAGAAGCTCGGCGTCCTGCTCAACGTGGGCACGCTGACGCGGCCTACCTTCAAGAGCGACTTCACCGGCAAGTCGCTTGACCTGCCGCCCAAGCTGTTCTCGCACAACGACCAGCAGTCGTACTGGCAATCGGCCGCCCAACCCGAAGGCGCCAGCGCAGGCTGGGGCGGTCGCATGGGCGACAAGCTGATGGGCGGCAACGTCGGCAGTTCGGTCTTCACGTGCGTGAACGTGACCGGCAACGCGGTGTTCCTGTCGGGGCAGTCGGCAGTGCAGTACCAGGTGTCGACGGCCGGCCCGGTGATGCTGGCGGCCGGCGCGGGCAACCCGCTGTTCGGGTCGCAAAGCTGCGCGGATGCATTGGTAAAGCTGATCACCGCCGAGCGCAGCCAGGTGCTCGAGAAGGAATACAACATCGTCACCGACCGCGCGTTGAAGTCGGGCACCGTGCTCGGCAGCGCGCTCGCTGCGGGGCCGGTGATCGCGACGGTATTTCCGGCCGACAACACGCTGGCTGCGCAGCTGAAGATGGTCGCGCGAATGATCTCGACGGCCGACACGATCAAGGTCAAGCGGCAGGTGTTCTTCGTGGCACTGGGCGGCTTCGACACGCACGACGGCCTGAAGGCCGATCACCCGCCGCTTCTGACCGCCGTGGCCGACGCGATGGCCGCGTTCCAGGCGGCGATGGTCGAGCTCAAGGTCGACAACCAGGTGACGGCGTTCACCGCCTCCGACTTCGGCCGCACGCTCACCGCGAACGACGGCTCCGATCACGGCTGGGGCAGCATGCACTTCATGCTCGGCGGCGCGGTCAACGGGGGCCGCTACTACGGTAGCGCGCCGAGCGTGGCCAACGACGACGACGACAACGTGGGCCAGGGCCGGCTGCTGCCCAGCACCTCGGTCGACCAGTACGCCGCCACGCTCGGCAAGTGGTTCGGCGTGAGCGACACCGACCTGCTCGACGTGCTGCCCAACCTGAAGAACTGGGACGTGTCGAAGCGCAACCTCGGCTTCGTCTGAACGCGCCCGCCCACATCGATCATGCGAACCTTGCTGGCCATCACTGCGGGCGCGGTTGCAACGGCAGTGCTGATCGTGCTGTGCGAAGCCCGACCGGGGCAGCCTCTCTTGGCGAGTTCCGCCACGGCCGAGCAGGCCTGCGATTGCAACGCATCGGCCCAAGATCGCCTCGAGGCGGGATGCTTCCTCTGGTGCCCGCTCGACTTCGATGACGACGGCGCGCGCGGAGACGACGACGATTGACCCCAGCCGGATCTGGCGGGCTTGAAGAATCCGTCGATGGCCGGCGTGCTGGAACGGGCCGTGGGCACCTGGGGCGCGGTGCTGATCTACATCGGCTTGATCGTCTCGGTCGGTGGCGGCTTCCTGGCGTGGACGATGCTCGCTGCCGAGTCGCTGTTCACCCCGGCCGGCGACGGTGTGATGCCGCGCGCTTCTCCGCTGGGTCGGTGAATGCCTGCATGCTCGGTCGAACCGGGGGTGCGGGCCTTGACGCCGGTCAAGCCGATGCACAGCGCGCCCATGTCAACGCCTGGTCGACCGCTTGCTGCACCGGCGCTTGTCGATGCGGGGCCGGCACAAAGCAATCGAGGCATCGAACGCGAACGCTGGATGCCTCGTCGAAAGCGACCGAAGTCGCTCGTCGGGATGGGTTACTTGCCGATCTTGTCGCCGGCGGCCTTGGCCTTCGAATCGTGCGCTGCAGCTTTCGCCTTGTGCGCCTTGGCCTTGGCCTTGTGCATCGACTTCTTCGGCTCGTTCGTGGCGGCGGCTTGCACGGTTTCCTTGCCTTCCTTCGCCTTTTCGACAACGGCCTTGCCGCTTTCCTTCATGGCGGTGCCGGTCTGGGCGAAAGCGTTGCCGCTCAGGAGGCCGCCGGTCAAAGCGACGATGGCCAATGCCGACAGGAGGTTGATCTTCTTCATGGTTCGATTCCTTGTAGTGGATGAGGGACCCGGTTGCGCCCGTCGCTCCGGCTGCTACCGCTCAGTACCTGAACGCGTTGCGGCCGTCGGCCGTTGACCGGCCTGCGAAATCATGGCCGGCGGCAGCGCAACATCGACCACCGGCGTTCGCCTCGGTCGTGCGCCCGCTTCGGGCACTACCGGGCGAACAGTTGCGCCATGTCCCGGAATGCCTTGAACTCGAGTGCGTTGCCTGCGGGGTCGTGAAAGAACATCGTGACTTGCTCGCCCACCTTCCCCTCGAAGCGCAGGTAGGGCTCGATCACGAAGCGCGTGCGTGCCGCCTTCAGCCGATCTGCGAGCGCATGGAACTCGTCCCAGGGCAGCACCACGCCGAAGTGCGGCACCGGCACGTCGTGGCCATCCACCGGGTTGTGGTGCGCAGGCGCGACCGGCGGTGCGAGGTGGGCAACGATCTGGTGGCCGAAGAAATCGAAGTCGATCCACTCGCTGCTGGAACGGCCTTCTGCGCAGCCCATCAGGCCGCCGTAGAAGGCACGCGCCTTGGGCAGGTCATCGACCGGGAAGGCGAGGTGGAACGGGGCGATGGCGGGCATGGCGGTCTCGCATGGAAGCGCTGAATGGACGCAGCGCGGTCAGGTGACGGTGTAGAAGCTCCTCAGCACGGTGTCGGGCAACCTCACGCCGGTGCCGACGAACTGGCGCTCGTGCAGCCATTGCCAGCGTGCATCGCCGGTCTCGAACGTGGGCTGACACCGGAAGTACACCGCCTCGGGCGGCACCGGCTCGCCGCGCATCAAGCGGGCGGTGATGTCTGCGCTCGCGGTGCGCACGGCCGTGTTCTGCACAAAGATGCGCGCGCCGTCGGGCAGCTCGATGACGTAGCGCGCATCGAGCCGCGCCAGCGTGCCACCGATGATCAGCTGATAGTCGGCACCCCCCGCCAGCACCCGGCCCTGCAGGCGGCCGCAGACCGTTCCACCAACGATCGGGACCATGCGGCGCAAACCCGTCGGGCCGGCGCCCACCTCGATGGGCGCACCGACCTGCACGGACAGGTCGCACAGGTGTTCGAGCGCAGGGGGTGTGAGGGTGGCGTGAGACATCGGTGGTCGAATCGGGTGCTCAGGCCCGCTGCGCAACGCTCGTGATGCCGGCAACGAAGCGCGGCCACAGTGGCACCGGCAGGTCGTGGCCCATGCCGTCGATCACGTCGATCGTGGCGCCCTTGAGCTTCGCCACCAAGTCATGCCCTGCCGCCACCGGAATCAGCGGGTCCTGGCTGCCGTGGATGACGTGCGTCGGCAC
The DNA here is from genome assembly GCA_025350965.1 of Rhizobacter sp. Taxonomy (GTDB): domain Bacteria; phylum Pseudomonadota; class Gammaproteobacteria; order Burkholderiales; family Burkholderiaceae_C; genus LMDS01. The sequence continues at coordinate 36,981 of JANXWV010000124.1, forward strand.
CTTGATGCGGGCCAGCAGCTTCGAGCGGTTGCCGTCGGCAGCGATGGCGACCATCTGTCGCGCCGTGCCCTGCGGCCGGTAGGCGCGCCGCACCGACATGCCCAGCCGCTCTTGCAGGTAGGCCTCGGTGGCAGGGTAGGCGGGGCTGCCGATCAGCCTGTACAGCTTCACGTAGTGGTCAATCACGCTCTGGATGTTCTTCGGGTCGGTGGGCCGCGAGATCATCGCGCCGCGCACCTTCAGCGTGGGGCCGGGCAGGCGGCGCGAGCCGCTGCTGGTCATCATCAGCGTCAGGCTCTTGACCCTGGCCGCATGGCGCACCGCCATCTGCTGCGCGATCATGCCGCCCATCGATGCGCCGCACACATGCGCCGCCGGGATACCCAGGGCGTCGAGCACACCGGCGGCGTCGTCGGCCATGTCGGCCACGGTGTAGGGGCTGGCCACCTTCAGGCCGACCGCGAACTTCAGCGAATCGAGTGCGAGGTTGGGCAGCCCGAGGTGGTCGAAGCGCTGGCTCAGGCCGATGTCGCGGTTGTCGAAGCGGATCACGCGGTAGCCGCGCGCCACCAGGCTGGCCACGAACTCGGCGTGCCAGGCCACGAGTTGCATGCCCAGGCCCATGACGAGCAGCAGCGGCTCACCTTGCACCGAACCGTGGTCTTCGACTTCGAGCGATATTCCGTTGGTTGCGAGTTGCATGCGGGTTCAGGTGTTGGCCGCATCGGTTCGGTAGAACCACTTGCGTGCGCCGTTGGGGTCGAAGGCCTGCCACTGGCTCACGGGCTGAGCCAGGCGGTCGGAGATGGCGTACAGCGCGAGCGGGTTCATGCCCATGCCGCAATGGCTGGACTGCACCTCGATGTTCTCGGTGCGCGGCCCGGGCGGGTTGATGCTGCATTGCCAGGCCACGATGCCGTCGGTCTTGGAGTAGATCGACGTGGTCGGTACCGGCGGCGTGGTGCGCAGGCGCTGGGTCATGGCCGGGTCGTGCGCGTTCTGGCCGCTGAGCAGCTCGAACACCCGCCACGCGTTGGTGGCGCGCGGGCGGCCCGTGAACGGCGTGCCCAGCGTGATGACGCAGCGCGTGTCGTCGGGAAGTTCTTTCGCCAGCTCGCGCGCGTAAAGCCCACCCAGGCTCCAGCCGATCAGGCTGACGGGTTGACCGTGCTTCCGGGCCAGCGCACGCACATCGGCGGCGCATTGCTTCAACACGCCATCGCGCGGCCCGAAGTTGAAGCCCTGACCCCACGATTGGGTGACGTAGCCCAGGCTGTCGAGGAAGTTGCGCAGCGGTGCGGTGGTGAAGTCGTTCGCGCCCAAGCCGGGGAACACGAGCACCGGGTGGCCATCTCCGCGCGGCTGGCGGCGCAGCCACGGCAAGGCTGCCAGCATCGCCGCCATCTCCCAGGGCGCACGGCCCTCCAGCATCATCAGGAACGCATTCGGCGCGCGGATGTGGTCGTCGCTTGCCGGGTCGTGGTTCGGTTCGTCTCGCTTGGTTCGGGGCATGCGGTGCAGGTGGGGTTGCAACGCACGAATGCTAGCGGGGCAGGCGCTTTCGCTTTGGGGCACTTGCCCTAGCGTTGCTTGTCGCCTTGGCGACAGGTGCCGGCAATTTGACCGGTGCCGAAGGCGCTTGGGGCGGTGCCGTCACCGCCACCCCCAAGCCCTGGAATTCATCGAACGCGGCTTGCACATGCTGTGCCAATTCGGCCACCTCGGGCATCGCCTCGCCGCAGGCGATCAGGCCGAACTCGAGCGACTGGTTGTAGGTTTGCACGGTGATGTTCAGCGCCACTCCATGCACCACGATCGAAGTCGGGTAGTTCGTCAGCATGGCCGCACCCGCCATGTACAGCGGCACGGTCGGGCCGGGCACGTTCGAGATGGTCACGTTGGCGATGGCCGGCAGCCGCTCGGCGACACGCGCCTTGGCATACAAGGCGCCCAGGCCTTGCATCAGCCACGGCACACCGAGTGTGGGGAAGTCGGTGGGCATCAGGCTCTTCATCGCGCCCATGTTGTTCTTCATCGACGCCGTGGCCGCCAGCACATAGGCCAGGCGCTTGGCCGGGTCGGCAATGTGCGTGCCCAGGCTTACCAGCGTCATGGTGGCCTGGTTGTTGGACGAGGTGTCGCCCTTGGCGCGGGTCGAGATCGGCACGCCCGCCACCATGGGCTTGCGCGGCAGCGGCCCGTGCCTCAGGAACTGACGCCGCAGCGCGCCGCTGCAGATCATCAGCACCGCGTCGTTCAGGCTTGCATGGTGCTTGCGGCGCGTGGCATTGAGCGCAGCGAGCGGCAGGCTGATGGACGCGAAGGCCCGCGTCGCCGACACGGTGGTGTTGAGCCGCGTGCGCGGCGCCAGGGCGAGGTTGCTGACGGTCGGGGTTGCCATTGCGTTTGCAGAACTGCTGGCCTTGGACGCAGCCAGTCGCGACAGAGCGCCCACGGCCTGCGGAATCGCCTTGACCGCGCCGACTGCCAGGCCGAACTGGTTCGACAGCGCGCCGCGCAGCAATGCGCTGATGCCGAACGGGCGCCGCGCCTCGCGCACCGCCACAGTGGCACGCGCGGGCGGGTGGGGCTGCAGGTCGAGGATGGCCTGCCCCAGCGCCACGGCGGCCTGACCGTCGACCGCAGCGTGGTGCAGCTGGGTGTACATCGCAAAGCGCTTGCTGCCGTTCGGGCCATCTGCGAGGCCGCTGAACACATGGAACTTCCACAGCGGGCGGCTGCGGTCGAGCAGCACCGGGTGCAGCAGACCGACCTGCGCTTCGAGCTCGGCCTGCCCACTGCCTTTGGGCAGCACGATGTGCACGATGTGCTCGGCCAAGTCGGGCTCGGCATCCACCCAGACCGGGTTCGCGAAGTTCATCGGCAGAGACAACAACCGTTGCCGCAACGCCGGCGCGAGCGGCAGGCGCGTGGCCATGTGCTTGCGCATGTCGGCGGCGAAGTTGCCACGGTAGCGCGCCGGCAGCTCGAAGTTGTGCAGCGCGCCCAAGTGCATGGGCATCTGCACTGTTTCGAGGTGCAGGAAGCTGGCGTCCAGACCGGGCAGTTGTTTCATGCGCCGATGCTATGCGGCTGTGCCGGTCGCGCGCCCCGGGGAAGCCCTGCTGCTGCGCGTCAGCGGGCGCGCTGGCGCAGCGTGATGAACTCGTTCGACGCGAGCGCGATCAGCACCAGCGCGCCGCCGCCGAGCACATGGACAGCCGGGGCTTCGTTCGCATCGAGCCAGACCCACGCCACGCCGAAAAGCACTTCGAGCAAGGCAAGCAGCGACGCTTCGGGCGCACTCAAGTGGCGTGCGGCAGCCACCGACAGCAGGCAGGGAATGGCGAGCTGCACCACGCCGAGCAAAGCCAGCAACGCCAGGTCATGGGCCGAGGCCGCGAACGGCAGGGACAAGGGCAAGGTCACCGCCGCCGAGATCACCGCGCCGATCAAGACGGCGGGCAGCAGGTCCCGGCTCGCAGCGTGGCGGCTGCTCTGGATCAGCACCCAATTGATCGCTGCTGCCACCGGCACGGCAGCCGCCACGACCGTGCCGAGCAGTTGGCGCGGGTCGGCAGCACTCACCTCGCGCGCGTACATCCACGCGATGCCCACGCCCGCCACCGCAATGGCCACCCCCGTGCGCGCGGCCAGCCGGTGACCGAGAAAGACCCGTGCAATCAGCGCGGTGAGAAGGGGTGCGACCGCCATCGTGACCAGCACGTTGGCCACGCTCGTGAGCGTGATCGCCAGCATGAACGCGGTGAACATCACGCTCCAGCACACGCCGGACAACCACAGCGCCCTGCCCCCTTCGTGCAGCGCGCGAAACACCGCAGCCGGGCCGCGCACAGCCGGCAGCAACACGGCCAGCGCGAGCACGGTGAAGGCACTGCGCCAGAACGTGACCTCGAAGCTGCGCGCCGAGTCGAGATGGCGCGTGACGATGCCGGCGATGCTCCACATCAGCGTGACGACCACCATGGCAGCCACCGCGCGGCGATGGGTCCAGCGGAATGCACGCAAGATCAGTAGTCGTTGCTGCCCACGCTGCCCGGCGCGAGGTTGTCGAACTTGGTGAGCGGCTTGTTGAAGAACAGCTTGACCGTGCCCGTGGGCCCGTTGCGCTGTTTGCCGATGATGATCTCGGCGATGCCGGGCTCCTTGCTCGCTTCCTTGGTGTAGTAGTCGTCGCGGTAGATGAACATGATCACGTCGGCGTCTTGCTCGATGGCGCCGGACTCGCGCAGGTCGCTCATCATCGGGCGCTTGTCGGTGCGCGTTTCGACGCTTCGGTTCAACTGCGACAGCGCGATCACCGGGCACTGCAGCTCCTTCGCGAGCGACTTCAACCCGCGCGAGATCTCGCCGATGACCGTGGCGCGGTTCTCATCGCTGCTGCCGCCGCTGCCACTCATCAGCTGCAGGTAGTCGACCACGATCATGCCGAGCTTGCCGCAGGTTCGGGCCTGGCGGCGCGCGCGGGCACGCACCTCGCTGGGCGTGAGCGCGGGGCTCTCGTCGATGAACATGCTGACGTTGCCCAGCTTCTCGACCGCCTCTGACAGGCGGGTCCACTCGTCGTCTTTCAGGTTCCCGGTACGCAGGTGCTGTTGGTCGATGCGGCCGAGCGAGCCGACGAGCCGCAAGGCCAGTTGCGCCGCACCCATTTCCATCGAGAACACGACCACCGGCAGGCCTTCGGCTACTGCCACGTGCTCGGCGATGTTGAGCGCGAACGCGGTCTTGCCCATCGATGGGCGCGCTGCAAGCACGATCAGGTCACCGGGCTGGAAGCCCGAGGTCATGCGGTCGAGGTCGAAGTAGCCGGTGCGCACGCCGGTCACCTCCTCGGCGCCGTTCTCGTGCAGCTCGGTCACGCGGTCGAGCAGCTGCACGACGAGCGAATCCATGCTTTGAAAACCCTGCTGCGAGCGCGAGCCTTCTTCGCCGATGCGGAAAATCTTGCCCTCGGCTTCGTCGAGGATTTCCGAGACCGCCCGCCCCTGCGGGTTGAACGCGCTGGTCGCGATCTCGTCGCTCGCGGCCACCAGCTTGCGCAGCACAGCGCGCTCACGCACGATTTCGGCGTAGCGCCGCATGTTGGCGGCGCTCGGCACGCTTTGCGCGAGCGCGTTCAGGTACACCAGGCCACCGCATTCATCGGCCTTGCCCAGGCTTTGCAATTGCTCGAACACCGTGATCACGTCGGCCGGCTTGGTGGCGTTCACCAGCGTGCCGATGGCGGCGAAGATGAAGCGGTGTTCGTAGCGGTAGAAGTCGGTGTCGGTGAGCAAGTCACCGGCGCGGTCCCACGCGCTGTTGTCGAGCAGCAGCCCCCCGAGCACGCTCTGTTCTGCCTCAACAGAATGCGGCGGGATGCGCAGGCGCGCGACTTCGTCGTCGGGTCGGCTGCCGGAGCTTGAAAACGCACCGGCTTCGTTGGCTGAGAAGTTGGCAGGTGCGTTGGCAGGTGCGTTGGCAGCGGCGTTGGCAGAGAGGGTGGCAGACATTCGAGAAATGATACGGCCGGGGGCACGGCGCGCCTGTGGGCAAACCTGTGGAAATGCGGTGAACTTGCACTTGAAAACAAAAGGCCGGCAATGCCGGCCTCCTGAGGTGTGCGGCCGCGCACGGCCCGCGATGCGAAGCGCTTGCGTTTAGGCGGTTTCGCCCATCACGACGACCTTGACCTCGACCACCACATCAGTGTGCGGCGCGACGGTCACGGTGTGCTCGCCGACAACCTTCAACGGGCCGTTGGGCAAGCGCACTTGCGACTTCGTGACCTTGAAGTCGATGCGGGTCAGCGCATCGGCGATGTCGGCATTCGTCACCGAGCCGAACAAGCGGCCGTCGACGCCCGCCTTCTGTGTGATGTGAACGGTGCGGCCGCTCATCTTCTCGCCCATCGCGGCGGCCGAAGCCAGCTTGTCGGCAGCGGCCTTCTCGAGCTCGGCGCGCTTGACTTCGAACTCCTTGATCGCCGATTCGGTGGCGCGGCGAGCCGCACGCGTCGGGATCAGGAAGTTGCGGGCATAACCGTCTTTGACCTTGACGACATCGCCCAGGTTGCCGAGGTTGGCGATCTTTTCCAACAGGATGATTTGCATGGTGTGCTCCTCAGACCTTGTGCTGGTCGCTGTAAGGCAGCATGGCCAGGAAACGGGCGCGCTTGATGCACGTCGTCAGCTGGCGCTGGAAGAACGCGCGCGTGCCGGTCAGGCGGGCGGGCGTGATCTTGCCGTTTTCACCGATGAAGTCGCGCAGGGTGTCGACGTCCTTGTAGTCGATCTGCTTGACGCCGGTGACCGTGAAGCGGCAAAAACGCTTGCGACGAAACAGCAGGGACTGGGTGTTGCGCTTGGGTTTGCGGTCCTTGGAGAACCGACCTTTTCCACGTGGCGGGGGCATATTGAAACCTCTTTGCGAGCCGGCTTCTTCCGAAGCTCGGCGTGATCATTTTTGAACAGTGAACCCGGGCTTTTCAGTCGAGTTCGGTGACATGGAAGACGATGCCGCGACCGTTGCGGGCCGAGCCCAGGAAGCCGGCAAAACCGTGTGTGCTTCCCAACTCCAGCGATGCAGCTTGCTGTGTGATGGCTCCGATGGCGCGTGCCTTGATCTCGAAGAACACCTGCCTTGCCTGGCCGTCTTGCGTGACCTGCGATTCGTGCTTGAGGCTCAAATCGAGGGCCGGCAAGCCAGCCGGGGTGTAGCGCAACGCGCCGCGCTCCAGGAGCTGCGCGGTCAGCACCAAACGGTTCAGGCCGCAGCCTCCTGAGCCTGAGCCGGGGCTTGCGGTGCCGGTGCACGGCGGTTGTCCTCGCGCTCGACCGACTTCATCATGACCGACGGCGTCGTGACTGCGGTGTCTTGCAACACGGTCAGGTGGCGCAGTACGGCGTCGTTGAAGCGAAAGCCCGTTTCCAGCTCGACAAGGGTTTCCTTGCTGCACTCGATGTTGACGCACAGGTAGTGCGCCTTCGCGAGCTTCTGGATCAGGTACGCCATCTGGCGGCGGCCCCAGTCTTCGACGCGGTGCACCTTGCCGCCACCGGCGGTGATGACACCTTTGTAACGCTCCAGCATGGCCGGAACCTGTTCGCTTTGATCCGGGTGGATCAAGAGCACGATTTCATAGTGACGCATTGAGACTCCTTGTGGTTTCCAGCACCGCCAACCTGCGCGCGGGATGCGAACATAGGCGGCTCTGGCGTGAAAGCCACCCCGAAGCGTCAGACCCGGGTGCGGCAAGGGAAGCCTAAGATTATAGCCCGCTCAATCGGCCTTCGGGTAGCGCAGGCGCCGCACGAATGCGCGGGCGTCGGCGCTTGGGGCCGGCGTCATCAGACTCACGAGCACGCCCACCGCAAAACCCAAGGGCACCCCGAACACGCCAGCCGAGATCGGCAGCACGCCGAACCACAGGTCGGGCGCGGCCGTCACGCCGAAGAGGCTGCGCAACCAGGCCTCGTTGCGGATCATGTAGTAGAGCGCAACACCCAAACCCGACGCCATGCCGAACACCGCGCCCGAGCCGTTCGCCCGGCTCCAGAACACCCCCATCACGAGCGCCGGAAACAGCGCCGATGCGGCGATCGAGAACGCGGCCGTGACAAGGAACAGGATGTCGGTTGGCTTTTGGGTGGCGAGCGCCGCCGCCGAGAGCGCCGCGACCAGCAACAGAACCTTCGAGACCGTGACCCGCCGCGCCCGCGAGGCCTCGGGGGCGATCAGCTTGAAGTACACGTCGTGCGAGAGTGCGTTCGAGATCGTCAACAGAAGCCCGTCCGCGGTGGACAGCGCCGCCGCCAGCCCGCCCGCCGCCACCATGCCCGAGATGACGTACGGCAGCCCGGCGATCTCGGGCGCGGCCAGCACCAGCAGGTCACCGCTGATGCGGATCTCGCCGAGTTGCAGGATGCCGTCGTGATTGATATCGGTGACCGAGATCAGCGATGGGTTCGACTTGGCCCAGCGCGCAACCCACCCCGGCAGGTGGTCGAACGGCAGGCCCACGAGCCCGTTGAAGACCTCGAACTTCAGCAGCACGGCCAGCGCCGGCGCGGTCAGGTACACGACCGAGATGAACACCAGCGACCATGCCACCGACTCGCGCGCCTGCTTCACCGAGGGCGTGGTGTAGCTGCGCATCAGGATGTGCGGCAATGCGGCCGTGCCCACCATCAGGCAGAACACCAGCGCCATGAAGTTGCGCCGCGACTCGCTGAACGCCTGCTGCTGCGCGGGCGTGCCGTCCGGGTCACCGGCGAACTGCTGCGCATGTCGGGGCATGCCGGCCAGCGGCTGGGCGCTGAGCTCATCGCGTGCCTGCGCCGCGCGCCAGGTGTCACGCGCCAGGGCCTCGCTCTTCGGCACCCCGGCCAGCGCCTTCTCGGCCTGCTGGATGTCGCGCAGCGGGGCGTTCGCGGCCTTCAGCGCGGCGACGCGCTGCTGCGCGGCCAAGCGCATCTCGACCAGCGCAGCCGGCACATCTTGCAAGTGCTTCGAATGCTCGTCGGAACGGGCCTTGAAGAGCGCACGCACCTCGAGCTCCTTCGGGTCGACCAGCAACTGCTGCTCGCGTTCGCTGATCCTGGCGAGTTGCTGGCCGACCACGAATTGAGGCACCGGCACGCCGGTCTGCTTGATCGAGAGCCACACCACCGGCGTGAGGTAGGCGATGGCGAGAATGATGTACTGCGCCACCTGGGTCCACGTGACGGCGCGCATGCCGCCGAGGAATGAACACACCAGCACGCCGCCCAGACCGAGAAAGATGCCGATGACGAAGTCGACCCCGGTGAGCTGCGTGGTGATCAGCCCCACGCCGTAGATCTGCGCCACCAGGTACACGAAAGAACACAGGATGGCGGCAAACACGCCCACCAGGCGAGGCACGGTGCCGCCGTAGCGCTCGGCCAGGAAGTCGGGAATGGTGTACTGGCCGAACTTGCGCAGGTACGGTGCCAGCAGCAGCGCCACCAGAACGTAGCCGCCGGTCCAGCCCATCACGTAGGCCAGGCCACCGTAGCCCTGAAGGTACAAGGTGCCCGCGAGGCCGATGAAAGTCGCGGCCGACATCCAGTCCGCTGCAGTGGCCATGCCGTTGTAGAACGCGGGCACGCGGCGCCCGGCCACGTAGTACTCAACCACATCCGTGGTGCGGCTGACGATGCCGATGCCCGCGTACAGGCCGACCGTGGCCAGCAGGAACGTCACGCCGATCCACAGGCGCGGCAAACCCATGCGTTCGAGGACGGCGATCACCGCGACGAACGCGATGAATGCAGCCGTGTAGCGCAGGTAGATGCGGTCCAGGCGGCGCCGAAACGCAGCCGCCGCAGGGTTGGCGGGCGGGGCAGTCAAGCCTCAGTCGTCCTGCGTGGCGCCGAAGCTGTCGTCGAGCCGGTGGGCCAGGCGTGCGTAGGCCCAGGTCAGCACCACGTAGACGAGCGGCGCGCCCTGCGCCGCCACCCAAAAGCTGAACGGCCACCCGCCCACGCGGCCACCGAGTTCGCGCGCATAGAACGCGGTGCCGAAGGTGACAAAGAACCAGATCGCGAGCAGGCCGGCCGTCAGGCGCTGACTCGCGTGCCAGCGCCGGCGCGCGATGTCAGCGTCGAGCATCGAGGCGCTGCGCCGGACGACCGGGTGCGGCAGCCACGGGCGAGAACAAGGGGCAAGACGGCATCGCTTATTGTGCAATTGCGCTTGGCCGCCGCCGGGGATCATCACGCACCCGCTTGATAGGGATTCTCCGGAGTCGCTGTGCATGCCAACATGCTGCAACAACGCGGTGCGAAAGCGTGCCGCCGCCTACACTCAATCCAACCTGCCGCGTGGTGGGTTGCCAACGGACTTGACGCGATGACGAGCTCAACGAAGCCAGGGTTTCATTCGTCGGTACAGCCCGGCAACGCGCCGGATGCGTGGGCCGCCACCCGGGCGCAGACCTCGCTGGCCACGCAGTTCCTGCAAGACAAGGACGACTACCTCGCCCCCGACCGGCAAGACATCGGCCGGCTGACCGGCGTCAACGAGCGCGAGTTGTTCGTCTCGTGCGACCCGGCGCTGGCCATGCAGCAGCAGTTCGAACACCTGCACCCCGAGTTCATCGCGGTGCATGACATCGCCACCGCATCGTCGCGCAAGCTGCTGGCGGGCATTGCTGCGGCCAGCTCGCGCGCGGTGCAGAAGCTGACGATTCGCCGGCAGGGCTATGGCACCGCGCTGGCGACGCTCGAATTCGTCGAACTGCCGGGCAACGACGGCAGCCTGCTGCGCATGTACAGCACCGAGGCCGATGCCGACACCGCGTCGCGCCACGGCCTGGCGCGCATGCTGCTCGGCTTCAGCCGGCTCGGCGTGGTGATGGTGGGTGACCTGCCTGGTCACGCCATCGCCACCGCACTCAAGCAACTCCGCGAACACATGATCACCGGGCCGTGGCCGAACCGTCAGCTGCTGCTGCTGCCGCTGGCACCTGGCAGCACGCTGGCCACCCACGGGGTCGAGATGGCGCTCGGAACAAGCGTGAACGTGCGCACCACGCCGCAGGTCACGCGGCCAGCCGACGCATGGGGGTTCATCAACGGCACCTGGGCACGCGTGCGCGACCAAGGCAGCCCCACGCAGCCCGCTCCATCGCATGCGCCCGCCAGCACCTGGCCGGCGCATGCCGCGCAGGCCAGGCCGGCGCGGGCGCCGTCCGACCCGCTACTGATGCGGCCGATGCCCGCCGTGCCATCTGCCGCCACCCGGGCTGCCGCCCCCACGGGCTTGCTCGACCGCTACGTGCACCAGCTGAGCGAATTGACCGGCATGGTCAGCTGCTGCGTCTTCGACGTGGCCACCGGCCTGGAGGTTACCCACGCAGGCGCCAGCCCTGGCGCAGCCGACCTGGCCACCCACGGCAATGCGCTGCTCGCGGCGATGACCAGCATGAGCCGCACACTCGGGCTCGGCCGTGCACTGCCCGAAGCGGCCATCACGCTCGGCTCGCACCACCTGCTGTTACGCGCGGTGCCGCGCCACCCCGGCCTGGCGCTGCACGCCGTGCTCGACAAGACCCACGCCAACCTGACGCTCGCGCGCCTGCAGGTGTTGCGCATGGACTCGTTGTTCGAAGGGCCGCCGGCCAGGTAGCCCCTCGACAGCGCACAGGCGCGGTATCAGTGCACGACGCGCTCGAACCCGAAGTCGCCGTTGTCGTAGTCGACCGGGATCACATCCTTCGGGCCGAAGCGCCCTTCGAGAATCAGCTTGGCCACCGGGTTCTCGATGCGCCGCTGGATCTCGCGCTTGAGCGGCCGCGCACCGAACACCGGGTCGAAGCCGGCCTTCGCCAGCTCGGCCAGTGCGCGCGGTGAAACCACGAGCTTCATTTCCATCTTCTCCAGCCGCGCCTCCAGCACCTTGAGCTGGATCTTCGCGATGGCCTCGATGTTCCTCGCGTCGAGCGCGTGGAACACCACCGCTTCGTCAATGCGGTTCAGGAACTCCGGCCGGAAGTGCTGCTTCACCTCGACCCACACGGCGTCATGGATGGCCTCGTAGCTCTGCCCCGCCATCTGCATGATCTGGTGCGAACCGAGGTTGCTCGTCATCACGATCACGGTGTTTTTGAAGTCCACGGTGCGGCCCTGGCCATCGGTCAGGCGGCCATCGTCGAGCACCTGCAGCAGCACGTTGAACACATCCGGGTGCGCCTTCTCGACCTCGTCGAGCAACAACACGCTGTAGGGCTTGCGGCGCACGGCTTCGGTGAGCTGACCGCCCTCGTCGTAGCCCACGTAGCCCGGCGGCGCGCCGATCAGGCGGCTGACCGAATGCTTTTCCATGAACTCGCTCATGTCGATGCGCACGAGGTGGTCTTCGCTGTCGAACAGGAACGATGCGAGCGCCTTGCACAGCTCGGTCTTGCCCACGCCGGTGGGGCCGAGGAACAGGAACGAGCCGGTCGGCCGGTTCGGGTCCGACAAGCCCGACCGCGAGCGGCGGATCGCGTTCGCCACGGCCGTGATGGCTTCGTCCTGCCCGACCACGCGCTCGTGCAGCCGCGCCTCCATTTGCAGCAGCTTGTCGCGCTCGCCCTGCATCAGCTTGGACACCGGAATGCCCGTGGCGCGCGCCACCACTTCGGCGATTTCTTCGGCGCCGACCACCGTGCGCAGCAGCTGCGGCTTGCCCTTGGACGCACCCTTCTTCGCCTCTTTCGCCTGCGTGTCCTTGAGTGACTTCTCCAGCTCGGGCAGCTTGCCGTATTGCAACTCGGCAACCTTGTTGAAGTCGCCCTTGCGCTTCCATTCCTCGATCTGGAAACGCGTGCGGTCGATCTCTTCCATCAGGTGCGCCGAGCCCTGCGCGGCCGCCTTCTCGGCCTTCCAGATCTCTTCCAGGTCGGCCGCTTCGCGCTGCAGCTTGACGATCTCTTCCTCGATCAGGCCGAAGCGCTTCTGCGAGCCTTCGTCCTTCTCGCGCCGCACGGCTTCGCGCTCGATCTGCAGCTGGATCAGCCGGCGGTCGAGCTTGTCGATGACCTCGGGCTTGGAGTCGATCTCGATCTTCACCTTGGCCGCCGCCTCGTCGATCAGATCGATCGCCTTGTCGGGCAGGAAGCGGTCGGTGATGTAGCGGTGGCTCAGCTCGGCTGCGGCCACGATGGCCGGGTCGGTGATCTCCACGCCATGGTGAACCTCGTACTTCTCCTGCAAGCCGCGCAGGATGGCGATGGTCGCCTCGACTGTCGGCTCACCGACGATGATCTTCTGGAAGCGCCGCTCCAGCGCCGAGTCTTTCTCGATGTATTTGCGGTATTCGTTCAGCGTGGTCGCGCCGATGCAGTGCAACTCGCCGCGCGCCAGCGCCGGCTTCAGCATGTTGCCCGCGTCGATGGCGCCCTCGGCCTTGCCCGCACCGACCATGGTGTGGATCTCGTCGATGAAGACGATGGTCTGGCCTTCGTCCTGCGCCACTTCCTTCAGCACGCTTTTGAGCCGCTCCTCGAACTCGCCGCGGAACTTGGCGCCGGCCAGCAGCAAGGCCATGTCCAGCACCAGCACGCGCTTGCTCTTGAGCGAATCGGGCACCTCGCCGGCGACGATGCGCTGTGCCAGGCCTTCGACGATGGCCGTCTTGCCCACCCCCGGCTCGCCGATCAGCACCGGGTTGTTCTTGGTTCGGCGCGACAGCACCTGAATGGCACGGCGGATCTCGTCGTCGCGGCCGATCACCGGGTCGAGCTTGCCCATGCGGGCGCGCTCTGTCAGATCGAGCGTGTACTTCTTCAGTGCCTCGCGCTGGCCTTCGGCATCGGCACTGTCGACGCCCTGGCCGCCGCGCACTGCCTCGATGGCTGCTTCCAGGGCCTTGCGCGTCAACCCATGCTCCTTGACGAGCGGGCCAAGCGCCGTTTTGGTGTCGGCCGCCGCGAGCAGGAACATCTCGCTCGCGATGAACTGGTCACCGCGTTTGGTGGCTTCCTTTTCAGCGCCCTGCAGCAATGCCGCGAGGTCACGCCCGGGCTGCACAGGCTCGCCGCCCTTCACGGTCGGCAACTTGGCGAGTTCGGCCTCCAGTGCGCTTTGCAACTTGGCCACGTTGACGCCTGCTCGCGACAACAAGGCCTTCGGGCCATCGGCCTGCACCAGCATCGCCGCCAGCACGTGGGCCGGCTCGATGTACGGGTTGTCTGCATTCACAGCCAGGCTCTGGGCGTCGGCCAGGGCTTCCTGGAACTTGGTGGTGAGTTTGTCGATGCGCATGGGTGGAACCTCCGAATGCTGGCCAGATGAGGCACAGCATGCGGCAATTCAAGCCGACCCCGACCAGACGGCGATCAAGCCAGCAGCATTCGCCCGAGCTTGAAACCGAGGCCCGCACACATCAACGCCCCCAGCACGTGCGCCAGGGTGTGCGCCAGCGCCAGCGGCCATTCGCCACGCTGCACCAACGAGAGCGACTCGGCCGAGAACGACGAGAAGGTGGTGAATCCGCCCAGAACCCCGGTGATGACGAACAGCCGCAGCACCTCGTCGGGGGTGCGGTTGAACCACACGATGGCCGCGCCGATGGCGAAGCCGCCCACGCAGTTGACCGCCAGCGTGCCCAGGCCGAAGCCCCCCCACAGCGGGTTCAGCACCCCACCGGCGAGCCAACGCAACAAGCCGCCGGCCGCCGAGCCCGCAGCCACCGCCAGCGCCTGCATCAGCGTGATCTGGCTCATCACAGCGCGTTGCCCGATGCGATGCCCCAGCGCGCCATGGCCGCGTCGTCGCTGACCCGTGCATCGACCCAGCGCGCACCTTCGGGCGTTTGCTCCTTCTTCCAGAACGGGGCCTGGGTCTTCAGGTAGTCCATCAGGAACTCGCAGGCCTGGAAGGCGCTGCCACGGTGGGGCGATGCGACCGCCACCATCATGATCTGGTCGAGTGGTTGAAGCAGGCCGACGCGGTGGATCACGCGTGCACCCGAAATGCCGAAGCGCTGCACGGCATCGTCGATCATCGCCTCGATGGCGCGTTCGGTCATGCCAGGGTAGTGCTCGAGTTCCATCGAACTCACGCCAGCGCCGTCGTTGCGGTCGCGTACGGTGCCGATGAACGCGGCGACCGCGCCGATGCTGGCGTCGGCCGCACGCAGCGCCGCCACCTCCAGGCCCAGGTCGAAGTCTTCGGTCTGCACGGTGACGCGGGCGGCAGCAGGTTCATCGGCCATGTCAGCCCCCGGTGACCGGTGGGAAAAACGCGAGTTCGGCGTCGGCCTCGATCACGGTTTCTTCCGCGCACAGCACCTGGTTCAGCGCACAGCGCAGCGCCCTGCCCCGCGCCAGAACCTCGGCGTGGCCGCCGCCGCGCGCGATGAGCGCATCACGCACCGTACCTGCGGTCGAGCCCGCCGACACCTCGATGGTCTCAAAGGGACCGAGCGCCTCGCGAATCGACGCGAAGTAGCGCAGCGTGAGTTTCATGAAAGCAGTTCCGAGAACGGGATGAACGCGACCACATCGCCGGCGCGTATGGCCTGGTCGGGCGGATTGTCGATCAGGCCGTCAGCCCACACGGCCGAGGTGAGCACGCCCGAACTCTGGTTCGGGAACAGGTCGAGCCCGCCCTGCGGGTTGCGCCTGGCACGCAGGAACTCGCGGCGCTTGTCGGCGCGCGGCCAGTCGAAATCGGCGCGCATCGGCGTCGCAGGTGGCGTGAGGTTCGATGTGCCATCGGGGGCCCCGAGCAGGCGCAGCAACACCGGCCGTACGAGCAGCAGGAAGGTCACGAAGCTCGACACCGGGTTGCCGGGCAGGCCGATGATGAAGGCGGCCGTGCCGTCACCGCGGTTCACTTCGCCGAAGGCCAGCGGCTTGCCGGGCTTGATGGCAACCTGCCACAGGTCGATGCGGCCCTCGGCCTGCACGGCGGGCCGAAGGTGGTCTTCTTCGCCGACCGACACGCCGCCGGAGGTGACGATCAGGTCGTGCCCCGCCGCCGCGCGGCGCAAGGCAGCGCGCGTGGCGTCGAGCCGGTCGGGCACGATGCCGAGGTCGGTGCAGTCGCAGCCCATGGCCTGGATCAGCGCGCGCAAGGTGAACCGGTTCGAGTTGAAGATGGCGCCGGGCCTGAGCGGCTCGCCGGGCATCACGAGTTCGTCGCCGGTCGAGAACAGCGCCACGCGCGGCCGGCGCATCACGCTCAACTCAGCCGCGCCGACCGCAGCAGCCAGGCCCAGCGCCTGCGGCGTGAGGCGCGTGCCGACCGTGAGCACCACGTCGCCCTGCATCACGTCTTCGCCGCGCCGGC
Source organism: Rhizobacter sp. (assembly GCA_025350965.1). GTDB lineage: Bacteria > Pseudomonadota > Gammaproteobacteria > Burkholderiales > Burkholderiaceae_C > LMDS01. Next base: position 52,784 of record JANXWV010000124.1, read on the forward strand.
GCACCCATTGGCCGGCGGTGGGCACGGTGTTGACGGCAACCGTGTCGCCGCGTGCTTCGCACTCTTCCTGCATGACAACCACATCGGCACCTTGCGGCACCTGCGCCCCGGTGAAGATGCGCGCGGCCGTGCCGGCCCGCAAGGCGCTGCCCACCACCCCCGCCGGAATGCGCTGACTCACCACCAACACGGTGCCCGCGGCGGGCACGTCGGCGGAACGAAGGGCGTAGCCGTCCATCGAGCTGTTGTCGGCAGGCGGCACGTCGAGCGTCGAACGAACCGCGCTTGCGAGCGTCCGGCCGAGTGCGTCGAAGGTCGAGAGCGTCTGCGCGTCAGCCGAGGGCAGCGGCCGAACGGCGGCCAGCAGCCGGCCGAGCGCCTCGTCGAGCGTCAGCATCGGCGTTCGCGGAAGCGGCTTCTGGGGCGTTGTAGTCATAGCGCTCGGAGGTGTTCAGGAGGTAGTCGGCCACCGCGCCGGCATCGCCCAGGGCGAGCACGGGCAGCGCGGTGGGCACGGGCAACTGCCCGGGGGCATCGGTACACACGGCGGCAACGAAGGCATCGAACGGGTACAGCGCAGGCTTGCCATTGGCCGCGCGCCAGACCTCGATCTTGGGCACGGCAGCGTGCTTGAAGCCTTCGACCAGAACCCAGTCGCAATCGGACAACTCGGCGATCAAGTCGTGCAGCGTGGGCTCGGCCTCGGTTTCGTACTCGCGCAGCTTCGCGAAGCGGCGGTTCGACGCGATCACCACCTCGAAGGCGCCGGCCTTGCGGTGGCGCCAGGAGTCCTTGCCTTCGTGATCAATGTCGAAGTCGTGGTGCGCATGTTTGATGACGGACACGCGGTGCCCGGCCTGCGCGAGCCATTGCGTCAGCTGTTCCACCAGCGTGGTCTTGCCGGCGCCGGAGTAGCCGCAAAAGCCGACGACTTTCATCCGGCGTGCTGCTCGACGTGCTGCTCGACGTGCTGCTCGATGTAGCGCTTCACAGCCAACGCATCCGGCGCCATCACGGTGAAGCGCTTGGGCAGGTCTTCGATGCCCTGCATCGACGCCGGCCGGTCGGGCGCGCGGCCGATGGCCTCTTGGATCGTCTCGGCGAACTTGGCCGGCAACGCGGTCTCGAGCACGATCATCGGCACGCCGGCAATGAGGTGCTCGCGCGCCACCTTCAGGCCGTCGGCGGTGTGCGTGTCGATGATGGTTGCGAAGCGCTCATGGGTGCTGCGGATCAAAGCCACTCGGTCGGCATGCGTGCTGGTGCCCGAGACGAAGCCGTAGCCCGGAATGCGCGCGAACTCGTCGGCAGTGACCTTGAACGAGCCGGTGCGCTCGACCTCGTTCTGGAACAAGTCTCGCGTGCGCGCTCCGTCGCGGCCGAGCAGGTCGAACACGAAGCGCTCGAAGTTCGAGGCCTTCGAGATGTCCATCGACGGGCTCGATGTCTCGTGGGTCTCGCTGCTCGCGCGCACACGGTAGGTGCCGGTGCGCACGAACTCGTCGAGCACGTTGTTCTCGTTCGTCGCCAGCACGAGTTGCCGGGTCGGCAGGCCCATCATCCGGGCCACGTGACCGGCGCAGATGTTGCCGAAGTTGCCCGATGGCACGGCAAAGCTCACCTGTTCGTTGTTGGTCCTGGTGGCCTGGAAGTAACCCGCGAAGTAGTACACCACCTGCGCCAACAGGCGCGCCCAGTTGATCGAGTTGACGGTGCCGATGCGGTGCGCGCGCTTGAAGGCCAGGTCGTTCGACACGGCCTTGACGATGTCCTGGCAATCATCGAACACGCCCTCCACGGCGATGTTGTGGATGTTCGCGTCATGCAGGCTGAACATCTGTGCCTGCTGGAACGGGCTCATGCGGCCTTTCGGCGAGAGCATGAACACGTTGATGCCGACCTTGCCACGCATGGCGTACTCGGCCGCACTGCCGGTGTCGCCCGAGGTGGCACCGAGGATGTTCAGCGTTTGCCCGCGCCGCGCCAGCTCGTACTCGAACAGGTTGCCGAGCAGCTGCATCGCCATGTCCTTGAAGGCCAGCGTCGGGCCGTTCGAAAGGGCTTCGAGGTAGACGCCGGGCTCCAGCGCGCGCAAGGGCACGATCTGCGGCGTGCCGAACACGGCGGCGGTGTAGGTCTTGCCGACGAGCGCGCGCAGGTCAGCACGCGGGATGTCGTCGATGAACAGCGACAGCAGCTCGAAGGCCAGCTCGTGATAAGCCAGGCCGCGCCATTGCGTGAGCGTGGCGTCGTCGATGTGCGGGTAGTGCGTCGGCAGGTACAGCCCGCCGTCCGGCGCCAGGCCTTCGAGCAGGATCTCGCAGAAGCTGCGCTCGGTGGTGGCGCCCGTGGTGTCGCCCGCCACGCGCCGCGTGCTGATGTACTTCAACTCAACTCTTCCTTGCGAATGCGCACGATCGGCGCCAGCACGGTGGGCAGGGCCTGCATCTGCGCGAGGGCATCGTTCATCCGGCCTTCGACGGTGTCGTGGGTCAAGATGATCAGGTCGGTCTGCGATTCGCCCTCTGCCGACTCACGCTGCAGCACCGCGTCGATCGAGATACCGCCCTCGGCCAGGATGCCGGTGATGCGCGCCAGCACACCGGTCTGGTCGGCCACCTGCAGGCGCAAGTAGAACGAGGTCACGACCTCACTCATCGGCAGGATGCGCGTGGCCTGCATCGCGCCGGGCTGAAACGCCAGGTGCGGCACGCGGTGGTCAGGGTCGGCCGTGTGCAGGCGGGTGATGTCGACGAGGTCGGCGATCACCGCCGACGCGGTGGGTTCGGCCCCCGCGCCCTTGCCATAGTGCAGCGTGCTGCCCACGGCGTCACCGTGTACAACCACCGCGTTCATCGCGCCTTCGACGTTCGCGATCAGGCGCTTGGTCGGAATCAGCGTCGGGTGCACGCGCAGCTCGATGCCGTCCTGCCTGCGCTTCGTGATGCCCAGCAGCTTGATGCGGTAGCCCAGTTGCTCGGCGTAACGGATGTCGACCGCGCTGAGCGTCGTGATGCCTTCGACATAGGCCTTGTCGAACTGCACCGGCGTGCCGAAGGCGATGGCGCTCATGATGGTCGCCTTGTGCGCTGCGTCCACGCCTTCGATGTCGAAGGTCGGGTCGGCTTCGGCGTAGCCCAGGCGCTGTGCTTCCTTGAGCACCACGTCGAAGTCGAGCCCCTTGGCGCGCATCTCCGACAGGATGAAGTTGGTCGTGCCGTTGATGATGCCGGCGATCCATTCGATGCGGTTCGCGGTCAGGCCTTCGCGCAGCGCCTTGATGATCGGGATGCCGCCGGCCACCGCTGCTTCGAACGCCACCATCACGCCGCGCTCGTGCGCGGCGGCAAAGATCTCGGTGCCGTGCACGGCCAGCAGAGCCTTGTTCGCGGTGACTACGTGCTTGCCTGCTGCGATGGCTTCAAGCACGAGATCACGGGCGATGGCGGTGCCGCCGATCAGCTCGACCACGATGTCGATGGCCGGGTTGGCGATGATCGCGCGCGCATCGGCCACCACCTCGGCCGCGTCGCCAACGACCGCTCGGGCCAGGCCAGTCTGGCGACGCGACACCATCGTGACGCGGATCTCCCGGCCGGCGCGGCGCTCGATCTCTTCACGGTTGCGTTGCAGCACATTGAAGGTGCCTGCGCCGACGGTGCCGAAGCCCATCAGCCCTACTTGGATCGGTTGCATGGAAGGTCAGACGCTGTGGCGTTTGCGGTAGTGCTCGAGGAACTTCGCGATGCGCGTGATGGCCTCGGTGAGGTCATCGGAGTTGGGCAGGAAGACGATGCGGAAGTGGTCCGGCGTGGCCCAGTTGAAGCCCGTGCCTTGCACGATCAGCACCTTCTGTTCGGCGAGCAGTTCGTAGGCGAACTGCTGGTCGTCGGCGATCGGGTACACCTTGGGGTCAAGCTTCGGAAACATGTAGAGCGCGGCCTTCGGCTTGACGACGCTGACACCGGGGATGTCGCTGAGCAGCTTGTAAGCCAGGTCGCGCTGGCGGCACAGGCGGCCAGCGGGCGCCACGAGGTCGTCGATGCTCTGGTAGCCGCCCAGTGCGGTCTGGATTGCCAGTTGCCCCGGCGTGTTGGCACACAACCTCAGCGAGGCCAACATGTTCAAGCCCTCGATGTAGTCACGGGCATGGCGCTTCTCGCCCGACACCACCATCCAGCCAGCCCGGTAGCCGCATGAGCGGTAGTTCTTGGACAGGCCGTTGTAGGTAACGAAGAGCACATCGTCGGCGAGCGACGCGATGCTGGTGTGCTTGTTGCCGTCGTACAGCGTCTTGTCGTAGATCTCGTCGGCGAAGATCACGAGCTGGTGCGTGCGCGCCAGTTCGATGATCTGGAGCAACACGCTGTCGGGGTAGAGCGCGCCGGTCGGGTTGTTGGGGTTGATGACGACGATGCCGCGGGTGCGCGGCGTGACCTTGGCGGCCATGTCGGCCACGTCGGGCATCCAGCCCGAGGCTTCGTCGCACACGTAGTGCACCGGCTTGCCGCCCGAGAGGCCGACCACCGCGGTGTAGAGCGGAAAATCGGGCGAGGGGATCAGCACCTCGTCGCCGTCGTTCAGCAGCGCGCTCATGCTCATGGCGATGAGTTCGGAGGCGCCGTTGCCGAGGTAGACGTCATCAAGCGTCACGCCGCGCACGCCCTGCTGCTGGGTGCGGTGCACAACAGCCTTGCGCGGCGCGAACAGGCCCTTGCTGTCGGTGTAGCCCGCCGCGTGGGGGATGTTGCGGATCATGTCCTGCACGATCTCGTCGGGCGGCTCGAGGCCGAACTCGGCGACGTTGCCGATGTTCAGCTTGATGATCTTGTGGCCCTCTTCCTCCATCTGCCGCGCCTTCTCGAGCACAGGCCCGCGGATGTCATAGGCCACGTTGGCGAGCTTGCTCGACTTCTGGATCGGTTTCAAAAGGCCTCCGGCGGGTGTTTGTGCTGCGCAGAACCTAGAATTTTATCTGTACCCGCAGCAACGACCGCCCATGAAACTCCAAGCTGATCGAATCGAAGGCCAGAACGCGATTGCCCGCCACGGCCCGGGCGGCGTGCTGGTGAACGGAGTGGAACACCGCAGCAGTGTGATCGTGCCCTGGCGCGGGCCGGTGCTGCCGTGGCCCGTTGCGAACTACGTGGACCTGACGCCGTCGCACTTCGAAACCCTGGTGGCGCTCGCGCCAGAGCTGGTGGTGTTCGGCAGCGGCACGCGCATCCGGTTTCCGCAGCCGCTGTGGATACGAGCGCTGATCGAGCGCCGCATCGGCGTGGAGACCATGGACACGGCCGCCGCCTGCCGAACCTACAACGTGCTGCTCGCCGAAGGCCGCAGCGTCGTGACCGCGCTGATCTTCGAGCCCGTGCCGTGAGAACGGCGGGTGGGTGCGGCCAGCGTTTATAATCTTCGGCTAGGCCTTGCGGGGCGCAACCGATCAGAATACTCCATGACGCCAGCCCTCAACAAACCTGTACCGGAATTTGAAGCGCTCGCTACCGGCGGCGTGAAGTTTTCGCCGCAAACCTACCTCGGCAAGACAGTGGTTCTCTACTTCTACCCGAAGGACAACACACCCGGCTGCACCACCGAGGCGATGCAGTTCCGCGATCACCACAAAGAGTTCGTGAAGGCCGGCGCGGTGGTGTTCGGCGTGTCGCGCGACAACATGGCCTCGCACGACAAGTTCAAGCAGGCGCTCGAACTGCCCTTCGAGCTGATCGCCGACACTGAAGAGAAGCTCTGCCACATGTTTGGCGTGGTCAAGAACAAGATCATGTACGGCAAGAAAGTGAAGGGCATCGAGCGCAGCACCTTCATGATCGACCCCGCCGGCATCCTGCGCGGCGAGTGGCGCGGGCTGAAGGTCGCAGGCCACGTCGAGGAAGTGCTGAAGGAAGTCAAGGCGGTCAAGAAAGCCGCCTGACTTGTGCTCTGCAGGGCACGGGCATAATCTGCTCCATGCCTTCGTGTTCCGATACGCGATCCACTCCCAAGCCGCACTGCCGACCGTGCGGCTTTTTTGTTTGTCAGTCCAGCTGAGACCTCTTCATGCCACTGCCCAAGCCGCCCGCCAAACGAGCCTCTCTCCTCAGCGCCACAGACTTCGATTCCCAGGCCGCGCCACAGCCCCGCCAACGCACTGAAAAGACCCGCACGGTTGCCGAGCCCGCGTCGCCGGCCGTGCTCGACCTGTTCGACGGCGCGCCGCACGCCGTGAGTGCCGCGCCGCCGAAAGCCGCCTCAACCCCGGCTGCCGCAGCCCGCCGGCCCGCCCAGCCCGAGCCGCGTGTGCGCAAGCCCCGTGGCACCGGGCCGACCACCCTGTTCGTGCTCGACACCAACGTGCTGATGCACGACCCGACCTCGCTGTTCCGCTTCGACGAGCACGACATCTACCTGCCGATGATCACGCTCGAAGAACTCGACGGCCACAAGCGCGGCATGACCGAAGTGGCCCGGAACGCGAGGCAGGTCAGCCGTGACCTCGATGCGCTGGCCGCCAGCATGCCGAGCCGCGACTCGTCGGGCATGTCCGAAGGCCTGCCGCTGAGCCGCACCGGCCACCGCGAAGCGGGCGGCAAGCTGTTCTTCCAGACCAACCTGATCGACGTGACCTTGCCCGCCGGCCTGCCGCAGGGCAAGGCCGACAACCAGATCCTGGGGGTGGTGAAGGCGCTGCGCGAGCAGCAGCCCGGCCGCCCGGTGATCCTGGTGTCGAAAGACATCAACATGCGCATCAAGGCGCGTGCGCTCGGCCTGCCCGCCGAAGACTATTTCAACGACAAGACGCTTGAAGACGGCGACCTGCTCTACACCGGCGTGCTGGCGCTTCCTGCCGACTTCTGGGACAAGCACGGCAAGACCATGGAGAGCTGGCAGCAAGGCGGCCTGACCTACTACCGCATCAGCGGGCCGATGGTGCCGGTGCTGCTGATCAACCAGTTCGTCTACCTCGAAGGGCCAGGCGCTGCGCCGCTGTACGCCAAGGTGACCGAGATCACCGGCAAGACCGCCGTGCTGCGCACGCTGAAGGAATTCACGCACCAGAAGAACGCCGTGTGGGGCGTGACCGCGCGCAACCGCGAGCAGAACTTCGCCCTCAACCTGCTGACCGACCCGGACTGCGACTTCATCACCCTGACCGGCACCGCCGGCACCGGCAAGACGCTGATGACGCTGGCCGCCGGCCTCTCCCAGGTCATGGACGAGCGCCGTTACACCGAGATCATCGTTACCCGCGTCACCGTGCCGGTGGGCGAGGACATCGGCTTCCTTCCCGGCACCGAGGAAGAGAAGATGGGGCCGTGGATGGGCGCACTCGACGACAACCTCGAAGTGCTGTCGAAGACCGACGGCGCAGCCGGTGAATGGGGGCGTGCAGCCACCAACGACCTGGTGCGCAGCAAGATCAAGATCAAGAGCCTGAACTTCATGCGCGGGCGCACGTTCCTGAACAAGTTCGTGATCATCGACGAGGCGCAGAACCTCACGCCCAAGCAGATGAAGACGCTGATCACGCGCGCCGGCCCGGGCACCAAGATCGTCTGCCTGGGCAACCTGGCACAGATCGACACGCCCTACCTGACCGAAGGCAGTTCGGGCCTCACGTATGCGGTCGACCGCTTCAAGGGCTGGCCGCATTCGGGCCACGTGACGCTGGCACGCGGCGAGCGTTCGCGCCTGGCCGACTTCGCGTCCGAAGTGCTTTGACCCAAACCTCACGCGACCCAGCGTTGCCCCGGTTGACGGCACAAAGGCAGATACCTATCCTGCGCCCCATGCCGATTAGCCCTTTGTACAGCCCGCGCGCCGCACGCACCACGCGCCGCATGGGCTGCACAACGGCGCTGGCCTTGACGTTGGCACTGATGCCGGCGCTTTGGGGAACGGGAGCGGTTGCAGCACCGCGCATTCCGTCAGCCGAGGCGGCCGCTTCGGCAGGGGGGCCCGATGCGGTCACGCGCTTCCTCGTTGACAAGGGCTTGATCGCCGCGCCGGCGGCGGGCAACGAGAACAGCATGGTCGAGCGGCTGCGCGACCGGGCGTCCGACATGGTCATCACCGCGATGAACTTTCTCGGCGTGCCCTATCGCCGCGGCGGCAACTCGGCCGATCACGGGTTCGATTGCAGTGGCTTCACTCGCCACGTGTTCGAGCTGAGCCTGGGCTTGGTGCTGCCTCGCCGCGCCGATGAACAGGCCCAGACCGCCGGCCTCATCAGCGTCAAACGCACCGAGTTGAAGCCAGGTGACCTGGTGTTCTTCAACACGCTGAAGCGCACGTTCTCGCACGTGGGCATCTATGTCGGTGAGGGCAAGTTCATTCATTCGCCGCGTGCCGGCGGCGAGGTGCGCGTGGAAGACATGGGCGCCAGCTACTGGGCCAAGCGCTTCACCGGCGCGCGCCGGGCCGACGTTGCGGAAGCGGCGGACACCCCTGCCGTGGGCGCCGCGCCCGCCGTCGCGCCGGCACGCGCGTCCGTGTACTGACCGGGTCCTGACGCGCCCCCGACACACGCCGCCTGAAACGCGCCACCGCTCACGCCGGCGCGTACCCGCACCGGGGAGAGTGCACGGCGCCGGCAGGCACAATCCCGACATGAACCAGCGTGTGATCCCCGTTGCCGACCTGCGCTACGCCGCCAGAGCGCCGCGCATTCCGTTGCACGCCGCGCCGCCCACCGGCCACCTGGCCGACCGCCTGGGCCGGCCGCTGCACGACCTGCGCATCTCGGTCACGGACCGCTGCAACTTCCGTTGCAGCTACTGCATGCCGAAAGACGTGTTCGACAAGGACTACGCGTTCCTGCCGCATTCGTCACTGCTCAGCTTCGAAGAGATCACGCGCACCGCGCGCCTGTTCGCTGCACACGGCGTGCGCAAGATCCGCCTGACCGGGGGTGAGCCGCTGCTGCGCAAGAACCTCGAAGTGCTGGTGGCCATGCTGGCCGCGCTGCGCACGCCCGACGGCGTGCCGCTCGACCTGACGCTCACCACCAACGGTTCGCTGCTCGCCCGCAAGGCGCAGGCGCTAAAAGACGCGGGCCTGAAGCGCGTGACAGTCAGTCTTGACGCGCTCGACGACGCCACCTTCCGCCGCATGAACGACGCCGACTTCCCGGTGGCCGACGTGCTTGATGGCATCAACGCCGCGCAGCGCGCGGGCCTCGGGCCCATCAAGGTCAACATGGTCGTCAAGCGCGGCACCAACGACGCCGAGATCGTGCCCATGGCGCGCCACTTCAAAGGCAGCGATGTGGTGCTGCGCTTCATCGAGTACATGGATGTCGGCGCCACCAACGGCTGGCGCATGGACGAGGTTCTGCCCTCGGCCAGCGTCGTGGCGCGCATCCATGCCGAGCACCCCCTCGTGCCGATGGATGCGAACGATGCGGGTGAGACCGCAAAACGCTGGCGCTATGCCGACGGCAGCGGCGAAATCGGCGTGATCGCAAGCGTGACCCAAGCCTTCTGCCGCGACTGCAACCGCGCCCGCTTGTCCACCGAAGGCAAGCTCTTCCTGTGCCTGTTCGCGAACCACGGCCACGACCTGCGCGCCCTGCTTCGCACTGACCACACCGACGCGCAGATCGCCGCCGCCATCGGCTTGATCTGGCAAGGTCGCGACGACCGGTACTCCGAGCTGCGGGGCGCCGCGCTGTCGTCACCCTCGGCGGCACCAGCGCTTGCGGCCGAGCCGGCGCCGCGCCGCGTCGAGATGCACTACATCGGCGGGTGATGCCAGCGATGCGCGGAATGACGTCGATGCGCATGCTCGACCGCCACCTGCGGCCCACCGCGTGATCGACCCACTCAACATCACCGGGCTGGTGCTCGCGGGCGGCCGGGGCAGCCGCATGGGCGGTGTCGACAAAGGCCTGCAACTGCTGCACGGCGTGCCGATGGCAGAGCACGCGCTGCGGCGCTTGCAAGGGCAAGTGGGCAGCACGGCCATCAACGCGAACCGCAACGTCGCGCTCTACGAGGCGATGGGTTGCCCCGTGTGGCCAGATGCGCTGCCCGACCACCCGGGCCCGCTGGCGGGCTTTCTTGCCGGCCTGGCACGGTGTAAAACACCCTACCTGCTGACAGTGCCGTGCGACTCGCCTCGTTTCCCGCCCGACCTGGCTGCGCGCCTGGCGCAGGCGCTGGCCGGGCAGCAAGCCGACATCGCCATGGCGGCCACGATCGAGGGCGGGGCCGAGCAGGTGCAACCGGTGTTCTGCCTGCTCAAGCAGAGCCTGCGTGGCAGCCTGCAGGCGTTCATCGAAGGCGGCCAGCGCAAGATCGACCGGTGGACCGCCCTGCACCGCTGCGTGGTGGTTCGCTTCGATGACGCGCAGGCGTTCGCGAATGCCAACACGCCGCACGAGCTGGCGGCATTGAACGCAGTTGAACAACGATGAGTGACCGCGACGCTTCGCGGGTCGAATTGCGCCTGCTCAACCCCGGCGACCTCGACAACTACAAGGTGCTGCGCGACGACATGCTCGCCGCTCACCCCGAAGCCTTCACGTCCGACGCCGGCACCGAGCGCGCCCGCACGCCTCAAAGCTACCTGCCCCGGCTCGGAAGCGGGCTGGCGGACGACGGGCAGTTCGTTCTGGGCGCGTGGCAGAACGGCACGCTGGTCGGCGCGATCGGCAGCGATCGTGACACCCGGCTCAAGGTACGCCACATCGCGCACCTGATCGGCATGATGCTGCGGCCGGAACTGCGCGGCAGCGGTATCGCCGCCCGCCTGCTGGAACGGTGCATCGGCCTGCTTCGCGCCACCGACGGCATCGAGATGCTCACGCTGACCGTCACAAAGGGCAACATGCCCGCCATTCGCTTGTATGAGCGTGCCGGCTTCGCCACCTGCGGCACCGTGCCGCGTGCCATTCGCGTGGGCAGCACCTACCATGCCAAGGACCAGATGGTCCTGATGCTGTGACCGCACCCGATCTCATGCCCACGCTCACCCTGCAACAGATCGCATCGCGCATTGGCGGCTACGACCCGAACGCGCTGCCGGTCGAGCAGGCGCAGGCTTTCATCCGCGCGCTGGTGCAGCCCGTGCTGGCGGTCGAGCAGCTGCCGATCCGCAGCGCGCTCGGCCGTGTGCTGGCCGGCAACCTCGTTTCGCGCCTCAACGTGCCCGCCGCCGACAACTCGGCGATGGACGGCTACGCACTGCGCGGCTCCGGCCTGGCCGGCAACGCCGACACGGTGATGCGCAACATCGGTACGGGCTTCGCGGGCGCGGCATTCGCAGGCAGCGTCGGCGCGGCCGAATGCGTGCGCATCATGACCGGCACCGTCATGCCGGCCGGCCTGGACACGGTCGTGCCACAAGAGTTCGTGCGCGTTGACGGCGACCGCGTGACCGTGCCTGCGGGCAGCGTGCGCACCGGCGACAACCGCCGCCTCAAAGGCGAAGACCTGGCCTGCGGTGAGGTGGCCTTGGCCGCCGGCCGCGTGCTTCGCCCAGCCGACATCGGCATGCTGGCTTCGCTCGGCCATGCCGAGGTAGCGGTGCGGCGGCGGGTGCGCGTGGCGTTCTTCTCGACCGGCAACGAACTGCGCTCGGTGGGCGAGCCGCTCGATGCCGGCAGCGTCTACGACAGCAACCGCTACACGCTGTGGGCGATGCTGGAGCGCCTCGGTGCCGAGCCGATCGACATGGGCGTGGTGCGTGACGACCCGGCGCAGCTCGAAGCGGCGTTCCTTCAAGCGGCGGCGTCGGCCGACGCGATCATCACATCCGGTGGCGTCAGCGTCGGCGAGGCCGATCACACCAAGCAGGTCATGGCGCGGCTCGGCGACGTGCTGTTCTGGCGCATCGCCATGCGGCCGGGGCGGCCGATGGCCATCGGGCGCATGTCTGGTGGCAGCGGCCAGCACAGCGGTCAGGCCGGCGGCGCCATCCTCTTCGGGTTGCCCGGCAACCCGGTTGCGGTGATGGTCACGTTCTATGCCTTCGTGCGCGAGGCCTTGCTCGCCATGGGCGGCGCCGCGCACGAGCCGTTGCCGATGCTGCGCGCAGCCAGTTCAAGCGCCATCAGGAAGAAGCCTGGCCGCACCGAGTACCAGCGCGGTTTCGTCAGCCGCGCTGCCAACGGCGAATGGCAGGTGGCGCTCGGAAGGTCCCAGGGCTCGGGCGTTCTGCGCAGCATGAGCGAGGCGAACGGCCTGATCGTGCTGCACCATGCACAGGGCGACGTGGCAGCGGGCGAGACGGTCGACGTGCTGCCGTTCGACGGGCTGATCTAGGAAGCAGCCGAATCGCGGGCATTGGCCGGCTTACCGCAGGCCGCGCTCGGGAATCGCACTCATGTCGAGTGGCATGTAGGCCGCGTTCACCTCATGCTGACGCAGCATCTGGTCGATCGCGGCCAGGTCCGGCCGGTCCGCAGGCACGCCCTTGAAGACCTTGCCGTCGAGCGAAATCGTGACCGTCTGGCTCAGCGTCAACAGCTTCCTTGCTGTGGTGCGCACGACCTGCGTGCCATCGGGCGCGATGGCAAAGCGCGTCTGGACGGCGTCGGCCTTGCCGATGAGCTTGAACGCCGCGCCCAGCGCTCCCGACGTGGCACGGCCGGTCACGCCACGGATGTCGTCATAGACGACAAGGCTGCCGTGGTCGAGCACGCGGTACGCGGTCACGCGCTGGTGCGTGACCTCGATGGCCGGATCGGTGCTGCGGTCTTCATAGGAATAGCTGGCCGGCGCATCGGGGGCATCCGGCCAACCCGCTTTCACGTTCAGTGCGCGGCGCAACCCGCTCGCGGCGCCGGCTTCCATGACGCGGGCCGTGCGGTATTCGATCAGGTAGTCCTCACCGAACGCGTGCGGCACCTTGACGAACAGCGGCAGCGACTGCGGCAGGATGCCGGTGACTTCGACGAACGCATCGCGGTAGTCGGGGTGGTTGATGCGCAGCACGCGCTGTTCGGGATCGCTGGATGCTGCCTGCTCGGCCAGCGCGAGGAACACACCCACCTGCAGGCGCACGGCGTTGGCAATGGCGTCGAGCGCATAACCCTTGCGCTGCTCGGCACGCATCGCGGTCACCAGATCTGCGCGGCTGACCTGGCGCGTCGGCTCCCACGCCGACTGGGCCTGCGCCGCACCGATGACGCCGGCGAGCAGGCAGCCCAGGCACCCGCGCAGCAACGCAGCGATGGCGTTCATCGCAGCAGCGCCAGCGGCACGAAGCTGGTCAACCAGGCGACGCGCGACAGGCGCGCCGCGCGCGCGACAGCGGCCGCTCCCAGAGGCTCGCGCAGCACGATCAACATGGCGAGCACCGGCGCGAGCGTGAGCGCTGCGAGCGCGGCGAGATAGGCCCCATGCGCCATGCCCGATGCCACAGGCAGCAAGGCCACGGCCATGAACAGCAGCAGCAGGCCTCGCAACAGACGCGCAGTGCCCCGCACGCCGAGGCGCGTGGCCGTCGTGCGCAGGCCGGCGGCGCGATCCTGCGCTTCATCTTCCAGGTTGAACAGCACTTCCTGCGCGGTGAAATAACACACCGCCATCGCGGCCGCGCCCCAAGCTGCGGGCGTGGCCCCACCGGCCATCACCGCGCCGAACAGGATGACCATGCCGACCAGCAGCGCCACCGTTGCGTTGCCGATCAACAGCGTGCTCTTCAAACGGTACGAGTAGGCCGCGCTCAGCACGACGGCGCCCAGCGCGAACAGCGTGGCGCTGCGGCCCAGCAGCAGGGCAAGCAGCAAGCCGGCGCCGGCCAGGCCCCAGGCGAAACGCGTGGCCATGGCGCGCGAGATGCGGCCCGAGGGCAAGGGGCGACCGGGCTTGCCGAGCGTGTCCACGGTCAGGTCGCAGCAGTCGTTGATGACGAAGCCGAACGCGGTGATCAGGCCGACCACGCAGGCGGCCATCAGTACCGGGCCCGACCAGAGCGTGCGCACCAGTGCGGGCGCTGCAAGCCAGGCACCGAGCAGCGTCAACGCCGCGGCGCACAGCGGCCGGTCGATGCGCATCAACTGCAGCAGCAGCCGCACGGTGGCGAGCGGGTGGCGGGCCGGCGTTACCGCGGTGTGCGTCATCGTGACCGTGCTGCCCGCAACGTCGGCTGGGGTTGGGGCGCAAGGCGCCAGTGCGAGCCGTTGTAGACGAGCATCGCAGTGATCGGCAAGGCGAGTGCGCCCAGCAGCACAGCGGCCTCGGCGGCGTTCAGCGCCGGCCACACGAGCGCCGGCAGAACGAACAGCGTGGTCACGATGTTCCATGCGCCGGCGGCGATCAGGCGCCGGCGCGCTGCGCGGCGCCTGTATGCCAACACGAGGGCAACGGTGGCGGCGGCCAGCAGAGCGCTCACACACGCAGCCATTGCCACGCTGTTCCACGCGGTCACCCCCGGCCCTGCAAGGCCGGGATCCACCGTGCGCATGGACGCCGAGGCGTCTGGCAGCGCCGCCAGCCCCGTGACCCACAGCGCCACTTGCAGCACAACGGCATACCCGACCATCGCGTGCGACAGCACGATGCCGGCACCCGGCGCGGGCCGAGCGCCGAGCCAGATCGCCGTCGTGCGGGCACCGCCGCGCTGGTCGTTCGCCAGGTCGCGCAGGCCGCCGTGAACGCCCTGCACCAGCATCACGCAGAAGAACACATAGGCTGCGATCCAGCCGGTGCGCGTGGCCCACACCGGCCCGTCCCACCAGGCACCCACGCCAAGAAGGGCGCACCAGCCGATGGACTGAACGGCGTCGGTCAGCAGCGGCCAGCGGCAGCGCTTGCCGTAGAGGTCGTACAGCGCCATCGCGGCGAAGGCCAGGCCCAGCATGGCCAGCGCGGCACGATGCGCACCGAGTGCCCAGACCAGCCCGAACGCAATGGGCAGCTGCGCCCACGCCAGCATGACCAACCTGCCGCGGCCGACGGCGCCCTGCACCAGCGGCGAGTCGGCGCGCAAGGGCTCGCTGCGGTCCAGCCACAGGTCGACCACGTCGTTCAGGACATACGCGAACACGTGGAACGACACGGCCACGAACATCAGCCCGACTATTCGCGCCAGGCCGGGGTTGGCGGCCCTGCTTGCGGCGCCGACGAGCGGCAGCATCAACGTGAAGCCGAGTGCGGACACGCGAATCGTCAGGTACACCGCAGTGGCAGCCTGCAGCCAGGCCGCGCGCGGCGCGGCACCGTCAGCCGCCGGCATCACCTGGCTCCGGGAGCGTCCACTCGGTCAGCACGAAGCCGGCATCGCGCGCCATGCCGATGGCGGCCTGCGCGTAGCCGGTGATGAACTCGGCCGCATCGCCCGACTCGGCCAGCAGCTTCAGCGCCGACGCGGCCAGGCCGCGCCGCATGCGCGGGTAGTTGACGCAGAAGTGGACCGCGTTGTTGTAGTAGCCGAGCAGGCGCATGAACTGCTGCACGCGCTCCATGTCGGCCGCTGCAGCCACGTCACGGGCCATCGCGTCGTCGGCGCCGACGTCGGCCAGGAACGCATCGACCGGGTCATAGTGCAGGCTGCGCATCGTGGCCAGCGCGCTGACCAGCGCGGCGCGTGTGTCAGCTTGCGCCGCCAGGCGCTTGAAGCACGGCCGCAGCGTGGCGAGTACTACCTGCGGGTGGTAGAAGCCTGCCGGCCCGAGGCCGGCCACGAGGCGCGCGGTCGCGTCGCTTTGCCCCACGCCGCCGGCCAGCATGCGATCAAACTGCGGCATGCCGGCCTTGCCCTTGCCATAGGCCAGGCCGAGCGGCACGAACAGCGCATCGAAGCCGGGTGTGAGCAGGGGCACACCGGCCGCGCCGGCTTCATCGACAAGCCGCTGCGTCAACGTTTCGAGCAACGGCACCCAGGTGCCGGGCGTGCCCTGCATCAGCACCGACAGGCCCGCCAGCAACCACAGGCGGGCCAGCGTGTCACCTGCACCGCCAGCGGCGCCTGCTGCACCTGTGTCGCCACCGAGTTCATCGAACAGCGCGTGCAGCAGCGGCTCGGCCGCCTCGGGCCGGGCCAGCGCATGGACGGTGAGCACCAGCGCTGCCGTACCGCGCACCACGTTCACATTGGTACGCAGCATGCCGAGCAGCAAGCCATGCGCCGCTTGCAGGTCGGTAGCCGGGTCGAGCACGGCACCGGCTTGGATCAGCACCTGCCGCTCAGCTTGCGGGCGCGCGAAGAACGCACCCGCGTCATCGTCGCCAGCCACCAGCATCCAGCGCAGCAGCCGGTCTGCGAATACCGACGAAACGACCTTGAACACGGTGCGCTCCAGCAACCCGCCAGAGGCCAGGGTGTCGATGTGCAGGCGGTCCACCGCGAGGTGGTGGAACAGGTCGGACGTGTTCTGCACCACGTCGCCACGGTCGCAGTGGTTGACGTAGATCGTGATGGTCAGGTCGAGCACGAAGGTGAGAATGCGGCCGGCTTCGATGGGGCTGGTCCAGCTGAGTTGCTCGACCAGGTCGCGCATCACGCCGTGCGTGAAGTCGGGCGCGTGGCGCCAGATGAAGTAGCCGGCACTGGTGCGTGCATCGCCGCTGTTCTGCGCGGCGCCGTTCCAGATCAGGTAGAGCGTGTCGCGCACCGCGTGGCGCAGCGGTTCGGAGTCGCTCAACGCACCCCGCACCAGCAACTCGCGGGTGGCCGGGCCGATGCTGAACGCGGCGCGCAGGGCACAGCGTTGTTGCAACGGGTCGCCACTGTCGAGCAACGCACCCAGCACGGCGCTCGCGCGCTCGGCACTCACGGCATGCATTCGCACCAGGCCTTCGTGCGCCAGCTCGCGCAGCTCGGGGTCGGGTGCGCTGGCCAGCATGGCGCAGGCCGGGGCGTCGCCGCGCACGCCGACCAGGGTGACGGCAGCCTCCCAGGCGAGCGGCAGGTCGCTCGTCAGCGCCGCCAGTTCGCGCACCACGTCGATCACGGCGCGCTGTTGGCGCAGCAGGAGGCGCACGATGGCGTAAGCCCCGACGAGTGGGTAGCTGAACTTGAGCAGGTCGTCGCTGAAGAGGTCTCCGCGCACTTCGGTGAGCACGCCTTCGTCGAGCAGCCGCGCGTAGCTGCCCTCGGTGCCCGCTTGCAGGATGACCGGGCCGAGCACGGGGTGAGCTGTCAGCGGCTGGACCGGCAAGGCCGCGCTGCGCTGCGCCAGCATCTCGCCGGCCAGCGCGTCGACGAAGGCCTGGTCGTCTCGGCTGCGCACGCGCTCTTCGAAGTAGCGCCGGAAGACCATCGTGTCGAAGCTCGACGACTGCGACGCGTCGGCCGCGGCGGCCCCGCTGCGCAGCGCCTCGGCGAGCAAGCGCAGCAGCACCGGCTCGCGCAGGCGCTGGCGCAGCGCTGGCGCCAGGTCGTCGAGCTGCGGCAGCAGGCCGAAGCGAGCGCGGTACAGCGGGTAGGCGGCCTCGGCCTCTTCGGTGCTGAACCGGACGAGGGGCAGGAAGTCGGCATCGCCGCCACGCGCGCGGTGGTAGCGCGGCCAGGTCAGGTGCAGCGGTGCCTGGCGGTCGAGGCGGTTCCAGGTGGCGCTGGTGCAGCTGACGACGACGCGCACGCGCGCACCGGCCAGCCCTGCCACGAGTGCGTCGATGGCGGTGAGCAGCGCACGCTGGCCGTCATGCTCGGCGCTGCGAAAATCGTTCAGGCCATCGAACACGACGATCAGTTGCCGGCCCTCCTTCGAGGCGGCCGCGTCGAGGTAGGGCAAGGCGTCGGCGACGGGAAGGCCCGTGTCCTTGGCGATCTCTTGCAGCACCTGCGTGCCGGCCAGCCGCTCGCAGGCATACATCAGCACGGCTTGTTGCGCCGCCGCCTGCGACAGTGCCCAGTGGCACACCAGGTTGGTCTTGCCGACGCCGGGCTCGCCGATCAAGAGCAGCGCACAGGCATCGCCTTCGAGGAAGCGCGCGAGTTCGGCTTCTTCAGTCGAGCGCGGCACGTACACGGCCGGCTCGTACACGCCGGCCGCACCCGCCCGGCCGGCCAGCCCTTCCATGAAGCGCGCCTGCTGCGCACCGGCGAGTTGCAGCACCTGATCCCAGCCCGGGCGTGGCTCGCGCAGCGCAGCCAACACGGCGCGCGGCGGTGAGGGTTCGGCCAACCGTTGCTGTACTCGCGGTGGCAACTCGGCCAGCACCACGCCCTTGGCCTGTGCCAGGTAGTTCAGCAGCTCCGCGAAGCGCACTTCGTAGGGGTCGTTCTCGGCGAAGCTGAGGTAGTGCTCGGGCTCCAGATAGACCGGCCTGTCGGCATCGGCCTGCGCGAGCAGGGGCACCACACGCTTGCCCTTGCGCAGCGCGCGCAGTTGCTCGCCCCGGCACACGCGCGACGCCGCTGCGCCGGCCGTGAGCACCGCGATCAGCGCTTCGCAATCATCGATGGCGGCTTCGATCTCGGCCGACCACGACTCGCTGACCTCGATCTCGGCACGGTCCAGCCAGGCACTGTGGCCGTGGGCCGTCAGGTCTTGTTCGAGCCGGTTTGCAAGCGTGGCGCCGTCGATGCGCGCGTACGAGATGAACAGGCCGGCCATCGCATGCCTAGGTGCGCCGCGCCAGCCGTTGCCAGGTCTCGACCACCGAGTCGGGGTTCAGCGAGATCGACTTGATGCCTTCGTCGGCCAGCCAGTCGGCGAAGTCGGGGTGGTCGCTCGGACCCTGACCGCAGATGCCGACGTACTTGCCCGCCGCGAGGCAGGCAGCAATGGCCTTGGAAATGAGTGCCTTGACAGCCGGGTCACGCTCGTCGAAGTCTCGCGCGAGCAGTTCCATCCCGGAGTCGCGGTCCAGGCCGAGCGTGAGCTGCGTCAGGTCGTTCGAGCCGATCGACATGCCGTCGAAATGGTCGAGAAACTGCTCGGCCAGGATGGCGTTGCTCGGCACCTCGCACATCATGATGACGCGAAGGCCGTCGGTGCCGCCTTGCGATGCACGCTTCAGGCCGCGCTCGGCGAGCATGCCGACCACCGCCTTGGCCTGGCCGAGCGTGCGCACGAACGGCACCATGATCTCGACGTTGGTCAGGCCCATGTCGACGCGCACGCGCTTGAGCGCTTCGCACTCCATGGCGAAGGCCTCGCCGAAGGCCTCGCTCACGTAGCGCGAGGCGCCGCGGAAGCCGAGCATCGGGTTCTCTTCCTCGGGCTCGTAGCGCGAGCCGCCGATCAGCTTGCGGTACTCGTTGCTCTTGAAATCGGAAAGCCGCACGATCACCGGCTTGGGCCAGAACGCCGCGCCGATGGTGGCAATGCCTTCGACCAGCTTGTCGACATAGACGGCGCGCGGTGACGCATGGCCGCGCGCCACGCTCTCGACCGCCTTCTTCAGGTCGCTGTCGATGTTCGGGTAGTCGAGGATCGCCTTCGGGTGCACACCGATGTTGTTGTTGATGATGAACTCGAGCCGCGCCAGGCCGACGCCCATGTTGGGCATCTGCGCGAAGTCGAACGCCAGTTGCGGGTTGCCCACGTTCATCATGATCTTCACCGGGCACTCGGGCATCACGCCGCGCTGCACGTCGCTGACCTCGGTCTCGAGCAGGCCGTCGTAGACGTAGCCGGTGTCGCCTTCGGAGCACGCCACGGTGACGAGCGCGCCTTCCTTCAACACGTCGGTCGCGTCACCACAACCCACCACGGCGGGTATGCCCAGTTCGCGCGCAATGATGGCGGCGTGGCAGGTGCGCCCGCCTCGGTTGGTGACGATGGCCGCAGCGCGCTTCATGACCGGTTCCCAGTTCGGGTCGGTCATGTCGGTCACGAGCACGTCGCCGGGCTGCACCTGGTCCATGTCGGCAATGCTGTGGACGATGCGCACCGGCCCCGTGCCGATTTTCTGGCCGATGGCGCGGCCCTCGGCCAGCACCGCGCTCTTGCTTTTGTCGCCCTTCAGTTTGTAGCGCTGCTCGACCTTGCCTTCTTGCTGGCTCTTCACAGTCTCGGGCCGCGCCTGCAGGATGTAGAGCTTGCCGTCGGCGCCGTCCTTGCCCCATTCGATGTCCATCGCGCGGCCATAGTGCTGCTCGATGGTCAGCGCATAGCCGGCGAGCTCGGCCACATCGGCATCGCTGAGCGAATAGCGGTTTCGGTGCTCCTGCGCGGTGTCCACGGTCTTGACAAGGCGCCCGCTCGCCGCCCTTTCTTCCGTTGTGGCGAACTCCATCTTGATGAGCTTGGAGCCCAGGTTGCGGCGGATGATGGCCTGCTTGCCGGCACGCAGCGCGGGCTTGTGCACATAGAACTCGTCGGGGTTCACGGCGCCCTGCACCACCGTCTCGCCGAGGCCGTAGCTGCTGGTGATGAACACCACCTCCTTGAAGCCCGATTCGGTGTCGATCGTGAACATCACGCCAGCGGCGCCGAGGTCGGAGCGCACCATGCGCTGCACGCCGGCCGACAGCGCCACACCGGCATGCGCGAAACCCTTGTGCACGCGGTAGCTGATGGCGCGGTCGTTGTAGAGGCTGGCGAACACCTCCTTCATCTTCGCCAGCACCTCGTCGATGCCGATCACGTTCAGGAAGGTCTCTTGCTGGCCGGCGAACGACGCGTCGGGCAGGTCTTCAGCCGTGGCCGACGACCGCACCGCGAACGACGCGCCGGGGTGGCCGGCCGTGAGCTTGACGAACTCGGCGCGGATGGCCGCTTCGAGCGCCGGCGGGAACGGCGTGGCTTCGATCCAGTGGCGGATCTCGGCGCCCGCTTCGGCGAGGGCACGAACGTCTTCGGTGTTCAAAGTGGCCAGGCGCGCTTCGATCCTCAAGGCCAGGCCGTTGTGCGCGAGGAACTCGCGGAACGCATGCGCCGTGGTGGCAAAACCGCCCGGCACGCGCACGCCCGAGGCGGCCAGTTGGCTGATCATTTCGCCGAGCGAGGCGTTCTTGCCGCCGACCGTCTCGACATCGTGCATTCTCAGGTGTTCAAACGGTGCGACCAGGGCGGTCGCCAAAGGGCTGGTTGACATGGGAGAGCTCCGGGATGGTGAAAAAATGCTGCGCCCCGCTCTACCCGGGCCGGCCCCGAATGAGGCTCGAGGGGCCGTGCAAGCCGCGCGCGCGCTCTGCCGAGGGCGATTCCTTCGAGGCAGAGGGGGGCAGTCATGGTGCGTTGGGTGGCGTAAAGCGCAAATCGATTCTACGGGCGAACTCCCTATGATCGACCCCCACACACCGCCACTCAGCACACGCCCACCATGGCCAACCGCACAGTCTTCTTCGTCTCCGACGGCACCGGCATCACGGCCGAGACATTCGGCAACTCGATCCTGTCGCAGTTCGCGATCAAGCCGCGCCACGTGCGCCGCCCATTCGTCGACACCGCCGACAAGGCGCACCAGGTGTTGCGCGAGATCAAGCACACGGCCGAGACCGAAGGCCGCACGCCCATCGTCTTCATCACGCTCGTGAACCCCGAGATCCTGGCCATCGTGAAGGGAGGCAGTGACACCAAGGCCCTGGTGCTCGACATGTTCAACACCTTCATCGAGCCGCTCGAAGCCGAGTTGCAGATGACCTCGAACCACCGCATCGGCCGCTTCGTCGATGTGTCGAAGAGCCAGGAGTACACCGACCGCATCGAGGCCATCAACTTTTCGCTCGCGCACGACGACGGGCAGTCGGCCAAGAACCTGGCGAGCGCCGACGTGATCCTGGTCGGCGTGAGCCGCAGCGGCAAGACGCCCACGTCGCTGTACCTCGCGATGCAGCACGGCATCAAGGCTGCGAACTACCCGCTGATCCCGGAAGACTTCGACCGCGGGCAGATCCCGTCGACGCTGGCGCCCTTCAAGAAGAAGTGCTTCGGCCTGACCATCGACCCGACGCGCCTGAGCTCGATCCGCAACGAGCGCCGCCCGGGCAGCAAGTACGCGTCTTTGGAGAACTGCCGCGTGGAAGTGAGCGAGGCGGAAGCCATGATGCGCCGCGAGGGCATCGAATGGCTGTCGTCGACCCACAAGTCGATCGAGGAGATCGCCACGACCATCCTGCGCGACCTGCGGCCCGACAGGCTGATGTATTAGCTGAAGCTACTCGCGCGGCGCGCGTTGCCGCGCCGATTCATAGAAGCACACGGCCGCCGCCGCCGCCACGTTCAGCGACTCCTCGCCGCCCGGCTGCGGGATGCGAACGGTGAGCTTGCAGCGCGCCTGCAGTGCGCTTGAGACGCCCTGCCCTTCATGCCCCATGACCCAGGCGCAAGGCCAGGGCAGTGTGAGTTCGTGCAGTGCCTGCGCGGCATGCGAGCTGGTCGCAACCAGAGGCAGGTGCAGCGCACCCAGTGCCTGCTCGTCGATCCCTTCGACGAGGTGCAGGCCGAAGTGCGCGCCCATGCCGGCGCGCAACACCTTCGCCGACCACAGCGCCGCCGTGCCCCTCAGCGCAAGCACCTGGGTGAAGCCGAACGCGGCGGCACTGCGCAACACGGCGCCGACGTTGCCGGCGTCCTGAAGGCGGTCGAGCACCACGCTGGGCGCTGCCGCCTGGATCACGCCGCCCGCCGACCACGGCAGCACGAAGCCCAACGGCGGTGGCGAGTCGAGCGTGCTCAGGCCGGCCATCAAGGCATCCGGCACGATGGTCACCGTGGCGGCCGTGTTCGCCACCTTGCGCAGCGCGGCTACCCGCCATGCCGACTCGGTGATCACCGCCTGCGCAGCCACGCCGCCTCGCTGCGCGTAGGCCGCGCAGAGGTGCTCACCTTCGATCCACACCTCGCCCGCGCGACGGTAGCCGGCCGCATCGGTGACGAGCTTGCGCAAGCGCACCAGCAGCGGGTTGTCACGCGACGTGACCGACTTGACCTGCGCCATGGCGTGCGCCTTCAGGCGAGCGCGATGCACACCGCGCGCACCGGCGCGAAGCTGCGCCGGTGGTGCGGGCATGCGCCGTGCTCGCGCAGTGCTGCCAGGTGCGCCGCCGTCGGGTAGCCCTTGTGGCCGTCGAAGCCGTACTGCGGGTGGGCTTCGTGCAGCTCGATGCAGAGCCGGTCCCGGTACACCTTGGCAAGGATCGACGCCGCCGAGATGGCCTTGACCTTGGCATCACCCTTGACGATGGCTTCGGCCTGCACCTTGAGCACCGGCAACCTGTTGCCATCGACAAGCACTCGATGCGGCCGCAGACGCAGGCCGTCGACCGCGCGCTGCATCGCGAGCATCGTGGCTTGCAGGATGTTGAGCGTGTCGATCTCTTCGACACTGGCCTGCGCGATGCTGCAACACAGCGCCTTGGCGCGAATCTCGTCGAACAGGCGTTCGCGGGCGCGCGCCGTCATGACCTTGGAGTCCTTCAGGCCCTTGATCGGCTGCAACTCGTCGAGGATCACAGCTGCCGCCACCACCGGCCCGGCGAGCGGGCCGCGCCCGGCTTCATCGACGCCGGCGACGAGCCCGACCAGGTCGAACTTCAACCCGAGCTGCTGACCCACGTGCTCAAGCCGCAAGGACTTTTTCGATGGCATCGGTGGCCGCCTTCGCGGTGTTGCAGCGCAGCTCGCGGTGCAGGGCTTCGAAGCGTGTGCGCAGTTGGGCGCAGCGCTGCGGGTCATCGAGCCATTCGAACGCCGCCGCCGCCAGCCGCTCGCCGGTGGCATCGCCTTGCAGCAGCTCGGGCACCGCAAAGTCGTTCAACAGGATGTTCGGCAGGCCGACCCAGGGCTGGTACTTCATGCGCTTCATCATCTGCCAGTTGAGCGCGTGCATGGCGTAGGCAATGACCATCGGCGCCTTGAACAGCGCAGCCTCGAGCGTGGCGGTGCCGCTGGCCACGAGCGCCACGTCGCAGGCGGCCAAGGCCTCGTGCGACTGACCGTCGAGCAAGGCAATCGGCGCCTTCGCCGCGTGCTGGCGGCGCAGCGGTTCGACCACGTGGCGCAGCCCCGGAACCACCGGCAACACGAAGCGCAGTTGCGGGCGCTGGCGGTGCATCTCGGCGGCGGCCTGCAGCAGGCGCGGCGCGATGTACTGCACCTCGGCGCGGCGACTGCCCGGCAGCAGCGCGACCACGGTGTCGTCGGCACTCAGGCCGAGCACGGCGCGGCTGGCGGCACGGGGCACGTCGAGCGGGATCGCATCGGCCAGCGGGTGGCCTACGTAGGCTGCCGGAATGCCCTGCTTGGCGTAGATCGGCGGCTCGAACGGGAAGATGCAGAGCACCAGGTCGGTAGCGCGGCGGATCTTCTCGATGCGCTTGCCGCGCCAGGCCCAGATCGACGGGCTGATGAAGTGAACCGCCTTGATGCCTTGGGCCTTCAGTTTGGCTTCGAGGTCGAGGTTGAAGTCGGGTGCATCGACGCCGATGAAGGCATCGGGCCGGTCTTTCGCGCTGAGCAGCCGTTCGGCCAGCTGGTTGCGGATGCCTGAGATCTCTCGGTAGTGGCTCAACACTTCGACATAGCCACTGACCGACAGCTTGTCGTGCGGCCACCAGGCATCGAAGCCCTGCGCCGCCATCTTCGGCCCGCCGATGCCAAAGGCCCGAACCTGGGGCCAGCGCGCCTTGAGGCCACCGAGCAGCAAGCCTGCCAGCAGGTCGCCCGAGGCTTCACCGGCCACCATCGCGAGGCGTGGTGCGTAGGCTTCCATCGGCGGCAGCTAGCGCGCGATGC
Organism: Rhizobacter sp.; assembly: GCA_025350965.1. Lineage (GTDB taxonomy): Bacteria > Pseudomonadota > Gammaproteobacteria > Burkholderiales > Burkholderiaceae_C > LMDS01. The sequence goes on from JANXWV010000124.1 coordinate 77,358, forward strand.
CGCGCGTCGATGCCGCGAGGAAGGCAGTCATCATCGCCACGTCGGCCTGCGCTTCGGGCACCTCGGCGCCAAGGGCGTTGATCGCTTCCCGCGCCTGCTCGAAGCCGAGGTTCGAGCGGTACAGCAGGCGGTGCATCTGCTTCACCGCAGCCAGGCGAGCGGGGCCGAAGCCGCGCCGGCGCAAGCCCTCGATGTTGAAGCCGCGCACCGCGAGCGGGTTGCCATCGACCATCATGCAGGGCGGCACGTCTTGCGTGACCGCACTCGAGAAGCCGACGAACGCATGCGCGCCGATCTTCACGAACTGGTGCACGCCCGACAGCCCGCCGACCGTGACCCAGTCGCCCACGTGCACGTGGCCGGCGAGCGTGGCGTTGTTGGCCAGCACCGTGTGGCTTGCCACCTGCACGTCGTGCGCCAGGTGCACGTAAGCCATGATCCAGTTGTCGTCACCCACACGTGTGACGCCGGCGTCTTGCGCGGTGCCGCAGTTGAAGGTGCAGAACTCGCGGATGGTGTTGCGCTCGCCGATGTGCAACTCGGTCGGCTCGCCGGCGTACTTCTTGTCTTGCGGTGCGGCGCCGATCGAGCAGAACTGGAAGATGCGGTTGTCGCGCCCGATGCTCGTGCGCCCTTCGATCACGCAATGGGCACCGACCGTCGTACCACCCGCGATGCGAACACCTGCGCGCACCACCGTGTACTCGCCGATGCGCACATCGGCATCGAGTTGCGCGCCCGTCTCGACGATGGCCGTGGGGTGGATGTTCGCCATGGTCAGCGCTGCTGCGAATCGAGAACTGCGCCGCGCTTCAAGGCACGCGGCGCATCGTGCACATCAGGTCGGCCTCGACGGCCAGCGCGTCGTCGACCGTGGCGCGCGCGTGGAACTTGAAGATACCGGCGCGCGTGCGCTCGAGGGCCACGTCCAGCACGAGTTGGTCGCCCGGTTCGACCGGGCGCTTGAAGCGTGCGTTGTCGATGCCGGCAAAGTAGAACACCGTCTTGTCATCGGGCAGCACCCCAAGCATGTCGAAGCCGAGAATCGCCGCCGCCTGGGCCAGCGCTTCCAGCATCATCACGCCAGGCATCACCGGGCGGTGCGGGAAGTGGCCCACGAAAAACGGCTCGTTCATCGTCACGTTCTTCAAGGCCTTGATGCGCTTGCCCGTTTCGATTTCGAGCACGCGGTCGACCAGGAGGAACGGATAGCGGTGCGGCAGGCGCTTGAGGACTTCGTGGATGTCGAGTTTCATGCTGTCTCGTCGCCGGTCGGGCTGCTTGTTGTGTTGTCTTCGCTTGCGTTCGGGGCAAGCGCGCGCTCCGGATCAGCCAGTTGCCTTTCCACGGCACGCAGCCGGTCACGCAGGCTGTGAAGTTGGCGCAGCGTGGCCGCGTTCTTTTCCCATGCTGCATTCTCGTCGATGGGGAACACGCCGCTGTACTGGCCCGGCTTGCGGATCGAGCGCATCACCACGCTCGCGGCCGAGATGTGCACGTGGTCGGCCAGTTCGAGGTGGCCGAGGATCATGCCCGCACCCCCCACCGTGCAATGCCTGCCGATGGTGGTGCTGCCCGCCACGCCCACGCAGCCGGCCAGCGCGCTGTGCTCGCCGATGTGCACGTTGTGACCGATCTGAATCAGGTTGTCGAGCTTGACGCCGTTGTCGATGACGGTGTCGTCCAGCGCACCGCGGTCGATGCAGGTGTTGGCGCCGATCTCCACGTCGTCACCGATGCGTACTGCGCCGAGCTGCTCGATCTTCTCCCAGCGCCCTGGGGTCGGCGCGAAGCCGAAGCCGTCGGCCCCGATCACCACGCCGCTGTGAATGACGGCGCGCGCGCCGATTCGGCAGCGTTCACCGACGGTGACGTGCGCGGCCAGACGCGAGCTTTCGCCCACCTGCGCGCAACTGCCGATGAAGCAGTGCGCACCGATCACGGCGCCAGGGCCCACCCGCGCACCCGCTTCGATGACCACCAGCGGCCCGACCGTGGCAGTGGCATCGACCTGCGCCAACGCATCGATCACGGCGCTGGCGTGAATGCGGCCTGGTTGTGCAGGGCGCAAGCGAAGAGCCCACCACTGCGTCAGGCGCGCGTAGTAGAGGTACGGATCGGGCGTAACGATGGTCGCACCCCGTGCGACGGCAGCATCGACCATGGCAGGCGCCACGATCACACAGCCGGCGTCCGATGCGGCAAGCTGCGCGCCGTAGCGCGGGTTCGAGACGAAGCCGATGGTCGACGGCGTGGCCGACTCGAGCGGGCCGATCCGGTCGATCAGCGTTTGCGCGGCAGCAGCCCCGCCGCCCGCCAATTCACCGCCGAGCGCAGCGACCAGATCACCGACGGTGACGGTGACGACCGGCAGCTCTGGGGTCATGGCCAGAGTCATGACCCGATGCATGCGGCCACGCGGCCGCGTTACTTCGCGCCCTGGGCGTTGAGCGCCTTGATGACCTTGTCGGTGATGTCGACGCGGTTGCTCGCGAAGATCACCACGTCGCCTTGCAGGATTAGGTCGTATTTTTCGCTTTCGTAGATCTGCTTGACGACCTTGTTGGCGCGCTCGACCACAGAGGCCAGTTCTTCGTTCTTGCGCTGGTTCAGGTCTTCCTGAAACTCGCGGCGCTTGCGCTGGAGCTCGCGGTCTTGTTCGACCAGGTCACGCTGGCGGCGGTTGCGTTCGGCCTCGCTGAGCGTCGGCGATTCCTTGTCGAGCTTGTCGGCTGCCGCCTTGAGCTTGTTCGCCGAATCTTCGCCTTCTTTCTGGCGCTTCGAGAACTCGCTTTCGAGCCGGGTTTGCGCGGCCTTCGCAGGGATGGCCTCGCGCAGCACGCGGTCGCTGTTGACGAAGCCGACCTTCATTTCCTGCGCCTGAGCGCCAACCGCAGCGAGCGACAGCAACGCACCGGCAGCAACCCGCTTCAACAACTGCGCCGCCATCGAAGGCGAATCAACCAAAGAGCTTTTCATTAGAACGCAGTCCCGATCTGGAATTGAAGACGCTGGATTCTATCTTCCGGGCGCTTGCGCAGCGGCTGGCCATAGCTCAGCTTCAACGGGCCCACCGGAGACACCCACGTCAAGCCGACACCGGCCGATGCGCGCAGGCTCTCGGCGGTCAGCGGGTCGTTCTCGCCCCAAACGTTGCCGACGTCAACGTAGGTGAACAAGCGCAGCGTGCGGTCATTGCCCGTGCCCGGAACCGGAAGGTAGAGCTCGCTGTTCAGGTTCAAGCGGCGGTTGCCGCCGATGTAGGCCCCGGTCACGTCGACCGGGCCGAGCGAGTTCTGGTCGAAGCCGCGCACCGTGCCCAAGCCGCCGCCGTAGAAATTCTTGAAAATAGGGTACGGCCGACCACCCAGGCCTTTGCCCCAGCCCAGTTCGGCGTTGAAGCCGAGCGTGAAACGGCGCGACAGCGGGATGTACTGCTGGAACTTCGTGATGGCGCGCAAATAGCGCGTGTCGGCCGCAAAGCCCCAGTCCAGGCTCAGGCTCGTGAGCCGGCCTGCAGTGGGCACCAGCGCACTGTCCCGACTGTCGCGCGCCCAGCCGATCGACAGTGGCAGCGAGTTGCTCTTGTCGCCGAACACGGTGCGATAGTTGCGGTAGTTCAGCGGAAGGTTGTCGCCCTTGATCTCGGTGCGCTCGAAGCCGACGCCGAAGTACACGGTGTCGAATTCGCTGAAAGGCACGCCGAAGCGGATCGACGCACCCGGCGTCACCAGTTCGTACGATTCGCCCTGGCTGTTGATCGGCCGCTGCGTGCGGTAGAACACATCGATGGCGCGCGAGATGCCGTCGACGGTGAAGTACGGGTCCACGGTGCTCACGACCAGTGTGCGGCTGTACTTGCTGGTGTTGAGTTCCAGGCCAAGGTAGTTGCCCGAGCCGAAGATGTTGTCTTGCTTGATCGAGCCCGACAGTGACAGCTTGTCGGCGGACGAGAAGCCGGCACCGAGTTGCAGGTTGCCGGTGGCCTTCTCCTTGATGGTGATCGTGAGATCGACCTGATCCGGGGTGCCCGGCACCTCGTTGGTGTCGACGTTCACTTCACTGAAGTAGCCCAGGCGGTCGACCCGGTCGCGCGACAGTTTGATCTTGCGCCCGTCGTACCACGACGACTCGAACTGCCGGAACTCGCGCCGCACCACTTCGTCCCGCGTGCGAGTGTTGCCCGCCACGTTGATGCGGCGGATATAGACGCGGCGGGCCGGGTCGGCAACGAGCGTGATGGCCACCGTACCGGTGGCACGGTCGATGTCGGGCCGGGCATCGACCTTGGCGAAGGCGAAGCCGAAGGTGCCGAAGCGTTCGATCATGGCGCGCGTGGTCTGCGTCACCGCCTCGGCCTGGTAGGGCGAGCCGGGCTTGATCAGGACCAGCGTCTTGAAGTCGTCTTCCTTGCCCAGGTATTCGCCTTCGAGCTTCACGCCCGACACGGTGTAGGGCTGGCCTTCCTTGACATTGATCGTGACCGTGATGTCCTGCTTGTCGGGCGAGATGGCGACCTGCGTCGACTCGACCGCGAACTCGAGGTAGCCGCGGTTCAGGTAGTAGGCGCGCAGTGTTTCCAGATCGGCGTCGAGCTTGGCGCGCGAATAGCGGTCGGCCTTGGTGTAGAAGTTCAGCCAAGCGCCATCGTTCAGGTCGAACAGACCCTTCAGCGTGCTCTCGCTGAACACCTTGTTGCCGCTGATCCGGATTTCGCTGATCTTGGCGGCGTTGCCCTCGGTGATCGTGAAGCTCAGGTTGACGCGGTTGCGCTCTTGCGGCGTGACCGTGGTGACCACCTCGGCGCCGTACAGGCTGCGCGTCAGGTACTGGCGCTTCAGTTCCTGCTCGGCGCGGTCGGCCAGCGCCTTGTCGAATGGTTGGCCCTCACCGATGCCGAAGTCTTTCAGGGACTTCACGAGTTGGTCTTTGTCGAACTCTTTCAAGCCGACGAAGTCGATGTTGGCGATGACCGGCCGCTCTTCGACGATCACGACCAGCACCGTGCCATCGACATCGATGCGCACGTCTTTGTAAAGGCCGGTCGCGAACAGCGCGCGCAGTGCGGCTGCGCCCTTCTCGTCGCTGTAGGTGTCACCGATTCGGAAGGGCAACGAGGCGAACACCGTGCCGGCATCGCTGCGCTGCAGGCCTTCGACCCGAATGTCTTTCAGCACGAAGGGCTCGACAGCCCAGACCAACGAGGCCTGGAGCGCTGCTGCCAGCGCGATGCAAAGGGGACGGAAGGAGTTCTTGCGGGAGGAGGATCGCATGCGCTGTGTCATTGCAGGCCCAGGAGGCGGGCCACGTCGTTATAGAGAGCCAGGGACATCATCATGAGCATGATGGCAACCCCGCCGCGCTGCAGCCGCTCCAGCCACAACTCTGAGACTGGCCGACCCGTCACACCCTCGAAAAGATAATACATCAGGTGCCCACCATCGAGCACCGGCAGCGGCAACAGGTTGAGTACGCCGAGGCTCACGCTCACCACGGCGAGGAAGCCCAGGTAATACGCCAGACCGAGGCGCACCGACTGGCCTGCGTAGTCGGCAATCGTGAGCGGCCCGCTGAGGTTCTTCAGCGAGGCCTGGCCGATCACCATCTTGCCCAGCATCTTGAGCGTGAGCGCGGACATCTGCCACGTCTGCGACACGGCCTGCACCATGCCGTCGAGCACGCCGTAGCGCACCGTCACCATCTCGGCCGCCTGACCCGGGTACAGGCCGAGGCGCCCCACCGATTGGCCGGCTTCAACCACGACCGTGGGCGTGACTGCGAGTTGCAACACCTGCCCGCCGCGCTCGACGCGCCACTTCATCTCGAGCGGCTTGCCCGAGCTGCCGCTGGCGCGGATCAGCTCGCGCACACGGGCCGCGTCGGCCACCGGTGCGTCGTCGATCGCGAGCACGCGGTCACCGCTGCGCAGGCCCGCCTGCGCACCGGCGCCACCGGCCTTCACCTCACCGAGCACCGGCTCGCTGAACGCGCTACCCAACCCGATGCGCTGCATCAGTTTGGCGTCGACCTCGGCGGTGCCCAAGGTGTTGAGACCAAGCACGACTTGGCGCTTGCCGCGGCCGTCGCGGTCGGTGACCATCAGGTGCAGCGGCTCGCTCCGCACGACCGCCTGCGTGGCTTCCCAGCGCAGGTCGGTCATCGAACGCAGTTCCTGCCAATCGGTGCCATTGGCCGACCAGGCGCGGGCCCAGTCGCCGGTGCGCAGGCCGGCACGCTCGGCCAGGCTGCCCACAGCCGGCGGGCCCATCAAAGCCTTCGGCTCTTCGATGCCGATCCAGTGCGCGACCGAGTAGAGCAGCACCGCGAGCAGCAGGTTCGCGGCCGGGCCGGCGGCGACGATGGCCGTGCGCTGCGGCAGGGTCTTGTTGTTGAAGCTGCGTTGCTTGTCTGCCGGCGGGACAGCGCCTTCGCGCTCGTCGAGCATCTTCACGTAGCCACCAAGCGGCAAGGCGCACAGCACGAACTCGGTGCTGTCGGGCGTGGCTTGGCGGCGCCAAAGCACACGACCGAAACCCACCGAAAAGCGCAGCACCTTCACACCGCAGGCCACGGCCACGCGATAGTGCCCGTACTCGTGGATGACGATCAACACGCCGAGCGTGAGGATGAAGGCCAGAACCGTGGTGATCATCGCGCCATCTCCTTCACGAACTGCCGCGCATCGCGCCGCGCATGTGCATCGAGGTCAAGCAGGGCTTCGATGGAATCGCAGCAGCCTGCGGCCGGCACAACACGCGCCAGGGTGCGGGTGTTGACCGCATGAATCTGATCGAAGCGGATGGTTCCAGCACGGAACGCCGCCACCGCGACTTCGTTTGCCGCGTTCAGCACGGCCGTGCTGCCCGGCGCGGCGTCGAGCGTGGCCCACGCCAGCGCGAGGCCGGGGTAGCGCGCCAGGTCGGCGGCGCTGAAACTCAGGCCCGTCATCGCGCTGAAATCGAGCGCGCCGGCGCCTGACTCGATGCGCTGGGGGAATGACAGGCCATAGGCGATTGGCACGCGCATGTCGGGGGTGCCGAGCTGTGCGAGCACCGAGTTGTCGCGGCACACGACCATCGAATGCACGATGCTTTGCGGATGGATGACGACACGGATCTGCTCCGGCTTCAGGTCGAACAGCCAGCGTGCTTCGATCACCTCGAGCGCCTTGTTCATCATCGTCGCCGAGTCGACCGAGATCTTTCGGCCCATCACCCAGTTCGGGTGCGCGCAGGCTTCCTCGGGCGTGACGCTGTCCAGCGTGGCAGGGTCGCGGCTGCGGAACGGGCCGCCCGACGCGGTCAGAAGAATGTGGTCGATGAACCGGGGCCATTCGCCGCGGTCGACCGGCAGGCACTGAAAGATCGCCGAGTGCTCGCTGTCGATGGGCAACAGCGTCGCCCCACCGTCGCGGACCGCCTGCATGAAGAGCGCACCGCCGACAACCAGTGCTTCCTTGTTCGCCAGCAGCAAACGCTTGCCGGCCTTCGCCGCGGCCAGACATGGCGCGAGGCCTGCGGCACCGACGATGGCCGCCATGACCGCGTCGACCTCGGGGTGCGCTGCCAATTCGCACAGCGCCTGCGGTGTGTCGAGCACCTCGGTGGCAACACCCTGCGCGCGCAGGCGCTCGCGCAAGGCACGCGCTGGCACCGCGTCCGGCACGGCGGCGAAACGCGGCCGCCACTGCACACACTGTGCGAACAACTCGTCGATACGGCTGTGCGCGGTCAGCGCGAACACCTCGAAGCGGCCAGGGTGGCGCGCGATCACGTCGAGCGTGCTGGTACCCACCGAGCCAGTGGCACCGAGGATGCACACGCGCTGAGGGCGGGTTTGCTCAAGGTTCGTCATGAGGTCGGTCGGGTCGAAAGCGGCGCTCAGAAACTCAGCAGCGCAAGGGTGATCGGGAACACCGGCAGCAGCGCGTCGATCCGGTCGAGCACGCCGCCGTGGCCCGGCAGCAGTGCACTGCTGTCCTTGGCGCCGACGCCGCGCTTCACGAGAGATTCGAACAGGTCACCCACCACGCTCATCACAGCCAGGAACACCAGCACGAGCACCCCACCGGCGATGCCGAAGCGCGAGAGCAGCCGCGTGTAGAGGCTGGCCGAGTCGACCGCAAACGCGCTGTCGAGCCAGAGCCAGAAGGCTGCGAGCAACACAGCGCCAACCATGCCGCTCCACACGCCTTCCCAGCTCTTGCCGGGGCTGATGCCGGGGGCGAGCTTGCGCCGGCCGAAGCGCCGCCCGCCGAAGTACGCCGCAATGTCGGCCGCCCACACCAGGCAGAACACCGACAGCATGAAGTTGATACCCACCGCCTTCGCAGCAGCCAGCGCGAGCCACGCGGTCCAGAGCAGTGCTGCGCCGAGCGCCCAGCGAACCGGTGCGGCAAGCTTGGGCCAGCCCGCCACGCCGCCGCGCAGCACCCACGCCCCGCCGAGCACCCACGCCAGCATTGCGAGCCACCACAACGCCGGCGGTGGTGCGTTCTGCCAGCCCGCAGCCAGCGTGATGACGCCCGCCACGGTGACCGCGACGCCCAACGCCACCGCGCCGACCGGATCAGCACCGTTCAGGCGGCCCCATTCCCAGCCGGCCGCGCCGATCATCACCAGCAGCAACACCGCGAACGGCCAGGGTGAGGCGGCGAAGATGGCCGGCAACAGAATTGCAATCAGCACGAGCGCGGTAATGATGCGCTGCTTCAACACGAGTCAGGTCTCGATCCGGGCAGACGCGGTGGCAGGGCTCTCGACCGTGCCGAAGCGGCGGTCACGGCGGGCGTATTCGGCCAAGGCGGCGTCGAGTTCGGCGTCACCGAACTCGGGCCACAGGCAATCGGAGAACACCAGCTCGGAATAGGCCGCCTGCCACAGCAGGAAGTTGCTGATGCGCACCTCACCGCCGGTGCGAATGAACAGGTCCGGGTCCGGCGCGTGGCTCAGCGCCATGAACCGTGTCAGCGCCGCTTCATCGAGCTGGTCGGCCGGCAACCCGGCCGCGATGGCTTGGCGGCAGGCCTGGACGATGTCCCAGCGGCCACCGTAGTTGAACGCCACCGACAGGGTGATGCGCGTGTTGTGCGCCGTACTCGCCTCGGCCTGCTCCCAGGCCTGGCGCAGCTTGTCGGATACCTGGTTGCGGTCCCCGACGATGCGGATGCGCACACCGTGGCTGGCGAGCTTGCCGAGGTACTTGGCCACCGCGACGAGCACCAGGCCCATCAGGCCCGACACCTCTTCGGTCGGGCGCTTCCAGTTCTCGCTCGAGAAGGCGAACACGGTGAGGTAGTCGATGCCGCGATCGGCGCAACCGAGCACTGTCCGCACCAGCGCATCGACGCCCTGCTTGTGGCCGAAGAAGCGCGGCATGAAGCGCTTCTTGGCCCACCGGCCATTGCCATCCATCACGATGGCAACATGGCGGGGCACGCGGCTGCGAGAGTCTGCCGAATCGGTCACAAGGGCGCGGTCAGAGCGTGGGGAAGAAACGGGACAAGGCCAGGCCTCACACCGCCATGATCTCGGCCTCTTTGGCAGAGGTCATGCGGTCGATCTCGGCAATGGTGCGGTCGGTGAGCTTCTGCACCTCGTCGAGCGAGCGGCGCTCTTCGTCTTCGGAGATTTCCTTGTCCTTGAGGAGCTTCTTCGCGTGGTCGTTGGCATCACGGCGCAGGTTGCGCACGGCCACCTTCGCGTCTTCGCCTTCGTTGCGAACCACCTTGGTCAACTCGCGGCGGCGTTCTTCGGTCAGCGCCGGCATCGGCACGCGAAGCAGGTCGCCTTGCGCGGCCGGATTCAGGCCCAGGTCGGACTCGCGGATGGCTTTCTCGATCTTGGCGCCCATGCCCTTTTCCCAGGGCTGCACGCTGATCGTGCGCGCGTCCATCAGCGTCACGTTGGCCACCTGCGATATCGGCACCATCGAGCCGTAGTAGTCGACCTGCACCTGGTCCAGGATGCCGGGGTGCGCACGCCCTGTGCGGATCTTGTGCAGCTCGTTCTTGTAGGCCTCGATGGAGCGAGCCATCTTGGCTTCTGCAGTCTTCTTGATGTCAGCAATGCTCATGATCGAACTCTCTCGCCGGATTCGGCGTACAGGTCAAACGTGGACCAGCGTGCCTTCGTCCTCACCCGCAACGACACGCTTGAGCGCACCACTCTTGAAGATGCTGAACACCCGGATCGGCAGCTTCTGGTCGCGGCACAGCGCGAATGCGGTGGCATCGAGCACTTGCAGGTTCTTGGTGATGGCTTCGTCGAAGGTGATGCTTCGGTAGCGGGTGGCTGTCGGGTCTTTCTTCGGGTCGGCGGTGTAGACACCGTCGACCTTGGTTGCCTTCAGCACGATCTGCGCGCCGATCTCGGCACCGCGCAGCGCAGCAGCCGTGTCGGTGGTGAAGAAAGGGTTGCCGGTGCCGGCCGCGAAGACCACGACCTTGCCTTCTTCGAGGTACTGCAGCGCCTTCGGCCGCACATACGGCTCGACGACCTGCTCGATGCCGATGGCCGACATCACGCGCGCGACCATCCCCTCCTGGCGCATCGTGTCGGCGAGTGCCAGCGCGTTCATCACCGTCGCAAGCATCCCCATGTAGTCGGCGGTGGCACGGTCCATTCCGACCGAGCCGCCAGCCACGCCGCGGAAGATGTTGCCGCCGCCGATGACCACAGCAACTTCGCAGCCCATCTGCGTCACTTCCTGCACCTCGCGCACGATGCGCACGATGGTCGCCCGGTTGATGCCGTAGGCGTCGTCGCCCATCAGCGCTTCACCGGACAGTTTCAGCAGGATGCGTTTGTAGGCGGGCATGCAGCAGGCTCCTCGGGTGTTTGGCGGCTTGGCCGGTCGGCAAGTCTAACGGCCGGGCGAGGGCAGCAATTTGCCCCGGCGGCGCGAACTCAGGCGCCCTTGGCTGCAGCCACTTGCGCCGCCACTTCGGCCGCGAAGTCGTCGACCTTCTTCTCGATGCCTTCGCCCACCACGAACATCGTGAAGCCCTTGACCGTGGTCGCGCGCTCCTTGAGCATCTGCTCAACCGTCTGCTTGTCGTTCTTGACAAAGGCCTGGTTGAAAAGGCTCACTTCCTTCAGGTACTTCGCAACCGACCCTTCGATGCGCTTGGCAACGATCTCGGGCGACTGGGGCGTCTTGCCTGCAGCCTTGGCCACCTCGGCATCTTCGGCAGCCTTTTGCGACGCGACCGAGCGCTCGGTCTCGATCAATTTGGCCGGAACGTCGGCCGACGAAAGCGCCACCGGCTTCATTGCCGCCACGTGCATGGCCACATCCTTGGCTGCCACATCGTCGCCCTCGAACTCGACCATCACGCCGATGCGCGTGCCGTGCAAATAGCTCGCGAGCTTGGCGCCTTCATAGCGCTTGAAGCGGCGGATCGACATGTTCTCGCCGATGGTGCCGATCAGACCCTTGCGCACGTCTTCGAGCGTCGGGCCGTACCCGTCTTGGGTGTACGGCAGTGCCGACAGCGCGGCCACGTCGGCCGGGTTGTTCTCGGCCACGAGTTGCGCGCAGGCCTTTGCCAGTGCCAGGAACATGTCGTTCTTCGACGTGAAGTCGGTTTCGCAGTTCACCTCGACCAGGGCGCCCGCGTGGCCCGCGACCGCCACTGCGACCACGCCTTCGGCCGTGATGCGCGAAGCGGCCTTGCCGGCCTTGCTGCCGAGCTTGACGCGCAGCAACTCTTCGGCGCGCTCCATGTTGCCTTCTGCCTCGGTCAACGCCTTCTTGCATTCCATCATCGGCGCGTCGGTCTTGGCGCGCAGTTCGCCGACCATGCTTGCAGTGATTGCAGCCATCTTGAAATCTCCGTGTTTGGCGTCTCGGGTGCGGCGCGTCAGGCGCTGCCGGAGTTCGAGACGTTGGTGGAAAAAAGGGGCTGTGACAGCCCCTTGTTCATGGCCCGTCGTCTGCCGCGAGGCAAAACTGGGCGTTTGCCGCGAGGCAAAACTGAGAGTTTGCCGCGAGGCAAACGGGGCTCAACGCATCAGGCCGCTTCGTTGACTTCGACGAATTCGTCGCCGCCGGCCGCTACCGCGTGCACCACCTCGTTGGCGGCGTTGGCGCGGCCTTCGAGCACCGCATCGGCCACGGCCTTCGCGTACAGCGCTACGGCCTTCGACGAGTCGTCGTTGCCCGGGATCACGTAGTCGATACCTTCGGGCGAATGGTTCGAGTCAACGATGCCGATGATCGGAATGCCGAGCTTCTTGGCTTCGAGAATCGCGATCTTGTGGTAGCCGACGTCGATCACGAACATGGCGTCGGGCAGCGCGCTCATGTCTTGAATGCCGCCCATGTCTTTCTCGAGCTTTGCCATGTCGCGCTGGAACATCAGCGCTTCCTTCTTGATGCGGATTTCGGTACCGGCCTCGACCTGCGCTTTCATGTCCTTCAGCTTCTTCAGCGAACCCTTGACCGTCTTGAAGTTGGTCATCATGCCGCCGAGCCAGCGCTGGTCGACGTAGGGCATGCCCGCGCGCTTGGCTTCCATCGCGATCACGTCGCGGGCCTGGCGCTTGGTACCGATCATCAGGATGGTGCCCCGCTTGGCGGACAGTTGCCGGATGAACTTCATCGCGTCGTTGAAGAGCGGCTGCGTCTTCTCGAGGTTGATGATGTGGATCTTGTTCCGATGGCCGTAGATGTACGGGGCCATCTTGGGGTTCCAGAAGCGGGTTTGGTGACCGAAGTGGACACCGGCTTCCAGCATGTCACGCATGGTGATCGTCATAGAGACTCCAAAGGTTGGTTCTAGAATCCGGCACGAATTGCGGTAGCTTTTTCAAAATGAAATCTGCTTGCGCAACACCTTCAATAGCCGGTTCGCGATTTGTCTAGCGCACTCAGTTGAGCGTCGGTAGACCATTTGCCCACCGAGTGCGGTTGAGCGCCGAGGCGCTGTACCGGCCGGTTAGCCAATCGAGTATAGCACCCACCCATGATCCCAGACCTGATCGCAACCCGCGAGCGCATGCAGCGTGGCGACACCCGCGCTGCGCTCGAAATGACGGCCAGCCTGGCCAAGGCGCGCAGTGAAACGAACCGCGCAACTTACACCTCACTGAACGCCGATATCGCCTCCGAAGCCGCCGCGCATGCAGACGCCGCCCATGCGGCCGGCGGCCCGTTGCCGCTGCTTGCTGGCCTGGCCGTCAGCATCAAAGACCTGTTCGACGTGGCGGGCGAAGTGACGGCTGCCGGCTCGACGGCTCTGGCCAAGCGCCCTGCTGCCCTGCAAGACTGCCCTGCGGTGGCGCGCTTGCGCGCCGCCGGTGCGGCGCTTCTGGGGCGCACCAACATGTCTGAGTTCGCGTTCTCGGGCGTCGGCATCAACCCGCACCACGGCACGCCCGCCAACCCGGCAGCAGCGCTTGTCGACCCGACCACGCCGCGCGCTCCCGGTGGCTCTACCTCGGGTGGCGCCACTTCGGTGGCCACGGGCGCGGCATGGGCTGCGCTCGGCTCCGACACCGGTGGCTCGATCCGCATTCCGGCCGCGCTGCAAGGGCTGGTCGGGTTCAAGAACACGGCGCGACTGACACCGACCGCAGGTGCGATTCCGCTGTCCACCACGCTCGACACGGTCTGCGCCATCACGCGCTCGGTGCGCGACGCGGTGCTGCTGCACGAGGTGCTGGCACAGCGCGTGGTGCGCGTCGCCGAACCGCCGCTGAATCATTTGCGCTTCGCCGTACCGCGCACGCTGATGCTCGACGGGCTCGATGCGACCGTGACCAGCGCGTTCGCGCGCACGCTCGCGACACTGCGCAAGAGCGGAGCCCAGGTCGAGGAAATCGACCTGCCGCAACTTGCCGACCTGGCGCGCATCAATGCCGGGGGCGGCTTCGCACCGGTCGAGGCCTGGGCCTGGCACCGCGCGCTGATGGCCGACTGCGAGGCACAGTACGACCCGCGGGTGGCGCTGCGCATCCGGCGCGGCGCGCAGATGAGCGGCGCCGACTACATCGACCTGTTGCAGGCGCGGCAGGCCTGGATTGCCCAGATGCTCGGTGCCATGCGCGGTGTCGACGCGATGCTCAGCCCGACCGTGCCCTTCGTGGCGCCGGTGATCGCCCCATTGGTTGCCGGCGACGACGCGTTCTTCGCTGCCAACGGCGCGTTGCTGCGCAACCCGTCGGTGGTCAACGTGCTCGATGGTTGCGCGCTGTCGCTGCCCTGCCATGCGGCGGGTGAACTGCCGGTGGGGTTGATGGTGTGGAGCGGCGCGCTGTGCGACGACGTGGTGCTGGGCGCATCGCTCGCCATCGAAGCCGCGCTCGCACCCACGCGCGCCGGCGCTGCCTGACGATGCACCGCAGTCCCCCATGAAGGTTGCCGTGATCGGCGCCGGTATCGTCGGCGTGACCACGGCTTACGAGCTCGCCGCCGACGGCCACCGCGTCAGCGTGTTCGAACGCCGCGGCAGCGTGGCGGCCGAGACGAGCTTTGCCAATGCGGGCGTCATTGCGCCAGGCTACGTCACGCCATGGGCCGCACCCGGCATGCCAGCCAAGGTGCTGGGCCACCTGTTGAGCCGGCATGCACCGGTGCGCGTGCGCGCCGGCTTCCCGCCAGGCACGGTGGCGTGGCTCTGGCAATGGTGGCGCGCATGCAGGCTGCGCACCTACCAGGCGAACCGGCTGCGCATGCAGCGCCTGGCCTGCTACAGCCGTGACCGGCTTCATGAAGTGACCCGACACCTGCAGCTCGAGTACGAGCGCGCGGACGGCTACCTCGTGTTGCTGCGCAGCGCCAGGGACCAGGCGCTGGTCGAACCGGGCCTCGCGTCGCTCACCGAACTGGGCACGCGCTTCAGGCTGATCGACGCGGCCCAGTGCCGCGTCATCGAGCCGGGCCTGAGCACCGAGACCGCGCTTCACGGCGGTATCCACCTGCCCGATGACGAAGTCGGCAACTGCCGCGAGTTCGCCCACTTGTTGCGCCACGAAGCACAGCGCCTCGGTGCGCGTTTTCGCTTCCACACCACGGTCGACAAGATCATTCCCGGCCGCCAGCCGCAGCTCGTGCACAGGCACACGCCACCCGACGATCCGGCCATCAACGGCATGCTCCCCACGGCGCCGCCGCGCGAGGCTCAAGACACACAGCCGATGGCGCTTGCGCCCATCACCGAAGGTTTCGACGCCATCGTCGTCTGTGCAGCGCTCGGGGCGCTGGGCCTGCTGCGGCCGCACGGCCTGAAGCTCCCGATGCAGGCCGTGCACGGCTACTCGTTGACAGCCCCCCTGCGCCTGCGTGACAGCCACGACAACATCGGCCCGCGCTCGGCGCTGATGGACGAGCGCTACAAGGTTGCCATCAGCCGGCTCGGCGCGCGGGTGCGCGTGGCCGGCAGCGCCGAGATCGGCGGCTCGCTCGAACACCACCACTCCAGCGCCATCGAGACCCTTCACAAGGTGCTGCACGACTGGTTCCCGGGGGCGGCCCGCACCGAACAGGCGCAGGTCTGGAAAGGCGCGCGCCCGATGCTGCCCGATGGCCCACCGATCCTCGGCGCCAGCGGCATCGACGGCGTGTGGCTGAACCTGGGCCACGGCTCGAGCGGCTGGGCGCTTGCCTGCGGGTCGGCGCGGCTGCTGGCCGACGGCCTGGCTGGCCGCCCCGCAGCCATCGACACCGACGGGCTGGGCATCGAACGCCTGCGCACCTGACGAGCCGCCGACCTGCAACACTGCCGCATGAATCCGGTCTTGCCCAGTTCATTGGAACAGCCGCTCTTCGGCGTGGTCGCAACGCGGCTCATCGAGGCCCGTGAAGCTGCGGCGCGACCGCCCCACGCTTTGATGGACCAAGCCGGCCTCGCAGTCGCACAGCTCGCGATGGCACTGGCTCCACATGCGCGTTGCATCTGGGTGGCGGCAGGCCCGGGCAACAACGGCGGCGACGGCCTGGAAGCGGCGCGGCACCTTTTGCGCTGGGGCAAGCAGGTGCACGTGAGTCTGATCGGCGACCCGGCTGCATTGCCTGCCGACGCAGCGAATGCGCTGCAACGCGCACAGTCCGCGGGCGCGACCATCGGCAGGCGTGACCCACCCGACCTGGCACAGCATGACCTGGCGATCGACGCCTTGCTCGGCATCGGCGGGAGGCGTGCACCGCACGGCGCGCTGGCCGAGTCGGTCCGGCAACTCAACGCCCTCGCCTGCCCGGTGCTGGCAGTGGACGTGCCCTCGGGCCTCAACGCCGACACCGGGCAGCCGCTGGGTGATGCGTGCATCAACGCAGCGCACACGCTTGCCTTGCTGACCCGGAAGCCCGGCCTTTTCACCGCTTCCGGCCGCGACCACGCGGGGCGAGTGTGGTTCGATGATCTCGGCATCGGCCCGGGTGCGGGCTCGGCCGCTGCAGCCGACGGGCCCCAGGCTTGGTTGTCTGCGAGCCTTCCGGCCGTGTCGGCCACGGGCCGCCGTCATGCGCAGCACAAGGGCAGCTTCGGCGACGTGGCCATCGTTGGCGGTGCCGGCGGCATGGCGGGCGCGGGCCTGCTCGCGGCGCGGGCCGCGTTGGCCGCAGGCGCCGGCCGCGTCTTCGTCGAACTTCTCGGCGCCGCGTTGGCCGTCGACACGCTGCACCCGGAGTTGATGCTGCGCAGTGGGTGGTCAGCCGGGCCGGCCACTTTGATCGGCGCAAGCACCGTCGTGTGCGGCTGCGGTGGCGGCGATGCGGTCAAGGCAGTTCTGCCTCGCCTGCTGGCCCTCGCGGCACGCCTCGTGCTGGACGCCGATGCGTTGAACGCCATCGCCACCGATACCGCCCTGCAAACCCTGCTCGCGCACCGCGCCGCACGGCAGTTGCCGACGGTGCTCACCCCGCACCCGCTGGAAGCAGCCCGCCTGCTGGGCACGGCAACGGCCGAGATCCAAGGCAACCGCCTGCGCGCGGCGCAATCGCTCGCAGAGCGCTTCGCCTGCTGTGTTGTCTTGAAAGGCTCGGGCAGCGTGATCGCCGCACCCTTCGAGGCGCCGCGCGTCAACCCGACTGGCAATGCCGCATTGGCCACCGCCGGCACAGGCGATGTGCTGGCCGGCTGGCTTGGCGGGTTGTGGGCGCAGAGCGGGTCGGCCAGCGGCTTCCAAACCGCCCTGCGCGCCGTTCGTTCGCATGGCGCGGCGGCCGAGCCGCCGCCACCGGGGCCGCTGTGTGCCAGCGCGTTGATCGACGCCTTGAGCCGATCAGGCGCTTGACGCTTCGGCTTGTGCGCCGGCCGATTCAGCCGAGCGCGCTCATCGCCTTGCCGATCTCGACCGTGCCCTGCGCGGTACCGCTCTCGGGCACCGTCTCGTCGTCACGCGCCGAGATGGCGCTGAACTGCGCGGCCACCTGCTCCGCTGCGTCGTTCGGCAACCCGACGAACACGCCGGGCGTGAGCGTGACGTGGGCGCGCTCGAAGGCGCCGGCGCCGGCGCACAGGATGGCGCGCGTCGGCGCGTCGTCGGCGACCAGTGCCAACAAGCCAGGAGTCACCGCCTCGGGCTGCAGCAGCTTCAGCACGGCTTCAGGCATCAGGTGCTCGGTCATGCGCGTGGCGGCCGTGGGCGCCAGGCAGTTGACCCGGATGTCGTTCTTGGCGCCTTCGATGGAGAGCGTCTGCATCAGGCCGACCAGCGCCATCTTGGCCGCGCCGTAGTTCGACTGGCCGAAGTTGCCATACAAGCCGCTCGACGAGGTCGTCATCACGATGCGGCCGTAGTTCTGCGCGCGCATCACGTCCCACACGGCCTTGCAGCAGTTCACCGCGCCCATCAGATGAACCTCGACGACAAGACGGAAGTCGTCGAGCGTCATCTTCGTGAAGCTCTTGTCGCGCAGGATGCCGGCGTTGTTGACCAGGATGTCGATGCGGCCCCACTCGCGCATCGCCTCATCGACCATCGCCTGCACCGCCGCCGCATCGGTGACCGACGCGCCGCTGGCCATCGCCACGCCGCCCGCCGCGCGGATCTCTTCAACGACAGTCAGCGCCGCGCTTGGCGTGCCCCCAGTGCCGTCAAGCGTGCCGCCGAGGTCGTTGACCACCACCCTGGCACCGCGCGCGGCGAGCGCCAACGCATGCTGCCGGCCGAGGCCCCCGCCGGCGCCTGTGACCACGGCCACGCGGCCGTCGAAGCGAATCGTCATCTGAGTCTTTCTGTGTGTTGATGTTGTTGGTGCGGGCTGGTGTGTTTCCAGCGGCTGCCGGGGGTCCGAATCAGTGGCGCCTCAGCGGCGCTTGGCCGCCTTGCCCGGAGGACGGCCCGTGCCCTTGCGCGCCGCCGCCTTGACGGCGCGTACCGGGCGCGCAGACTTGCCCGCACCCCCGACTGCACCGGCCGAAGCACCACCGCGTGACTTGGCTTTGGTCGCAGCCTTCTCGGCGCGATCGGCCGCCTTGACCGCAGCCAGATCATTGGCGGCAGCGCCGGTCTTGTCGCCCTGCCGCTCGCGCCGCACGCGCTGCGCGAGGGCTTCGTCCTCGCCCTCGCGAACCATGCGGAAGTCGATCTTGCGGCCGTCGAGGTCGACCCGGCTGACCTGCACGCGAACCCGTGAACCCACGCTGTAGCGCACGCCGCTGCGCTCGCCGCGCAGCTCTTGCCGCACCTCGTCGAAGCGGTAGTACTCACCGCCCAGTTCGGTGATGTGGATCAGGCCCTCCACGTACAAAGTGTCGAGCGTCACGAACAGGCCGAAGCTCGTGACCGAGCTGACCGTACCCGCGAACTCCTCGCCGAGGTGCTCGCGCATGTAGCGGCACTTGAGCCAGGCCTCGACGTCGCGCGAGGCTTCGTCGGCGCGGCGTTCGTTGGCGCTGCAATGCGCGCCGGCCACTTCCCAGGTTGCCTCTTCCGCAGTCGCAGGCTTCGCCGGCTTGACGAGCTTGGGCGCCTTGCGGTTGCTCGGTGCCGGGTTGCTCTTGCCCGTGACGAGGTGGTAGCGCTTGCCCGCCAGCAGCGCCTTGATGACGCGGTGCACCAGCAAGTCGGGGTAGCGCCGGATCGGGCTCGTGAAGTGCGTGTAGGCCTCATACGCCAGGCCGAAGTGGCCGCTGTTCGTGCCGGTGTAGATGGCCTGCTGCATCGAGCGCAGCAGCATGGTGTGGATCTGCGTCGCGTCCACCCGGTCCTTGGTGGCCGCAGCGATGGCCTGGAACTCGGCCGGCTTCGGGTCGTCGCTCACCGACAGGCCCAGGCCAAGCGCGCGCAGGTAGTTCTGCAGCAGCACCTTCTTCTCGGGTGTCGGCCCTTCGTGCACCCGGTACAGCGCCGGGTGCTTGGCGCGCGCAATGAAGTCGGCCGAACACACGTTGGCCGCGAGCATCGCCTCTTCGATCAGCTTGTGCGCCTCGGTGCGGGTGCGCGGCACGATCTTCTCGATGCGGCCGTTCTCGTCGCAGACGATCTGCGTCTCGGTGGTCTCGAAGTCGACCGCACCGCGCTTCGAGCGCTCTTTGAGCAGTGCGCGGTACACCTCGTGCAAGTTCAGCAGGTCGGGGACCAGGTCCTTGCGCTTGGCGGCTTCCGGCCCGCGCGTGTTGGCCAGAATGGCCGCGACCTCGTTGTACGTGAAACGGGCCTGCGAGCGAATGATGGCCGGGAAGAACTGGTACGCGTGGACCTCCCCGGTGGCGGTGACGAGCATGTCGCACACCATCGCGAGCCGGTCTTCGTTCGGGTTCAGGGAGCACAGGCCATTGCTCAGCTTCTCCGGCAGCATCGGGATCACGCGGCGCGGAAAGTACACCGACGTGGCGCGCTCGTACGCGTCGGCATCGATCGCCTCGGCGGGCTTCACGTAGTGGCTCACGTCAGCGATGGCAACGATCAGGCGCCAGCCGTTGGCGGCTTTCACGCGGCCGATCTTGGCGGGCTCGCAGTACACGGCGTCGTCGAAGTCGCGCGCGTCTTCACCGTCGATGGTGACGAGCGCCACGTCGGTCAGGTCGATGCGGTTCTTGCGGTCTGCGGGGCGGATCTTCTCGGGCAGGCTCGCGGCCTGTGCCAGCGTTTCGGGGGAGAAGCGGTGCGGCACCTCGTACTTGCGCACCGCGATCTCGATCTCCATGCCCGGATCGTCGATCTCGCCAAGCACCTCGGTCACGCGGCCGACGGGCTGCGAGTACATCGACGGCGGCTCGGTCAGTTCGATCGCGACCACCTGGCCGGCCGTGGCATCGGCCGTGGCGTTCTTCGGAATCAGGATGTCCTGGCCGTAGCGCTTGTCTTCAGGCGCCACGAGCCAAACGCCGCTTTCGTGCAGCAGCCGGCCGATGATCGGCGCCTTCTTGCGCTCGAGAATCTCGAGCACGCGCCCTTCGGGCCGGCCCTTGCGGTCGTAGCGCACCACCCGCGCCTTGACGCGGTCACGGTGCAACACCGCGCGCATCTCCTGCTGCGAAAGGTACAGGTCGGCATGCCCGTCGTCACGAACGACGAAGCCATGGCCATCGCGGTGGCCCTGCACGGTGCCGTCCACTTCGAGCATCAGCTCAGCCCCAATGGGATTTGAATTTTTCAATGTGTATTTCTTTGGTGATATAGTTTGAGGCTTCCTGAAATGCCCAGGTGGCGGAATTGGTAGACGCACTAGTTTCAGGTACTAGCGGGTAACTCCGTGGGGGTTCGAGTCCCTTCCTGGGCACCAAATGACAAAAGCCGCCGCAAGCGGCTTTTTTCATTTGGTGCCCAGGAGGCGAGCCCCTGCGGGCACGCCGCAAGGGACTCGAAAGGAATCGCTTGCAAGCGATTCCGGGGTCGCCGAAGGTGACCGTGTCCCTTCCGAAGTTTGAGTTCAAGGCCTGCGAAGCTGGCCTTCCATATGTGGCGCTTGCCCTCAAATCACAAACTTCTTCGCCAGCCCCTCCGGCCGAAGATCGTCATATTCCTCGAACGGCTGGTGGATCCAGGGGCTCGTCGGGAGCAGCTCGACATAGAAATCCGGCGTGTACGAAGACACACCCTTGGTCCAGATCGTCGCAGAGCGCAACTCGCCGATGGAGGGCATGCCGCGCAGGCGGTCGACGACCGCGCGCAAGGTGACGCCCGAGTCCGAGAGATCGTCGACCAGCAGAATGCGCCCCGCCAGTTCGCCCTTGGGCATGGTGATGTACTTGGCCATGTCGAGCCGGCCCTGGATGGTGCCCGCATCGGCCCGGTACGAGCTGGTCGACATGATCGCCAGCGGCTTGTCGAACACCCGCGACAGCACGTCGCCCGGCCGCATGCCGCCGCGCGCGAGGCACAGGATCTGGTCGAACTCCCAGCCGCTGCCGGCGATCTTGAGCGCCAGCCGCTCGATGAGCATGTGGTACTCGTCCCAGCTCACGTAAAGGTGTTTGCCGTCATCGGTCAGCATGCAGATTCCTCGGCCAGGTGGGGTGGATGGAAGTGAATGATGTCAGCTGGAATACGGGTGGCGCAACAGAATCGTGTGCACCCGGTCCGGGCCAGTCGACACCATGTGGATCGGCGCACCGATGAAGGCCTGCACCCGTTCCAGGTAGCGGCGCGCGTTCAGCGGCAGCTTGTCCCACTCGGTCACGCCGAAGGTCGTTTCGGTCCAGCCTGGGAAGGTGTCGTAGATGGGCACACAGGCATCGATGTCGTCGGCGTCGAGGGGCAGGATGTCGATGCGTGTGCCGCGCAGGTCGTAGCCGACGCAGACCTTGATCTCGGGCAGACCGTCGAGCACGTCGAGCTTGGTCAAACACAGGCCCGTGATGCCATTGATGATCATCGAGCGCTTCAGCAGCGCGGCATCGAGCCAGCCACAGCGGCGTGGCCGGCCGGTCACGGTGCCGCGCTCCTGGCCGACGGTCGACAGGTGGTGGCCCACGGTGCCCGGCTCGTCCATCGGCAGTTCAGTCGGGAACGGGCCGCTGCCCACGCGCGTGGTGTACGCCTTGGTGATGCCCAGGATGTAGTGCAACTGGTCGGGGCCCACGCCCGCACCGGCCGCCGCGTTGCCGGCAACGCAGTTGCTTGACGTGACGTACGGGTAGGTGCCGTGGTCGATGTCGAGCAGCGTTCCCTGCGCACCTTCGAAAAGGATGTTGGCGCCAGCACGGTGCGCGGTGTGCAGCGTGTAGCCCACGTCGGCCATCATCGGCTTGAGTTGCTCGGCCACATGCATCGCGAGGTCGTAGATCGGCTGGAACTCGAGCGCCTTCGCGTGCAGGAAGCCGACCAACGCAAAGTTGTGCAGGTCGAGAAGCTCGCGCAGCTTCTTCGCAAAGCGCTCGGGGTGCTTCAGGTCTTGCACGCGCAGCGCGCGCCGTGCAACCTTGTCTTCGTAAGCTGGGCCGATGCCCTTGCCGGTGGTGCCGATCTTGCCGGCACCGCTGCTCTCGCGCATCGCCTCGCGGGCCTTGTCGACCTCCACATGGAAGGGCAGGATCAACGGGCACGATTCGCTGATGAAGAGGCGCGAGCGCACGTCGAGCCCGATGGCCTCGAGCCGCTCGATCTCGGCCAGCAAGTGCACCGGGTCAACGACCACACCGTTGCCGATGTAGCACTTGACGCCATCGCGCATGATGCCGGAGGGAATCAACTGCAGCGCCGTCTTCACGCCCTTGATGACGAGCGTGTGGCCAGCGTTGTGGCCGCCCTGGAAGCGCACCACCGCCTGCGCGTGGTCGGTGAGCCAGTCGACGACCTTGCCCTTGCCCTCATCGCCCCACTGGGTGCCGACGACGACGACGTTGTGTCCGGGCGTGACGCCCGCTGTGCTTGTGTTCATCTGCTGCATGTGAAGAAGAGATTTCGGATCGAACGCGGTCGGTCGGTGGGTGGGCTGGTCGAGCCTGGCTCAGAGCGGGCGCACGGCCCAATCGGCGTTGACCTGCACGAGCTCGCGGTCGCATGCGAACTCCTGCCCTTCGTGCTCGTGGCCGGGCAACACGCCCACCACGGTTTCGCCTTGTTCCCGCAGGCTGCGTACCTTGCTTCGCAACGCGCTGTCTTCGGCCCAGGGCGCGCGAATGGCTGCATGAAGCGGCTTGGGCGGCGCCAGCGCGGCCAACTCCTTCAAGTCGAGGCTGAAGCCGACCGCCGGGCGGTTGCGACCAAACACCGCGCCCACCTCGTCGTAGCGCCCGCCGCGCGCCACCGCATTGGTCGAGCCGGCCATGTAGGCGGTGAAACGCGCGCCGCTGTAGTACCCGTTGCCGCCGATGTCGGCCAGATCGAACGCGACGCTAACCTCCGGGTGCGCCTCGTTGACATGGGTGGCCAGCCATTGCAGGTCGTCCAGTGCCGCGCGAATGAGCGGGCGCTGCGGCAGTGCTCGGCGCGCGATGTCCAACACCTCGATGCCACCATACAAACCGGCCAGCGCCTGCAACGCGGCCCGCACCTCGGGGGAGAACCCTGCCGCCAGATCACGCAGCGCAGCCAAGTCCTTCGCGGCAAGCGCTGAGTGCACTGCGGCCAGTTGCTGCACGTCGGCCACGACACCGGCGAGCACGCCGCGCACGATGCGGGCATCGCCAAGGTCGAGCAGCACGCCTGCCATGCCGGCGCGACGCAGGCAGTCGAGCGCGAGGTCCTGCACTTCGAGGTCGGCCTCCAGGCCACCATGGCCGTAGATCTCGGCGCCGAACTGCAACGGCTCGCGTGTGGCACTCGTGCCCGAAGGCAGCGCATGCAGCACCGGGCCGCAGTAGCACAGCCGCGTAACGCCCACACGGTTCAACAGGTGGGCATCGATGCGCGCGACCTGCGGCGTGCTGTCAGCGCGCACGCCCAGCGTGCGCCCACTGAGCTGGTCGACAAGCTTGAAAGTCTTCAAGTCGAGTGCCCGGCCGGTACCCGACAGCAGCGATTCGATGTGCTCTAGCAGCGGAGGCATCACCAGCTCGAAACCGTAGCTGCGCGCCACGTCGGTGAGCTCGCGGCGCAACTCCTCGATGTGCCTCGCCTGCGCGGGCAGCACATCGGCAATGTGCTCGGGCAGCAACCAGGCAGAGGACATGTGAAAACGCCGCAGGGTTAAAACCAAGATTGTACCGGCGGGTAGCGGCCCGGCAGGCGCGGCGGAGCACGCTGACTCTCGATCAACCCCACTCGCATTTGTGAAGCGGACGGAACGATCAGGTCAGAAAGAACAGCAGCATCGCGAGGCCAGCCAGCATGCTCGACAGGCCGATGAACCGGATCTGCCCGTCGCTGAGTTGCGTGGCCTTCTCGAAGACCGCGCGCCACTTCGGTGGGCTGATGAAGGGCAGCATGCCCTCCACCACCAGCATCAGCGCGAATGCGCCGAGCAGAAGGTCCCAGAACGACGCCGCCGACAAGGGCTACTTCTTGGGGGACGGTGCACCGGCGGCGGCTCCGCCACCACGCATGGCTTTGAAGAACTCGCTGCTCGGGTCGACGACCATCACGTCGGTCTTGTTCCGGAAGCTGGCGCGGTAGGCCTCGAGGCTGCGGTAGAACTGGGCGAACTGCGGGTCACGGCCGAAGGCATCGGCAAACAGGGCGGATGCCTTGGCATCGCCCTCGCCCTTGACCTTCTGCGCGTCGCGGTAGGCCTCGGCCACGATCACCTCCCGCTGGCGGTCGGCATCCGCGCGGACCTTCTCGCCTTCGGCGCCGCCGGTTGCACGCAGTTGATTGGCCACTTGCTTGCGCTCGGACGCCATGCGGCTGTAGATCGACTCGGTGATGTTGGCCACGAAGTCGACCCGCTTGATCCGCACGTCGAGGATCTCGATGCCGAACGACTTGGCCTCGTCGGCCAGGCGCGCGCGCACGTCCTGCATGACCTTGTCGCGGCCGCCCGAGAGCACATCACCGACGGTGCGCTTCGTCACCTCTTCGTTGAAAGCTGCGTGAACGATGGGGCTCAACCGCGCCTCGAGGTTGCGGATGTCCACGCCGTTGTTGCGAATGAACTGCTTCGGGTCCGTGACGCGCCACTTCACGAGCCAGTCGATCACGAGGCTCTTCTTCTCGGCCGTGAAGATGGGCCGAGTCTCGGGGCTGTCCATGGTCTGGATGCGGCGGTCGAGGAACACCACGTTCTGGAACGGCGGCGGCAGCTTCCACTTGAGGCCCGGCTCCTGGATCACTTCCTTGATCTCGCCGAGCGCGTAGACCACGGCCACCTGCCGCTGGTCGACGACGAACAGGGTCGAGCTGAGCAACATCAAGGCGAGAAGCAGCCCGCCGACGATCAATGCGATGCGATTCATGTTCTTGTTCTCCTGGCCGTTCAGCGGCTGTCGCGATCGCGGCCGCGTTGACCGTCGCGCGAGCGCGAGTCGCCGGGCGCCGTAGCGGGCGGGGTTTCAGGTGCAACCACCGCCGGGGGCGTCGCAGCAGCGGCAGCCGTCTGCTGGATCAGCTTGTCGAGCGGCAGGTAGAGCAGGTTCGAGTTGCTGCGGCTGTCGACCATCACCTTGCTGACGTTCGAGTAGACCTGCTGCATCGTGTCGATGTACATGCGGTCGCGGGTGACGGTGGGGGCCTTCTGGTATTCGGTCAGCACACTGTTGAAGCGCTGCGCATCGCCTTCGGCCTGCGCCACCACGCGCGATTTGTAGCCTTCCGACTCTTCGCGCAGGCGCGCTGCCGTGCCCTGCGCCTTGGGGATCACGTCGCTCGCGTAGGCCAGGCCTTCCTTCTTCAAGCGGTCACCATCCTGCCCAGCTTTCAGCGTGTCTTCGAACGCAGCCTGCACCTGCTCGGGCGGCTGCACGCTCTGCACATTGATGTTGACGACGACGATGCCGGCCTTGAGCCGGTCGAGCTGTGCCTGCACCGACTTGGCCAGGTCGGCGGCGATGGCGTCGCGCTGCTCATACAGCACCGAGTCGATCTTGCTCTTGCCGACGATCTCGCGAACCGACGACTCCGCAGCGAGTGTGACCGCCTCTTCCGGATCCCTGTTCTCGAACAGGAAGGCGCGGGCGTCCTTCAACCGGTACTGCACAGTGAAGCGGATATCGACAATGTTCTCGTCCTGAGTAAGCATCGACGAGTCGCGCAGCCCGGTGGCTGCGATCACCGCATTGCGGCCGACTTCCTTCGAGCGAAGTTGCGTCACGTTGACCGTCTCGTGTGCCTGGAACGGGTAAGGCATGCGCCACTGGAAGCCGGCATCTGCGGTATGGCTGTACTTGCCGAACGACGTGACCACGGCCTGCTGGCCTTCCTGGACGATGAAGAAGCCGCTACCGAGCCACACCAACGCGACGACACCGGCGATCAGACCGGCGCCTATGCCAGCGCTCTTCATGTCCGGCTGGAAGTTGGGCCCACCACCATCGCCCGACCCGTTGCCGCGTGGCGTGTTGCCTCCGCCTTTGCCGCCGAACAGGCCACCGAGCTTGCGGTTGAAGTCGCGCCACAGTTCGTCGAGGTCGGGAGGGCCATCACCCCGCCCGCCGGTCGCCAGGATCCGCTGGGCGACGGCGCGAACCATGGTCCGCGCAGCAGCGCCGAGGGCACTCATACGCGAGGCGGCGCCTTCGGGAACAAGGTTCGAGTGGCTCATGGTCATGCGAATGTAGAGAAGATGGGATGGGGTGGGATGGCCGCGTCGGCCGGTGCGGCCGGCTCGTCGTCGAGCCGGTCCATGGACTCGTCGTGATTTGGGGGCTCGACGTCGGTCTTCAAGCCAGTGTCTTGCTGCCCCGCGACAGCCGTGGCCAGCAGCGCGCGAAGCTCGGTCATGCCTTCGCCGCTCCGGGCGCTGATGAAGACCCGGGGTGTGCGCATGCCGCCGTCGATCTCCAGCGAATCGACGAGCGCGCGTGGGCGCTGCGTGTCTTCGAGTTGGTCGAGCTTGTTGTAGACCAGCACTTGTGGGATGGCGCTCGCGCCGATCTCGACCAGTACGCGCTGCACCTCGGCCATCTGCTCGGCCAGCACCGGGCTGGCGCAATCGACCACGTGCAGCAGCAAGTCGGCATCGTTCGCTTCCTGAAGCGTGGCCTCGAAGGCCTCGATCAACTTGTGCGGCAGGTCGCGAATGAAGCCGACCGTGTCAGACAGCGAGACCGAGCGCGTGTTGCCCTCGATGTGCAGTTGGCGCGTGGTGGTATCGAGCGTGGCGAAGAGCTGGTCGGCTGCATACACACGCGCATTCACCAGCGTGTTGAACAGTGTCGACTTGCCGGCGTTGGTGTAGCCCACGAGCGAGATGCGGAAGGTCTGGTTGCGCTCGCGTGAACGGCGCTGGGTACTGCGCTGTTTCTTGACCCGCTCCAGTTGTTTCTTCACGCCCTTGATGCGCTCGGCGATCATGCGCCGGTCGAGCTCGATCTGCGCCTCGCCAGGACCACCGCGCATGCCGATGCCGCCGCTCTGGCGCTCCAGGTGGCTCCAGCGCCGCACTAGGCGCGTCGAGAGGTATTGCAAGCGCGCGAGATCGACCTGCAGCTTGCCCTCATGGCTTTGGGCGCGCTCGCCGAAGATCTCCAGGATCAGCATCGTGCGGTCGGCCACGGCCACCCCGAGATGTTGCTCCAGGTTGCGCTGCTGCGCGGGCGACAAGGCCTGGTCGAACAGTACCGCGTCGGCCTGATACGTCAGCACCATGGCCTTGATCTCGTCGGCTTTGCCCGAACCAACGAACAGCGCCGCATCGGGCGCCTTGCGTTTCGCGACGATGCGCGCCACGGCGAGGTCACCGGCCGATTCGGCGAGCAAAGCGAGTTCGTCCAGGCTGGCGTCGAATGCTTTGCCGCGGCCGAAATCCACGCCCACCAGGATCGCCCGCGCGGGCGTGGCCAATCCGTTCGGGGCGGTCGTGTCCGCGGAACTCAAGGGGTGGGGGGCTGCGTCAAGCTCACGCCGCCGGATCGTTCGGCTCGGCGGCGTGGAAGTTCACGGCGCGGCCCGGGACGACGGTCGAAATCGCGTGCTTGTAGACCATCTGCGTCACCGTATTGCGAAGCAGCACCACATACTGGTCGAAGGACTCGATGTGGCCTTGCAGCTTGATCCCGTTGACGAGATAGATCGAGACCGGAACGTGCTCCTTGCGCAGCAGGTTCAGGAACGGGTCTTGTAGGAGTTGCCCTTTGTTGCTCACGTGTTAGCTCCGTGATGAAAGTTCAGAAGAGATCACATTAACACAGGGTCACGCGCGCAATCGAGGTTTACGCCAATACCCTGACTGGCCCCGGATTTAAACCCGGGCGAAGCGCGACCGCAGTTGTGCAGCGAAGGCCCGAAAATGAGTCACCCACTCTGCACAATTTCATAGGTGCTTCGATGCGGCGACTCAGCTCTTGTCGTCGAAGGGGTTCTTCGACGAACGCAGCTCGATGCGCATCGGAGTGCCGGTGAGCTTGAAATGTTCCCGGAAGCGTCCTTCGAGAAAACGCTTGTACGAGTCGGTGATGTGGTCCAGCGAGTTACCGTGGATGACAATCAGCGGTGGATTCATGCCGCCTTGGTGCGCATAGCGCAGTTTCGGGCGGAACGCACCGGCGCGTTTGGGCGCCTGGTGCTCGACGGCGTCCTGCAGCAACCGGGTCAGCACCGGCGTCGACATCTTGCGCGTCGCCGAGGCATGCGCATCCGCAATCGCCTTCCAGACCGGCCCCAGGCCCTGGCGCTTGATCGCCGAGATGTGCAGCACCGGTGCGAACTTCAGAAACGCCAGGCGTTGCTCGATCGAGCGTTGCAGCGTCTGCTTCTGGTAGTCGTCGACGGCGTCCCACTTGTTCACGGCCACCGCCACGGCGCGGCCGCTCTCGAGAATGTAGCCGGCGATGTGCGCGTCCTGGTCGGTGACACCCTGGGTCGCGTCGAGCAGCAGTAATACGACGTTGGCGTCGGCGATCGCCTGCAAGGTCTTCACGACCGAGAACTTCTCGATCGCCTCGAAGACCTTGCCACGGCGCCTCAGGCCCGCCGTGTCGATCAGTTCAAACTTCTGGCCGTTGCGCTCGAACGGCACCGTGATCGCATCGCGCGTCGTGCCGGGCTGGTCGAATGCGACCATGCGCTCTTCGCCCAGCCAGGTGTTGATCAGCGTCGACTTGCCAACGTTGGGGCGCCCCGCCACTGCCAGGCGGATCGGACCGCCGTCGACCGGCTGCTCGTCCTCTTCGTCGTCGAACTCGAAGTGCGCGAGCGCGGCGTCGGTCAGGCTGCGGATGCCCTGCCCATGCGCGGCCGAAATCGGGTGCGGGTCACCCAATCCGAGCTCGAAGAACTCGGCCAGCAGCGGCGACTCCTGCATGCCCTCGGCCTTGTTGACCGCAAGGATGACCTTCTTGCCCACGGTGCGCAGGTAGCGCGCGATGTCATGGTCCTGCCCCGACACACCCGAGCGCACGTCGACGACGAAGATCACCGCGTCGGCTTCGGCCACGGCCTGGCGGGTCTGCTTGGCCATCTCCTTGACGATGCCGGTCGTACTGTCGGGCTCGAAGCCGCCGGTGTCGACGACGATAAACTGGCGTTCGCCACTGCGTCCGTCGCCGTAGTGGCGGTCGCGCGTGAGGCCGGAGAAGTCGGCCACGATTGCGTGGCGGCTCTTCGTCATCCGGTTGAACAGCGTGGACTTGCCCACGTTCGGGCGACCCACGACGGCGATCACGGGTTTCATGCTGCAATCACTTGGGGCGGAAGGCGAAGAGCCCGCCGTTGCGCGTCACGACAAGCATCACTGTGCCCGACACCGCCGGTTGCGAAACAATAGCGCTGCCATCGGTCGTCAGGCGCAACAGCGCTTCGCCGCTGTCGCGCGCGAAGAAGTGCAGCATGCCCTCGCCGTCGCCAAATACCACCGTCTTGCCCGTGCTCAGTGGCGCGCCCAGGTTACGGTACAGCAGCTTGTCGGAGGTCCACGCGACCTCGCCGTTGCTCTTCCACGCGGTGATGCGGTCCGAGGCGTCGGCCGCGAACACGAAGTCGGCGTCGGCCGCGACCGCATCGGTGCCGCCGATGTTCTTGCTCCATGTCGTCGTGCCCCTCTGGGCGTCCACGCAACCGACCGCGGCCTGGAACGAACGCGCACAGACGGTATCGCCGACTCGCACCGACGGGCCGACCAGATCGGCGAGGCGCTCGATCTCGTTTGCGCCGCGCGGCGAACCGATCGTCGCCTCCCAGCGGATCTGACCGCGCAGCGGGTCGACGCCCGCCATGCGCGGGCCCTGGCCGACGATCAGCGTGTCCTTGAACGCACTCAGCACACCCGATTGCGCCAGCGTGAGCGGGTCGCCAGGCCGCTGCATGATCCAGAGCTTGCGGCCATCGATCGCGTCGAAGGCTTGCACTGCGCGGTCCACGCCAACCACGAACACGCGTTCGCCGGCGACCAGCGGCGCCGTGGTGACGCGCACGCCCAGCGGCTTGCGCCACTTGACCAAGCCCTGGTCGAAGACCACGAGCTCGCCCTCGCGTGTCGCGACCGCGGCGAAGCGGCCATCGCTTCCGACGCCGGCGCTGAGCTTGGCACCGGCATTGCCGCGCCAGACCTCGCGGCCCGATTCGGCATCCACTGCCAGCACCGTGCCATCGTTGCCGGCGACCACGAACATGCTCCTGACCACCGTCACCGCGAGCGGGAACTGCACGCCCTCGATGCGCTGGTTCCACGCCGGCGCGCCAGCTATCTTCGGCGTCAGCGCCTGCAGCGGCTCGGGCTTGGGCTTGCTGCTGCTGGCGCATCCGGCCACGAAGGCGACCGCCGCCAGCGCCGCGAGCAGCAGCGAAATCCGGCCAACCCACGGCTTCATCATCGCGCCGCCTCCGCCTTGGCTGCCGCCGGTGCGGCGCCGAGCGCCGTCAGCTTGGCGTCGATCAGGCGGCGGTACTCGACCTTCGCGTCCATCGCCGTCCAGGCCTTGGTGTAGGCGGCCTTGGCGTCCTCGGGTTTGCCTTGCGCCAGCAGCACATCGCCGCGGCGGTCATTGACCAGCGCGCCAAATTCGGTCGCTCCATCATTCAGCTTGATGCCATCGAGCCGCTTCAGCGCCTCGTCGTATTTTTTCTGATCGAGCAATACGCCGGCCGCACGCAGTCGTGCGATGGCCTGGTATTCGGCCTCGGTCGCGTTGGCCTCGACCCAACCGAGCGTGGCCAGCGCATCATCGGCCTTTCCCTTTTCGAACTGGAGCTTCGCGGTCAGCATGCCACCCTGCTCGGCAAAGGCAGTGCCGGGAAAACGACTCTTCAGATCGGCAAAGACGCGCGCCGCCTGATCGACGTCACCGCCCTGCGCGGCCTTGTCGAGCTGGTCGTACATCGCGCCGGCCTTCGCGCCCTGATCGCGTTGCCAGTAGTTCCAGCCATTCCAGGCCGCGAAGCTGCCCAGAATCGCAACCAACAGCCAGGTGATAAGGTTGCCGTACTTGTTCCAGAAAGCTTTCAGCTGGTCGAGCTGTTCCTGTTCTTCGAGATCGAGATTGGTGGCCATTGACGAGTGATTTCCGGTTCGGTGAGTGCGGGATTATGCGTTGCGCAGATCAGCCGCCCACACGGCAGCCTGTGCCAGCGGCAGGCTGCGTTGGGCCGCGCCGGCGTCACGCAGTGACTTGAGGGCGACCTCGCCGCGCGCGAGTTCGTCGGCCCCGAAGATCAGGGCAAAGCGGGCACCGCTCGCGTCGGCGCGTTTGAACTGTGACTTGATGCTGCCCCAGCCCGTCGCACTGGCGCCGTGCATCTGCACCGACAGCCCGGCGCCCCGTAGCGTCTCACAGGTGACCATCGCGGTGGTCAGGGAGTCAGCGCCGGTGACGATCGCGAACACATTGGGCGCCACGGCCGGCACCGCTGCCCCGACCGCCTCGAGCAGCAACAGCATGCGCTCGATGCCCATGCCCCAGCCGACCGCCGGTGTCGGCTTGCCGCCGAGCTGTTCGAACAGGCCGTCGTAGCGGCCACCGCCGCACACCGTCCCCTGAGAGCCGAGCTTATCGGTGATCCACTCGAACACGGTCAGGTTGTAGTAGTCCATGCCGCGCACCAGGCGCGGATTGATTCGGTACGCGAGTCCGGCCGCGTCGAGCACGGTCCGCACTGCGTTCAGGTGCGCCAGCGACGCCTCGCCGAGGAAGTCCATTAGCTTCGGTGCGGCATCGACCATCGACCGCATGGCCGGGTTCTTGGTATCGAGGATGCGCAGCGGGTTGCTGTGCAGGCGCCGTTTCGCGTCGTCGTCGAGCACATCGCCGTGGGCCTCGAAGTGCGCGATCAGCGCAGCGCGGTGCGCCATGCGTTCGGCAGGCTCGCCGAGGCTGTTGAGTTCGAGCCAGACATCGTTGTCGCCGAGTCCGAGGTCGCGCAGCAGCGCACGGCACATCAGAATCTGCTCGGCATCGACGTCCGGGCCGGCGAAGCCCAGCGCCTCGACGTCGATCTGATGAAACTGTCGATAGCGGCCCTTCTGCGGACGCTCGTGGCGAAACAGCGAGACGTTCGACCAGACCCGCAGCGGGCCGTTGTACAGCGCGTTGTGCTCGACCATCGCGCGCACGATGCCGGCCGTGGCTTCGGGGCGCAGCGTGAGCTTGTCGCCGTTCATCGAGTCCTCGAAGGAGTACATCTCCTTCTCGACGATGTCGGTGACCTCGCCCAGGCCACGCACGAACAGCGCGGTCGGCTCGACCATCGGCGTGCGCACGTTGAGGTAGCCGTAGCGTGCCATCAGCGCGCGCACCTTGTCCTCGAACCACTCCCAGCGCGTCGACTCGGCCGGCAGGATGTCGTTCATGCCCTTCACGGCTTGGAGGGCTTCGAGCTTGCGGGATTTGAATTCAGTCATACATCTGTCTCGGTCGAATGCGGCCAACGCTGCCTACGGTGAAGGCAGCTCCGGTGGATGCGCAGGCCGTCAGGCGTGCGCGGTCGGATGCTCTGCGGTGGTCGCGCCGAAGCGCTTGTCGATATAGCGCTCGACCAGCGCGTGGAACTCGGCGGCGATGTTGTCGCCGCGCAGCGTCAGAGCCTTCTCGCCGTTGATGAACACCGGTGCGGCGGGAGCCTCGCCGGTGCCCGGCAGGCTGATGCCGATGTCGGCATGCTTGCTCTCGCCCGGGCCGTTGACGATGCAGCCCATCACCGCGACCTTCATCTTCTCGACGCCTGGGTATCGCAGCTTCCATACCGGCATCTGCGCGCGCAGGAAGTCGTCGATCTGCTTGGCAAGCTCTTGGAAGGTCGTGCTGGTTGTGCGGCCGCAACCCGGACACGCTGTCACACTCGGGTTGAACGAGCGCAGGCCGAGCGATTGCAGGATCTCAAGCGCCACGACCACCTCTTGCGTGCGTGCCTCACCAGGCTGCGGCGTGAGCGAGACGCGAATCGTGTCGCCGATGCCCTCTTGCAGCAGCACGCCCAAGGCAGCGGTTGACGCGACCGTGCCCTTGGTGCCCATCCCGGCCTCGGTGAGGCCGAGGTGCAGCGCGTAGTCGCAACGTTTGGCGAGCGCGCGGTACACACTGATCAGATCCTGAACCCCGGACATCTTGCACGACAGGATGATCTGGTCGCCGCGCAGGCCGATCGCTTCGGCGCGGCGAGCCGACTGGATCGCCGACGTGAGGATCGCGCGGTACATGATCTGCTGAGGCTCGAACGGTTCGGCCAGCTTGGCGTTCGCGTCCATCATCCCGGTCAGCAATTCCTGATCAAGGCTGCCCCAATTGACGCCGATGCGAACTGCCTTGTCGTACTTCGCGGCGACCTCGACCATCTGCGCGAACTGCTTGTCGTGCTTGTCGCCCTTGCCCACATTGCCGGGATTGATGCGGTACTTGCTGAGCGCCTTGGCGCAGGCCGGGTGATCGCTCAGCAGGCGGTGGCCGTTGTAGTGGAAGTCGCCGATCAGCGGCACGTCAATGCCCATGCGATCGAGCTGGTCGCGGATGTAGGGCACGGCCGCCGCGGCCTCGGGCGTGTTGACGGTGATGCGCACCATTTCCGAACCCGCGACGCTGAGCTCTTTGACCTGGATCGCGGTGCCGATCGCATCCACCGTATCGGTGTTGGTCATCGCCTGCACGCGCACCGGCGCGCCCCCACCGACCGTGACCACACGCGAACCCCACACTACCTTCGCCTGGCGCGTGCGATGCGGTGCGGGTACCGCCGGCTCGATGAAATCGTCGAGCGCAATCGGGGTTTGGGGCAGGTCGTTCATGGGGTCGCTATTTGAGTTCGAGCTTGGCCATGTTGTCGCGGGTGAAGGGCGCGAGCTCGAGCGGCTCGCCGCGAAAAACCACCTGCGTCGCGTTGGCGTTGCCGATTTTCACCTTGAACGGCATCGCCCCGTCGAGCCCCACGCTTTCTCCAGGCTGCACCAGCCGCGAAATCAGCGGCTTGCCATGCGCATCGATCACCTCGACCCAC
Organism: Rhizobacter sp.; assembly: GCA_025350965.1. Lineage (GTDB taxonomy): Bacteria > Pseudomonadota > Gammaproteobacteria > Burkholderiales > Burkholderiaceae_C > LMDS01. The sequence continues at coordinate 111,701 of JANXWV010000124.1, forward strand.
GAGGCCTCGCTCGGCAACAGCTGCAGCACGCCGCTTGCGTTGATGACTGGGGCCGTGGCCGCAGCCTCGACCACGGGAGGCGGCATCAGGTCAGTCGCCATTGCGGCAGATCCGGCCGTCTCAGGCGCAGACGCCGCCGACGCCGGGTTCGTGATGATCGTCTCGGTCACGGGCGCAGGCGCGGACGCGGACTCGCCACCGGTAGCGCGCGAGAACACATGCTTGGCCAGCGGCGCCCAGCCGGGTGGTAGCAGATAAATCACGGCCGCCGCGACCACGAGCAATCCTGCCAGCACCAATGCGGGTGTCGTCACATTCGCCCATTCCTTGGGCACCAGTCGGCCGGGGCGTTCGTGGAACGGCATGTTCAGGCCTTCGGAGACCTGTTCGAGTCGATGCCCACGCAAGGGTGGCATCAGTGCGAGGATGGGCGCGGCCTCGATCTTCAGTGCACGGCAGACCGTTTGAGCGAGCGCGCGCGTGAAGGTTGCGTCGGGTAGCTGATCGAATTGATCGGATTCGAGCAACTCTAGCTTGCGCGGCACGACCTTGATCGCGGCGGCAAGCGCAGCGATGTGCAGCCCCTGCGCCTGGCGTGCCTGGCGCAGCAGGCCTCCGGCCGTGGTCGGGCGTGGCGGCACTGCAGTCGCGGATTCGGGCGTCGCGTCGCTCATTCGAACTGCCCCCGGCTGAACAGCCCGGCCTCCTGCGAATCAGGAAAGCGCCGGCTCAATTGCTCGCCCAGCTCCTGCGCCCCGCTGCGATTGCCCAGGCGCTGCTCGATTCGCGCTGCCAGCCACAGTGTCTGCGCACCCTGCAGCGCCGGCACACCGTTCACGCGGCGGATGTAGAAGCGTGCGCGCTCGTAGTCGCCACGTCGATAGAGCACCTCGGACAGGTTCACCGAAATCGACGGGTTACTCGGCTCGATCTCGTAGGCGCGCACCAGCGCCACCTCGGACTCGGCGAGCTGCCCGGCAAACGCCTGGCAGACACCCTTGGTCAGCAGCGTGCGCGCCGAATCGCGGTAGCGCGGCATGGCGAGCGCCTGATCGAACAGCGCGTTCGCCTCGGGGTAGCGCTTTCTCTGGCAAAGGAAGTAGCCGAAGTTCTGCATCGAATCGGCATCCTGCGGAGCAAGCTGCAACGCGCGGCGAAAGCTCTCTTCGGCAAGCTTCTCGTCGCCAAGGTTGGCGTAGATCAGCCCGCGCATGTTGTGGGCCTCGGCCAGCGTCGGGTCGGCAACGATTGCAAGTTTGACCTGGTCGAGCGCGACCGTCATCTGGCCGCGGCCATAGTAGCCGGCGGCAAGCTCCATGCGCACATGGGCACGCTTGCTGCCGTCTGACTCGTCGGACGCAGTGACGAGATCCTTGCTGTCGATCACGGGCTCCTTGCCAGGGCTTCTCGCAGCACAACCCGCAAGCGTCGTGGCCAACATCATCGTCGCTGCCAAGTGGCACCACCGCGTCTGGCTCATGCATTGGTCTCCTGTCGGCCGGCGCGGATCGCCTGGGCCGTCGTCGAATCGCTGCGGTGCAGCCGCACCGGTGCGCGCGTCATGCGCGTCTTGGCGTTGGTCCGGTCTTGTACCTCACCCGCGAGCTGGCCACAGGCCGCATCGATGTCGTCGCCGCGCGTCTTTCGCACCGTGGCGACCAGGCCGCCATCCTGCAGCACCCGCAGGAACGCGTTGACGCGAGCCTCTGGCGAGCGCTTCAGACCAGACTCGGGGAACGGGTTGAACGGGATCAGGTTGAACTTGCACGACACCCCCGAGTTGGCCACCAGCGCGAGCAGTTCGCGCGCCTGGGCGTCTCTGTCGTTGACGCCGTCGAGCATGCAGTACTCGAAGGTGATGAAGTCGCGCGGCGCCTTGTCGAGGTAGTGATTGCAGCTGGCCAACAACTCGGCCAGTGGGTACTTGCGATTCAGCGGCACGAGGTCATCGCGCAGCGCGTCGGTCGGTGCGTGCAGCGAAACTGCGAGCGCCACCGGGCAATCGTCGCGCAGCCGTTCGATCATCGGCACGACGCCTGAAGTCGAGACCGTCACGCGACGGCGCGAGAGCCCGTAGCCATGGTCGTCGAGCATCATGCGCAGTGCCGGCACGAGTGCGCTGTAGTTCTGCAGCGGTTCGCCCATGCCCATCATGACGACGTTGCTGATGGCACGCTGCCCCTCAGGAAGGTTCAGGCGCTTGCGCAGATGGTGCTCAGCGAACCAGAGTTGAGCGATGATCTCGCCGGTGGTCAGGTTGCGACTGAAGCCCTGGTGTCCGGTGGAGCAAAATCGGCAGCCGACCGCACAGCCGGCCTGCGAGGATACACACAGCGTGCCGCGATCAGTCTCGGGGATGAAGACGGTCTCGACCGCGTTGCCCGCACCGACATCGAACAGCCACTTGATCGTGCCGTCGCTCGAGGCCTGTTCGCTGACGACCGGCATCGCGCTGATGACCGCCTTGCCGACGAGCTTGTCGCGCAGCGACCTGGCCAGGTCCGACATCTGCTCGAAGTCGGACGCGCCCCTATGATGAATCCAGCGGAACAGCTGGGTTGCGCGAAAGCGCTTCTCCCCGAGCTGCTCGCAGAAGGCAGCCAGCGCGTCGCGATCGAACTCCAGCAGGTTGGTCATCAGTCCTTGAACGTCAGCGGCTGTAGACGTTCATTCCGGGAAAAAAGAACGAGATCTCAACGGCCGCCGTCTCGGCAGCGTCCGAACCGTGCACTGCATTCGCGTCGATGCTGTCGGCGAAGTCGGCGCGGATCGTGCCCTTCTCGGCCTTCTTCGGATCGGTGGCACCCATAAGGTCGCGGTTCTTCAGGATCGCGCCTTCGCCTTCGAGCGCCTGGATCATCACCGGGCCCGAGATCATGAAATCGACCAGGTCCTTGAAGAACGGACGCGCCTTGTGCACCGCATAGAAGGCTTCGGCCTCGCCACGCGACAGGTGCGCCATCCTGGCAGCAACGACCTTCAGACCGGCACCCTCAAAACGGGCGTAGATCTTACCGATCACGTTCTTCGCGACGGCGTCGGGTTTGATGATCGAAAGCGTGCGTTCGATGGCCATGTTTTTCTCTCCTGAATCAGATACTGGGCAAAGCCTTGGATTGTAGCTTGCGCACGTGGCCCGACGATGAACGCGACCCGCAGCGCGCCGCGGTCAGCGGCCCTTACGGCCACCCCCGCCGCCGCCGCCGTATCCGCCACCACCACCACCGCCGCCGCCGCCACCGAAGCCACCGCCACCGCCGCGATTGCCGCCGCGGTTTCCCCCGCCTCCGCCTCCACCGCCGCGGTTCTTGCGATGGAAGGCATCTGCACCGAACACGCCAAGGGAGGTCTGCAACGGATCGGGTTGCTTGGGCCCGCCGGCACCAGGGCCGCGTTTTGGATTCGCCGGAGTTGGCGCGCTACCACCGGCACCGAAGCCGCCGCCACCGCCGTTGCGAAAGCCCCGTCCACCGACTGGACTGCGCGGGTTCTGCACGAAGCGCTTGTCGAAGGTCTGCTCAAGCGGGTTCGGGATCGACGCGGGATCGAAGTCCATGTCGAAATCGCCGTCGCGATCGTTGCCGCGATCGAGCTCACGCGGTGGGGCCTGGTCAGCGTTGAAAGCGGCCGGCGGCTGTTGTTGTTGACTCTCGCGGCCACTACCGCGTGGGCGCTCGCCTTGCCGGTCGCTCTGACGACCACCCCGGTCGTTGCGATCGTTGCGCGGGTGCTGCTGTTGCTGCCCGCCCTGGCGCGGCGGGTTGTTGCCGCGGCCCGCGTTGTTGTTGCCGCGCGCGCTGTCGCCGCCACCAGCCAGACGCCGGATGGCGCGCACGTCGTCTTCTTGCAGATCGACCCACACACCGCGCTTCAGGCCGAACGGCAACACGACCGTGCCGTAGCGGATGCGGATCAGCCGGCTCACCGTGATGCCCACCGTGTCGAACAGCTTGCGCACTTCGCGGTTGCGGCCCTCGGTGATGACGACGCGCACCCAGTGGTTCGCCCCATCGCCACCGCCCTCTTCGATCGAACGGAAGCTCGCGGCCTGGCCCTCTACCTCGACGCCAGCGAGCAGCTTGGCCTTGTCTTCGTTCGTGAGCGTGCCCAGCAGTCGCACCGCGTACTCGCGCTCGACGCCGAAGCGCGGGTGCATGAGCTGGTTGGCGAGACCACCCGAGTTGGTGAAGAGCAGCAGCCCTTCGGTGTTGATGTCCAGCCGACCGACCGACTGCCACTTGCCTTGCTGCAGGCGGGGCAGGCGCCGGAACACCGTCGGCCGGTGCTGCGGGTCGTCGTGCGTGACGATCTCGCCGACCGGCTTGTGGTACGCGATGATCCGCGGCGGCGGCGGCACGATGCGCAGG
>JANXWV010000024.1 GCA_025350965.1 Rhizobacter sp.
ACGACGTCGAGGATGTCTTCGTTGCTCAGCGTCATCGCGCCTTCCGGCACGTCACGGCCGACGCGGGCGTTGAACTTCATGCGGCCCACGCGCGACAGATCATATGTGTCGGCGCTGTAGAACAGGCGGTGGAACAAGGCCTCGACCGCGTCTTCGGTCGGCGGCTCGCCGGGGCGCATCATGCGGTAGATGGCCACGCGCGCTGCGAGTTGGTCAGCGGTTTCGTCGGCTGCCAGCGTCTGCGAGATGTACGCGCCTTCGTCCAGCTCGTTGGTATACAGGCAAGGAATTTCCTTGATGCCAGCCACGCGCAGCTTCTTCAGCAACGCTTCGGTCAGCTCGTCGTTCGCCTTGGCCAGGATCTCGCCGGTGTCGGCATCGACCACGTTGCGCGCCAGCATGCGGGCGAGCAAGTAGTCTTCCGGCACGCTGATGAACTTCGTTTCCGAGGTCTCAATCGTGCGCACATGGCGCGCCGTGATGCGCTTGTCTTTCTCGACCACGACCACACCGTTCTTGTCGGTGATGTCGAAGCGCGCGATCTCGCCGCGCAAGCGGTCTGCCACGAACTCCATCTGTGCGCCCGAGTCCATCAGGCGGAAGTTGTCGAACACGAAGAAGTTGGCGAGGATCGATTCCGGGTTCAGGCCGATGGCCTTGAGCAGGATCGTCACCGGCATCTTGCGGCGGCGGTCGACACGGAAATACAAGATGTCCTTCGGGTCGAACTCGAAGTCGAGCCACGAGCCGCGGTACGGGATGATGCGGGCGCTGAACAGCAGTTTGCCGCTCGAATGCGTCTTGCCCTTGTCGTGCTCGAAGAACACGCCGGGCGAACGGTGCAGCTGCGAGACGATCACGCGCTCGGTACCGTTGACGATGAACGAGCCGTAGTCGGTCATCAGGGGCACTTCACCCATGTAGACCTCTTGCTCCTTGATCTCCTTCACCGTCTTCGCCTGGGGCGACTCGCGGTCATAGATGATCATCTGCAGCTTGGCGCGCACGGCGGCCGCATACGTCAGCCCGCGCACCTGGCACTCGCGCGTGTCGAACGCGGGCTTGGCCATGTTGAATTCGATGAACTTCATCTCCACGAACCCGTTGTGCGACACGATCGGGAAGGCGGACAGGAAGGCCGCTTGCAGCCCCTCGGGCTTGCGCTTTTGCGGCGCCGTGTCCTTCTGGAGGAAGGCAACGTACGACTCCTTCTGCATCGTCAGCAGATAGGGAACTTTGAGAACACTCTCACGCTTACCGAAGCTTTTGCGAATCCGCTTGCGTTCGGTGTAGCTGTAGGGGGTTGTATGCTGCGCCATAGGTCGTTTCCACTCCGTCTCAGGGAGCTTGGCCTGGCCTAGGCTTCGCTCCCGTCAACGACTGTCGTTCGGGCCTTGCGCGGTGGTTGACACCTGGCCGCAAGGCCAATCGAGGTTCGGTGATTGGCCACTACCAACCGCTGGCGGACAACCCCGGCGTTGCACCGGAGTCCGACCGAACCCGCTCTCTGCAGTCGGAACAGAGAGCTTCTGCTGAAATCACTTGAAAGAACCCTCGATTGTCGAGCCTGGTGCTTTCAACTGGTTTCAAAGGGCTATCGCAAGCGAAAGCCCCGTGAAAGTGCGAAAGGCTGGGTGCCGAAACCGGCGCCCAGCCCCTCACGACAAGGCGAATTACTTGATCTCGGCCTTGGCGCCGGCGTCGAGCAGTTTCTTGAGTGCCGCATCGGCGTCGGCCTTTGCAACGGCTTCCTTGACGGCCTTCGGCGCGCCGTCGACCAGGTCCTTGGCTTCCTTCAGGCCCAGGCCCGTCAGTTCGCGCACGGCCTTGATGACCTGCACCTTGTTTGCGCCGGCTTCGAGCAGCATGACGTTGAACTCGGTCTGCTCTTCCACCACGGCAGCAGCAGCGCCACCGCCGGCGCCGGCCGGAGCCGACATGGCTGCGGCGGACACGCCGAATTTCTCTTCGATGGCCTTGACCAGGTCGTTGAGGTCCATGACCGACATGCTGTCGAGGGCGGTCAGAAATGCGTCTTTATCGAATGCCATTTTGATTTCCAGTTCAGTAGATGTTGGGAAGATTGATCGTTCAGGCGGCGGGCGCGGCGGCTTCGGCGGCCGGTGCGTCTGCAACCGGCGCTTCCACAGCGGCGGGGGCCTCTGCAGCAGCTTCCACCGGCGCGGGGGCCGGCTCTGCACGCTTCTCGGCGATGGCCGCCAACACACGCGCCATGCGCGAAATTGGTGACTGCATCAGGCCGAGCAGCTGGGCCAGCAACACTTCCTTCGTCGGTATGGAGGCCAAAGCCTTCACGCCGTCTGCGGTCAGTATCTTGCCGGCGTAAGCGCCTGCCTTGACGATCAGCTTGTCATTGCCCTTTGCAAAGTCAGAGATGACTTTGGCCGCGGCGACAGCATCTTCGGAAAAGCCGTAGATCAGCGGGCCGACCATGCTCTCCGAGGCCACTTCGAAGGGTGTGCCAGCCACAGCACGGCGAGCCAGGGTGTTCTTCAGTACATGAAGGTACACGCCCTTTTCGCGCGCTTGCTTGCGCAACACGTCGAGGTGAGCCACGGTGAGGCCACGGTATTCAGCCAGCGCGAGCGTTTGTGAGCGCGCCACCTGGGCTGCCACATCCGCTACCACGGTCTGCTTCTCGCTTTTGTTGAGACTCAAGGTCTACTCCTCACATCATGTGTGCTTCGGCCGTTGCCAGCCTCTACACACCCCTAGGGTTCAGCGACCTTCTGAACTGGAACTTTTGATTCCTTTTCAGCGGGACCGCCATCTGCGCTGGCTTGTTGCGGTGTGCGGTGATGAAGCCACACACTGCCGTCCATTAAGCGGCCACGAGGGCCGCACCAGCGGTCTTGGATGACCTGCCTCGGCCTTTCAACCGAAGCAGCCCACCAAACTTCTGACCGGCACCAGACTCGTGCCGGCTCTGTTCACGTCAGGCTGCGAGAGCCGATGCGTTGATCGATGCGATTTCGACGCGGGCGCCCACGCCCATGGTCGACGACAGCGCAACCTTGCGCAGGTAGATGCCTTTGCTCGACGCCGGCTTCGACTTGTTCAGCGCCTCGATCAGCGCACGCAGGTTGCCGATCAGCTTGTCCGACTCGAAAGAGCGGCGGCCAATGGTTGCGTGCACGATGCCGGCCTTGTCGACGCGGTACTGCACCTGGCCGGCCTTGGCGTTGCGCACGGCTTGCGCGACATCAGGCGTGACCGTGCCGACCTTCGGGTTCGGCATCAGGCCGCGCGGGCCGAGGATCTGGCCCAGCGTACCGACCACGCGCATCGTGTCCGGCGAAGCGATGACCACGTCGAAGTCCATCTTGCCGGCCTTGATTTGCTCAGCGAGGTCTTCCATGCCGACGATGTCGGCGCCGGCGGCCTTGGCTTCTTCAGCCTTGGCGCCTTGCGCGAACACGGCCACGCGCTTGGTCTTGCCGGTGCCGTTGGGCAACACGACAGCGCCGCGCACCACTTGGTCGGACTTCTTGGCGTCGATGCCGAGCTGCACCGCCACGTCGATGGACTCATCGAACTTCGCGGTGGCGCATTCCTTGACGATGGCCAGGGCGCCGTCGATCGGGTACAGCTTGTTGCTGTCGACCTTGCCGGCTGTGGCTTTCTGGCGTTTGGTTTTGGCAGCCATGTCAGACCACTCCTTCCACGGTGATGCCCATTGAGCGGGCGGTGCCGGCAATGGTGCGAACAGCGGCATCGAGGTCGGCGCCGGTCAGATCCTTGACCTTGACCTTGGCGATGTCTTCGACTTGCGTGCGCGTGAGCTTGCCGACCTTGTCGGTGTGCGGCTTGGCGGAGCCCTTGTCGAGCTTGAGCGCCTTCTTGATGAGCACCGACGCGGGCGGGCTCTTCATGATGAAGGTGAACGACTTGTCCGCGAAGGCGGTGATCACCACGGGCAACACGAGGCCGGGTTCCATGCCAGAGGTCTGGGCGTTGAACGCCTTGCAGAACTCCATGATGTTCAGGCCGCGCTGGCCGAGGGCCGGGCCGATCGGGGGCGAGGGGTTCGCTTTGCCCGCAGGGACTTGCAGCTTGATCAAGCCGACAATTTTCTTTGCCATTTAGCTTCTCCAGTTCGACCGTTGCGCGAAGCGCGGGTCGTTGAGTTCAAACGCCATGGGTTGGGTACCGTGGCTCCTCTTGGCCGGTGTCTCGTTACCGGCCAGCGACGGGTGATTTCGCTCGCCTTGCGGCCAGCGAGCTCCACCAGGCTCTTAAACTTTTTCGACCTGCGCGAAATCAAGTTCCACAGGCGTCGCACGGCCGAAAATCGTGACCGAGACGCGGACCTTCGACTTGTCGTAGTTCACGTCTTCGATGGCACCATTGAAGTCGGTGAACGGGCCTTCCTTGATGCGCACCAGTTCGCCCACCACCCACTGCACTTTCGGGCGCGGCTTCTCGACACCCTCCTGCATCTGGTGAACGATCTTGAGCACTTCAGCCTCGGAGATCGGCGACGGGCGGTTTTTCGCGCCGCCCACAAAGCCCGTGACTTTGCTCGTGTGCTTCACGAGGTGCCAACTGTCGTCGCCCATTTCCATCTCGACCAACACGTAGCCCGGGAAAAAGCGCCGCTCGCTGACCGATTTCTTGCCGTTCTTGAGCTCGACCACCTCTTCCATCGGGACGAGAATGCGGCCAAATTTATCTTGCAACTCAGAGCGGTCAATGCGCTCGCGCAGGTTGCGCTCAACCGCTTTCTCCATGCCGGAGTAGGCGTGCACCACGTACCAACGCTTGTTCGTTGCTGGTGCCACGGTAGCGGCGGTCACTTCAGCAGTATTGAGTTCTTCAGTCATTGCAGTGGTCCTTCAGCGCGTACCCGTTGCGACTCAACGCCGCCAACCCAGGATCAAGTCGTAGAACAACCATTCCAGGGTCTTGTCGGTCAACCACAGAAAAAGCGCCATCACGAATACAAAAGCAAATACATATGCGGTCATTTGCAGCGCCTCGTTGCGCGTTGGCCAGACAACCTTGCGGACCTCGCGCACCGAATCACGGCCGTATGCGATCAACTCCTTGCCCATTTCAGAGGTGAAGAAAGTCGCTACCGCCGCGGCCATCAACGCGATGAGTGCGACAACGCGCAGCCAGAGGTCTTGCTTGGAGAGCACGTAAAACACCACAACGGCGGCCACGACAAGCACCGCCGCAGCGGCCAGCTTGGCTTTGTCAGCGCCAGTGGAGACTGTTTCAACAGGTAGAGGATTCGCCATGGTTTTCATCGGTTCACTTTTGACAGCGAAGCCCGCACGCACCGTAAGGTGCAGTTGCGGGCCGCCATCTACGCCAGATTCAGGCTCGCTGCGAGAGCCGTTTGCTGGCAGGGGCGGAGGGCATCGAACCCCCAACCTCTGGTTTTGGAGACCAGCGCTCTGCCAATTGAGCTACGCCCCTTCAATCCTCATTCGATGATCTTCGCCACCACCCCCGCACCCACGGTGCGGCCACCTTCGCGGATGGCGAAGCGCAGGCCTTCTTCCATCGCGATGGGGTTGATCAGCTTGACGGTGATGCTGACGTTGTCGCCGGGCATGACCATCTCCTTGTCCTTGGGCAACTCGACCGCACCGGTCACGTCGGTCGTGCGGAAGTAG
>JANXWV010000048.1 GCA_025350965.1 Rhizobacter sp.
CGCGCGGCCGGTTCTCGATGCGGTTCTCGCCGTCGATCAGCAGCGCTGCGGTCGGTGCCGACGAGATCGCCCAGAACGCGATGCCGTGCCGCTTGAAGAACTCGAACTCCTGGCTCGAGAACGTGATCGATGTTTCCGACAGGGTGCGGACTTGGCCTTGCCAATCTCGGAAAGCCCCGACCACATCGCCGGGGCCGATGGCGCTGAGCACCCGCATGGATCGGCGTGCCGAATCGGTGGGCATTTCAGTGGTCACATCACGGCTCACGCTGGTCCACCTCGCGCATTAGCGGAAGTAGTGCCGCACGGCCGCCACGATGCCGTCGCGCACCATCGCCTCGCGCGTGCCGGCCGGCTGCCAGCCCAGCACCTGGCGCGTCTTGCTGTTGTCGTAGCGGGCGCGGTGGGCGCGGCAGTTCCAGTCGCGGTAACTCGGCACTCGCCGGTTCGGGTGGCGGATCAAATGCTTGACCGCCTCCTTCGCCACATCGAGCACGAAGAAGCGCCAGATCGGCGTGGCCGGCGCCGAAATCCGTGTGCTGCTCGCGGCCTGCACCTCGGCCACGTACTCCTGCGCGGTCAGCAGCGGCTCGTCGGTCAGCAGGAACACTTGGCCCTCGATGCCGGGGGCAGCCATGCCGAGCGCCAGGCCTTCGGCCACGTCGTCGACCAGCACCAGTGGCAGTTTGGTGCTGCCGTCGCCCCAGAGTTGCGCACGGGTGTCGGAATGGAACATGCCCACGCCCCAGTGCGCGGGCGGGCTGCCTTCGCCCACCACCACGCCAGGGCGGAAGATCACCAGCGGCAGGCCCTGCTCCTTGTGCATCTTCTGCAGCATGGCTTCGCACGCTGCCTTGGAGCGTGCGTACAGGTTACGGTGCGCCAGGTTCGCGTCGACCGGTGTGTCGCTGGTGATCACGTCGCCGGCGCGGGCCGAGTCGTGCGAATCGATGGTGCCGGTGTAGATGAAGCGCTTGACCTTGTGCGCGAGCGCCGCCTCGGCCAGCACGCGGGTGGGCTCCACATCGCCGCTCACGTAGTCGGCCCAGCGCTGGCCGGTGGCCTTGGCGAGGTGGTACACGACCTCGATGCCGTCGAGCGCCCGGTCGAGCGCGGCGCGGTCGTCGTGGCTGCCTTGCATCACCTCGACCGGCAAACCCGTGAGCGCGAGGCGAGCCGAAGCCACGCTGCGCGACAACACCCGCACGCCGACGCCGCGATCAACCAGGGCCTTGACGAGCCGCTTGCCGATGAAGCCGGTGCCGCCGACGACCAACACCGTGGGGCGTGCGAGCGCCGGCACGTCGTGGGTGCGGATCGGCTTCGGCGGTGCGGCCGGCGCCGCCCCGGCGGCCTTCACGATCCGCTCGCACAGGCGGATCACCTCCACACCGAACTGGCCGCTGACGCGCGCATCCAGCGTGCCGCCAAACGTGGCGTAGAAGGCCGCCACGCTGCGCGAAATACTGCTCTGGAACGCCATGGTGTGCGGCTGGCGCGCGAAGGTGGCGCCGAGGTAGCGGCGCACGTTGCGCCAGCCCTGACCACCAATCTGGCGCGCGCTGGCGCGGGCCTGGTGGAGCTGGTCGAACATCGCGCTGTTGCTGCGCACCTGCTCGATCCAGTGGATGTCGCGCTCGAAGTCGAAGTGCGCTGCGGCCGCCGAGCCGCGCACGTGCACGCTGCGGTCGGGCTGGCCCGGGGCCACCGACAGGTTCAGCGTGATCGAGGTGTTGCCGCGCCGGCCGATGGCGTTCCAGTGGCGGTACACACGCTGGTCGCCCGGCAGGTCGATGCCGAACGAGGCCACGGCCGCCAGGTCGTCGAGCGGGCCGAGCAGGTCGCAGGTGAACGCAGCGATGTGCGAGCCCAGCTCGAACAGCATGTTGCCTTCGGAGCCGAGGATCCAGTTGTTGTGCGGCCCGAACTGGATCAGCCCGAGCGCGAACAGCCAGTTCACGGTGACGTGGTCGAGCGTGCCGATGGTGCCGTCGGCCACCTCGCTGCGCAGTTGCTCGTAGCCGGGCAGGAACAGGAAGTTATGGTTCACGCCGAGCTGAAGCTTGCGCTCGGCCGCCAGGTCGACCACGCTCTGGCACTCGGCCGAGCTCAGCCCCATCGGCTTCTCAAGAAACACGCTCTTGCCGGCCAGCAGCAGCTGGCGCGCCATGTCTTCGTGCAGGAACGGCGGCAGCAGCACGTGCACCACGTCGCAGTCGGACGCGAGCAGTTGCGCAACGGTGGTGTAGGCGTTCGGAATGGCGTACTCGGCGGCGGCTTGGGTGGCGCGCTCTTTGGACAAATCGCACACCGCATGCAGCGCGACGTTGCCGATGGCGCCGAGTGCCTTGGCATGCGCCTGCAGGATGTAGCCGGCGCCGAGCAGGCCGACCTTGAGGGGTTGAAGTGAAGTGGCTGTCGTGGTCATTCCGGGATTGTCGTTTCGCAATTATTTGTACTCGATGATCCGGTAGCGCCCGGCCATGCTGTTCAGCTGGAATTTGAGCAAACCGACCGCTTCTGCGAACTTGCCGAGCACGACGAAGCGGGCATACAGCCAGGCATCGGCGGCGCTGTCGCCCTGCCCTTTTCGGTAGCGCGCGATGCGCTGGGCCAGCACGAAGTAGCCACCGGCCAGCAGCACCGACAAGCCGCCGGTGAACGGTGCCAGGGCCACGATCAGCAGCGGCACGCTCACGCCCCACACCAACACGCTGCGGCGCTCGCGCGCGCAGTCGCGCAGCGGCCCCCGGCCGTTCAGGCTGAAGCGCTGGCCGATGGCGTGGCCAGCGCGCACCGAGCGCCGCCACCACTGGCCGAAGCGGTGAATGTCGGCGTCGTGCGTGGCCATGGGCTCGGCGATCTTGGTGATCTTCAAACCGGCCGCGCCGATGCGCACGCCGAACTCGGAGTCTTCGCCAGCGATCACCTGTTCGTTGAAGCCGCCGAGCCGCCTGAACACCTCGGCCCGCACGAGCATGATGCCGCCCAACGCGCCGAAGTTGCTCACATCGCCAGGGGGCGACTTCCATTCGAGTGCGCACATGCGGTTGTAGACCGAAGCCTCGGGCCGGCGCTCTTGCAGCGGGCCGATCACGACGGCGCGTTGCGCATCGGCCAGCATCGCCTGCGTGGACGCAGCAAGCCAGCCGGGCAGCAAGGTGCAGTCGCCGTCGAGGAACTGCACGAACGCCGTCTGCGGTTGAGCCGCGAGCAACGCCGCGAAGCCTTCGTTGCGCGCGCGTGCCGCTGAAAAAGGGCGCACCGGGTCGAGCTCGACAACGGCGTCGCACTGCGCGCGGGCGCGCTCGGCGCTGCCATCGCGCGAGCCCGAGTCGACATACACGACGGCGCATGCGCTGGTTCGCAGCGAGGCCAGGCAGGCCATCAACCGCTCACCTTCATTGCGGCCGATCACGACGATACCGGCCACACCGGCAGGCAGGGCAGGTGCGTTCATGCGGCGTGCCGAGCCAGGCGGGGAATGTGGCGCAACTCGCCGCGCAAGAGCGCCTTGACGTCGCCCAGCAGCAGGTCGAGTGCCAGCCAGGTTGGCTCGTCGTCACGCCCATGGCGCCCGCCCAGGCCGAGAGCGCGTCGCAGAACGAGACTGAAGCGCCCGACCGCCCACAGCGCATCGGCGCGCAGCAGGCCCGCCACGCCGAACGCCTTGACGAAGTAGCGCCGGCGCGAGGTGTACCAGTACGCCGGCCGGCGCCGGCGCGCAATGCGGATGCCGGTGGCCGCGCCTTCGAAGTGCAGCACGCGGGCGGCCGGCACGAACCAGCATTGCCAGCCCGCCTGGCGCGCACGCAGGCAGAAATCGACCTCTTCGAAGTACAGGAAGAAGCCTTCGTCCATCGGGCCGACGGCGTCGAGCACGTCGCGGCGCACAGCCATGCAGGCGCCGGAAACCCAGTCGCATTCGTGCGGCGTGCTGCGCGGCTTCCAGGCCGCATCGGACCCCGACAGCCAGCGGCTCAGCGGTGCGAAGCGCGCCGCGTCTTCGAGTTCGCGCAGCGGCGAAGGCTCGGGGTGCGCCGAGCTTTCGGGCAGGCCGGCTTCGTTCTCGATCGACGCGCCGACGATGCCGGTGCGGGGGTTGGCGTCGAGGTGGTCCGCCAGGTAGCGAATGGCGCCGGTGCGGGCCACGGTATCGGGGTTGAGCAAGAGCACGGCATCGAAGGCCGGGGCCAGCTCGCGGGCGCGGGCGATGGCCGCGTTGTTGCCGTAGGCGAAGCCGCCGTTGCGCGGCAGCGGCAGCAACTCGGCCCACGCCGACCAGCCCTGCTCCGCGATGGCCCGGCCGATCACCGCCTCCGAGTCGTCGCCCGAGGCGTTGTCGACCACGATGACGCGGCCGCCCCGCAGGTCGGCCAGCATGGGCGCGAGCGACGCCAGGCAATCGACCACGAGGCCGCCGGTGCGGTAGTTGACTATGGCAACGAAGATCGGGCTCATCGGAGGCGGGGCCGGGTTGCGGTTCGCGCGGGCCGCTCAGGGCCGCGCGGCCTGGGCCAGGTAGAACGCCGCACCCAGCGCCAAGCCGGAGGCCATCATGGCATAGGCAGCAACCGTGGCACGCCGGCCGATAGCAGGGGTGTACCACTGCGCGCGGTGGCGCAGCAAGGGCCGCTCGACCCACAGGTACAGCGCAGCGGCGAAGCCGATGTTGAACACCGCCGACAGCAGGTGCGAGGCGGCGGTTTCACGCAAACCGAATGGGCGCGTCACCGCATTGGCCACGAACACACCGAGCCAGTGGTTCAGGTACAGCGGGTACGACAAGCCACCGACGAGCGAACCCAGCGGCCGCTTGGCACCGGGCCTTCCCAACAGCAGCACGATGCAGACGGCCACGAGTGGCGCGAGCAGGTCGTACGAGAGCCCGGCCACCAGCCCGCCCGCCGCGGCCACGCCGGCCACCGCCAGCAGTGACCGCGCGACCGGCCGGTGGAACAAGGCCCGGTCGTGCGTGGCGAGCACCGCCGCCGTGACACCGAAGACGATGCTCGGGCAGATGCCGGTCACCCACGCGAGCACCGACAGCGCCAGCCATGTCAGGCGCGCGCGGCCGACGGCCGGCACCGCTAGCACCAGCAGCAGCGGCGCCAGCAGATAGAACTGCTCTTCGGTGTTGACGCTCCAGAAGTGGTTGCCGGTGCCAGCGAGCGGCATCTCGGCGATGTGGCTTGCCAACTGCGGCGTTCCGAACAGGTTGTAGACGAACGTGAGCTTGTACAGAACGAACTCGAACCACTTCAGCCCGGCGTGGTCACGCAGCAAGCTGGCCGCCAGCAACAGCGTCAGCGCGATGTAGTACGGCACCCAGATGCGCACCGCACGGTTGAAGTAGAAGCGCGGCAGGTCGGCCCGGCGCGTGTGCAGCAAGACGGTGCCGATGAGCCAGCCGCTGAGCGCGAAAAACACCTGCACCGCGAAGTTGCCGGCCAAGGGCCAGCCGATCAGGCCGTCGTGCGCGAGCATCACCGTCACCGCGAGCACGCCACGCAGCCAGTCGAACCACGGGTAGTAGGTGTCGTCGGCGGCGGCCTTTGCGTCGGGGCCGTTCATTCGCAAGCGCCGCCGGGCGCGGGCAGTGAGGTCGTGTTGGGCATGGGCAGCTCAGCGGTGAACCAGCAGCGTGAGCCCGGCACCGAGCAGCCAACCCACGCCCCACGCTGGCAAAACGGCGAACTCGAACAGCGTGCTGTGCAGGCCATGGCGGGTGTTGAAGAACACGGCCAGCAACGACGATGGCGCGCGGTACAGCGCCACCGCCCAGATGGCGCCGTTCACGCCGTAGAGCCGGTACAGCAACGGGATGAGCACCACCATCGCCACGATGTTGACCACCTGAACCATCGACTGGTACTGCGGCTTGCCGATGGCAACGAAGGTGTTGCAACTCAGGTTGTAGCGGGTGAAGAACAGCCCGAACGACAGGATCTGCAGCAGAGCGCCGGCCTGCGCGTAGCGGTGGTCGTAGAGCAGGTCGACGATCAACTGCGCCGCCCCGAACAGGAAGCCGGCGGCCATCAGGAAGAACACGTCGGCCGGCAGGCGCATGCGGAAGTACAGCTCGCGCAAGCGCGCCGGCGACGTGCGGGCGGCTTCACTGAACACCGCGAACGAGACCGTGCCGAAGAGCTTGTAGGCCAGGCCGTCCACCACCGTGGAAAGGTTCAATGCGATCGCGTACACACCCAGCGTGGCGGCCGACAACCAGACACCGAGCAACAGACGGTCGCCGTTGGCAGCCAACACGCCGAGCGCGGACGACACGAATATCCAGCGACCGAACGAGACGATGGCCCTGACGCAACCAGAGTCGAAGCGAAAGCGGTTGTCATGGCCCGGCAGCCAAAGGTGGCTGAGGGACACACTGACAAGCGGCACGAGCAGAACGCCCGCGACGACCGACCAGATCGAGCGTGTCCACCAACCGATCGCGAACATCAGCAACAGGCCGGCCACTTGCGAGATCAGCTCTATGAGCGTGACCTTGCGCATGTCGAGATCACGGTTCGCGGTGATGGCCTTGGTCGACGTGAAACCCATGATTGCCGAGGCAAACGAGGTACTGGCGATGATCCAGGGCAACACGGCCACGCCATAGACCGTGCCCACCGGCGCCCAGGCGGAGCGACCGAGCGCGTAGAGCACGACGCTCGCGAGCACGCAGACGCCCCAGATGATCCAGCCGCGAACCACCTGCATCGACCACGCCGTGTCCAGGAACTCGGGCTCGTGGCCGCGCGGGCTTTGCACCACGGCCTGGTGCAGACCGATGTCGGACAGCAGCGCCACGATCACCTGCACGACGATGGCAATGGCCATCACGCCGAACATTTCTGGCACGAGAATGCGCGTCATGACCAGGCTGCTGATCAGCCTCAGGCCCTGGCCGGCCACATGGGCGCCGACCGTCCAGCCGCCCGCGCGCAGCGTGCGCGCTTTCAGCGACAGTTTCGCAGGCTGGGGCGGCAGACTGCCCTCGCTGGCCAGGCCACTCACCGCGCGCTGGCGACGGGTGACCGACGCCTGAAGGCCGGGTCGATAACGGCGTTGGAAGCCGGCTGAACGCCGGCCAGCAGCGCACCGCCACAGCCTACCGCCAGCCCTGCGAACAGGAAGTAGATGACCGGAATCACGTTGATGCTGGACGTGGTGGCAATGATCACGGCCATGCCCGCAACTGCGGCCAGAACCGCGCGCGAAAACTCCAGCGCCTGGGGCTCGGCGTCAGTCAGGCGGCGTGCCCGCCAGGCCACCCATGCGGCGGCGAGGAAAAAGCCGACGAACAAGCTCAGCCCGACAACGCCTGTGCCCATGGCGATGCCGAGATAGCTGTTGACCATGTCGATGATGCCCTCGCCCTGACGCAGTTGCTGTGCAGCAGCGCTGCTGTAGAAACCAGGCGATCCGAAGAAGGGGCTGTACGACAGGATGTGCATGGACACTTCGAACAATTCCTGCCGGTAATTCACCGTTTCCGCACCCACGGTTCCGATGAAAGGAAGCAGATTGATCAAGCCGCGCCCCCAGTCCGACAACAGCGCCACACCGCCCGCCACCACAACGCCCAGGCCGATCTTCCCGAACCGTTTGGCCGCACCTTCGCCGATGCCGGCAACCACAACGGCCATGGCCACGCCGCCGACCCAAGGGCCTCGTGAGAGCGTAGCGACCAACGCACCGAGCAACACGGTGAGCGTCAGGAAGCGGATGACTTTGGATGGGATCGACGGCGCCAAGTACAAGTACAACGGGATTGAAACGACCATGAGGTAGCCCATCACGATCGGGTGGCCGGTGCTGGCCATCGCGCGCAGGGCACCACCGGCTTCACGGGCCATGTAGTTGCCATAGCCCCAGGTCACGCCCAGGCCGGCTTCCAGCGTCGAATAGAGCAGCCAGCCGCGAGCCGCCTCGGCGATGGCGATGACCGCCATGATGGTCGCGCCCAGAACGAATGCCCCTGCGAGCTCACGAAACGCGACCATGTCGCGGATCGAGCGGCTGGCCACGTAATACACGAGCCACACGTCGATGAAGAGATAGAAGGCCTGGCGCAAAGCCGATGTGAACGGTGCCACGAGGGCCGTCAGGATGAAGATGAGAACTAGGTAGCCGGCCAGCAACGCGTCAGACAATTTCGATCCGGGCAAGCGCGCAGGGCTGGCTGATACGAGGGTTGCCGCCGCAGGCAGCAGGATCACCAGGCTCAGCAGCCGCAGATAGTTGAGGTCGAACAGGTAGTTGACGACACCGAACCCGGAAACCGCACTGCCCAACGGGGGGACTGCGCACATCACCACGCAGTAGAGGGCCATCGGGTTCGGGTCTTTGCGGCCGGCAACGAGCATCAACATTCCGGTGATCAGCGCAAAAACCCAATAATCGTGCGCCAGGAATGCCGCCGCGGTGGCAGCGGCCCACACCCACGCGCGGCGCCAGTAGTCGCGTTTGGTGGTGGTGGTGTCGATCAGGCTGGGCGCCGCCAGCCGGAACACGACTGCCGCGATCACCAGCACCACGAACAGTGCCTTGATGTACTCAGGCATGGCTGCACGCCATCAGTGCGCAGATGCGCGTGCTTGTGCACCGCCGGCCCCGAACAGGGCAGCTGGCGGGCGCAACCGGCGAGCAATCGGGCAGGAACTTCACTCAAGGTCTCCAGGGTTCAACTGCGGCGCTGCAAAGACGTTCTGCAAGTCCAATACGCCGCAGCGCTCGGCATCGCGCCCGTATTATGGGGATTCACGGTGTGGGTTTCGCGGCGGAGCGGGTCACGTGACTGGAGGAAGTGCACACATTGGCGCGCTCGGCGCCCGTTTGCATCGAGCTTCGACTGTGAAGGGCGAGCCGCCCCGGCTCGCGCGCACTCCGCGAGAACGGAACTTGCTAGCGGCGTGGCATGGGCAGGACCTTCGACGCAATTCAGGCACTCGACATTCGTTGCTGCACTGCAACAATCCGCCTGGATGTTCTAGAAGTTACCTTATGCCCCCCTGGGTGCGGGAGTGCGAAGCCCAGAACCCACCACTAGGATCGGCCCAACGCTCGGAGTTTGCTTGTAGCGCCTCGAATTACCAACACACTTGGAGTACCCGTTGATGAAAACTCTCTTGAAATCCGTCGCCGCCGCAGCCGTACTGGCTGTCGCTGGAGCCGCACACGCTGTTCCTGTCACGCTGACCGGCGTCACGCTTCTCTCGCCGGCGTCGCCGGTGTTCGGCACGCTGAACGGCGCACCGTACGGTGACGGCGCTGGCGCGCTGCGCGTCGATACCGTCGAAATGGGTTCGTTCGTTGCCTTCTGCATCGAACTCGACGCCTTGTTGTCGCCGACCTACCCCGTCACATACAACTACACCACGTACGCCCAAGACGGGGTGGCCCGCGTTCTGAGCCTCTACGGCACCGGTGCCTACTCGGCAGCCGCCACGCAAGTCGCCATCTGGGAAGCCGTGTACGACTCGGTCGCCGGTGACCTGTCGGCTGGCATGTTCACGCTGAATGCACCCGCCGGTCTGCTTGCGGAATCAACCGCACTGCTGGCCGCTGCCGGGGGCCTCTCGGTCGGTCAGTACGACCCGACCAGCCTGCGCACACTGCAAAACCGCACCTACCAGGACCTGGTGACGGTCGTGCCGGAACCTTCGACCTACGCTTTGCTGCTGGCCGGCCTGACGGGCATCGGCTTCGTCGCTCGCCGCCGTTCGCAAGACCGCGCCTGAGTCGCGTCGGTCTCTGCAAAAGCCGCCTTCGGGCGGCTTTTTTCATGCGCGACGGGCTCAGAGCCCTTCACGAAGTGCGACGGTGTGTCGATTTGGAACGCGAGTGGCAAGCGCGTCGACGCTGCGGCGACGCTCGCAGGCTTGTGCGGCGGGATACTTCCGGACGTTTGCCAAGCCAGCCCCATGGGACGCCAACACGAATTGCCCTCACTCCCGCCCACCGACCCGATCCGGGCGTTCAACACGCCGCCCAGGTTCCAGCCAGGCTCGAGCCCAAACGTGCATGCGTTGTTCGAGCGCCATGCCGCTGAACGCCCGCAGGCTGTCGCCCTGCGCTTCGAAGGCGAATCGACCACCTATGGCGAGCTGAACAATCACGCCAATGCCCTGGCGCAACGTTTGCGCGCGCGCGGGGTGAGTGCCGGCAGCTTCGTCGCGATCTGCATGCCGCGCTCGGCCGAAATGGTGGTGGCGATGCTCGCCACGCTCAAGGCCGGCGCAGCCTATGTGCCGATGGACCCGGCCTACCCGCCGGACCGCCTGCGTTTCATGCTGGCCGACTGCCAGGCGGCGCTGGTACTGACCGCACGCGGTTCGCACAGCGTGATTCCCACCGCAGGCACGCCGACACTGGCCGTCGACGACGCATCGTCTGCGCTCGCGGCCGAAGCGGCCCCGCCTGCGCAGAGTGCACGGACGAGCGACCTCGTCTACGCGATCTACACCTCCGGGTCCACCGGCCAGCCCAAGGCCGCGATGAACACCCATGCCGGGCTGGTGAACCAGTTGAATTGGTTCATCGGTGCGTTTTCGATCCAGCCTGGCGACCGGGTTCTTCAGCAGACGCAGTTTTCGTTCGATGTCGCCGCGATGGAGTTCTTCTCGGCGCTTTGCGCCGGGGCAACACTGGTGATCCCCAAGCCGTCAGGCCACCTCGACCCGGGCTACATGGCGGACCTGATCGAGGCCGAAGGCGTCACGTCGCTGCACTACGTACCCTCGGTGCTGCGCTTGTTCCTGGCCGACCTGGAAACGCGTGCGCTGGCCACCGTGAGGCAGGTGATTTGCGCCGGCGAGGCCCTACCGGCCAGCCTGGCCAGCGAGTTCATGCACCGCTTCCCGAAGGTCGGGTTGCACAACCTCTATGGCCCCGCAGAGACGGCTGTCTACGCGAGCCACTGGGATTGCAGCGCGCTGCAACCCGGCGGCCCCGTGCTGATCGGCCGGCCGGTCGCGAATACGCGGCTGTACGTCCTGGATGAGCGCGGTGCCGCAGCCGCCGTCGGAACCGCCGGGGAACTGTGCATCGCCGGGGTCCAGGTCGGCACCGGCTATGTCGGGCGCAGCACGCTGACGGCGGAGCGCTTCGTTCCAGACCCGTTCGCCGAACTGTTCACCGACGCCGAACACGCAACGATGTACAAGACGGGCGACCTCGCACGCTGGCTGGCGGACGGCAACATCGAATACCTCGGCCGCCTCGACTTTCAAGTCAAGGTAGCGGGCCAGCGGGTCGAGCTGGGCGAAATCGAGGCTGCGCTGGAACGCTGCGCTGGGGTCACGCACGCGACCGTGGTACCTCACGCCGACACCCACGGCGATCAGCGCCTTCGGGCCTTTGTGACACTCACGTCGGCCGGCTCCGTGCCGACGCCGGATGGCCTTCGGCAGCAGTTGGCGTTGACATTGCCCGCGCACATGCTGCCGGCACAGATCACCGTGCTCGACACCATGCCCCTGAGCCCGAATGGCAAGGTCGACCGCGGTCGCTTGCTCGCCACGGCACCAGCCCCGGCCGCGCTGCCCAGACCGACTGCAGCGCAGCCGGGTGGCGATGTGGCCAGCACACTGCAAGCCAGCTTCGCGCTGTATGCCGACCGGGCCGCACTGGCTGACTCGGCCGGCGAGCTGAGCTATGCGGCGCTCGACCAGGCTTCCGAACACCTGTGCCGCGCCTTGCGCGAACGCGGCGTGAAAGTTGGCGACACCCTTGCGCTGTGCCTGCCGCGAAGCCGCGACGTGGTGGTGGCAATGATCGCGTCGATCCGGTGTGGCGCCGTCTACGCGCCGATCGATCTGGCGAGCCCCGCGCAGCGCATCGACTGCATGCTGGCCGTGCTGCGGCCGCAGTTCCTCGTGCACTCTGGCGGTCCGCTCCCGTTCGCGGCCGCCGAGGGAACGACCGTTCTGGACCTGCCCGACTTGCTGGCCTCCGCGCCCGTGTCGGCCCTCGCCGAGTGGCCCTCGACGGCACCGGATGCAACGCTGTGCGTGATGTTCACTTCAGGCTCCACCGGCAAACCGAAGGGCGTGTGCGTGCCCCATTCCGGCGTCGTGCGGCTGGTGTGCGGCGCGGACTACGCCACGTTCGATTCGACGGCACGCTGGGGCTTCATGTCGTCGCCGGCATTCGATGCGTCGCACCTGGAAATCTGGGGCCCGCTGCTGAACGGTGGGTGCTGCGTGGTCTGGGCCGACGGCATGCCATCCATCGATGTGGCGGCGGGCTTTCTCGTGACGCAGAAAGTCACCGATGCGTGGCTCACGTCCTCACTTTTCAACGCGTTGATCGAGCATGCCCCGGCCTCGCTGCGCGGGTTGCGCCAGCTGTTGATCGGCGGCGAACGTTTGTCGCCGCACCACGTGGCGCAAGCGCTGGAGCAACTGCCCGGGCTGCGCCTGATCAACGGCTATGGGCCCACCGAGAACACGACCTTCAGCCTGTGCCACACGATCACCCGCGCCGACGCGCTGCGCGCCGAGGGCATTCCCATCGGGCGGCCGATACACGGCACGCTTGCGCGCGTGGAGGGGCTCGGAGATAGCGCCGTCGAAGGCGAGCTCTGGGTGGCAGGGCAAGGCGTGGCCAATGGCTACCTTGGCGCCACCGCAGCCACGGCGGCCCGGTTCGAAGAGCGCGACGGCTTGCGCTGGTACCGCACCGGCGACCGGGTGCGCCTGCGGGCCGACGGCGTCTTCGACTACCTGGGCCGGATCGACCGGCAGGTCAAGCTGCAGGGCCACCGTGTCGAGGTCGACGAAGTCGAGCTGGCGCTGTTGGCCTGCCCGGGTGTGGCGACCGGCGCGGTGCTGATGGTCGACTCAGACGCGCAGTCGCGCCACCTGGCGGCGTTCTATTGCGGCGGTGTGGGCGAAGTGGCACCGGTTGAATCGGATGTTCGCGCCTGGCTGGGCCAGCGCCTTCATCCCTCTGCCGTGCCCAGGCGTTACTTCGCGCTGGCGCAGCTACCGTTGAACGCGAACGGCAAGGCCGACCGCGACGCGCTCGCGGCCCTGCTGGCGCCCGTGGCGCCACCTACAGACGCAGTCGCAGACGCAGGCGCGCAGCCGCCAAGCTGGCGCACACCTGAAGAGCACCAGCTCGCAGCGATCTGGGCCGACCTGTTGCAAGTGGGGGTGCAGACGCTGACGCCTGCCTCGAACTTTCAGCAACTCGGCGGCGGCTCGATGCTGGCGATGGCGCTTTCCGCGCGGGTGCGGCGCGACATGCAACGTGACCTCGCGCCCATCGATGTCTTGCTCTACCCGGTGCTCAGCGACCAGGCCGCACGGCTGGCGCTTGCGCCGGTGACTGCGCCGAGCGACTCGGCATCGACCTCGCCCGACGAGTTGTTGACCCAGCAGCAGCGCGCCCTGCTCGTTGCAAGTGCGTTCGACCCGAGCGGCTGCGCCATGCTCGTGCACGTGGCGCTCGCGTTCCCGGCGCCCCCCGACTGGAATGCGCTGCGCACAGCCATGGCGGCCTTGTGGCAGCGCCACCCGATGCTGCAGGTGGCGGCCTCGACGACCGACGTGCGCATGCTGACCTCGCCGCCCCCCCATTGGTGGACCGTGCATGCCGGAACCGGGCCGCTGCCCGCCGACCTGGCCTGGCCCGACGACCTGCGCCGCACCGTGAACCGCCCACTCGACACCGCCGATGACGGCCCGATGCGCGTGGACGTCTGGCCCCAGCGCGGTGCTGGCGGCAGCCTGCTGGTGTGGACCTTCCACCACCACGCGGTCGACGAGGCGAGCATCGACCGGCTGCTGGACGAACTGACGGCGCTGCTGGCCGGCGAGGCGCTGGCGCCTGTCTATGGCTCTCCATTCACGTTCGGTGCGATCGAGCGCGCGTGGACGCGGCCCGAGCTCATCACCGAACGCGTGAACGAACTGGCGTCGCAATTCGCCGGTGTCGTGCCACCGCTGCCCCGGGCGCCCGGCTTCGGCGATGAACGCGCCGTGCCCGTACCGCCCGACCTGTCGCAACAACTGCTCGATGCTTGCGAAGGCCGTCGGCAAACACCGTTCGTGGCGGTGCTGACCGCTTTCGGATGTGCGCTTCAAGACGTCTTCGGCGAGGCGTTCAAGCAGGTGCTGACGCCGATATCGCGACGCGCCGAACCCGAGCTGGTGGAGCCCGTGGGCTACCTGCTCGACGTGCGTCACATCGAAGCGGGCCTGCGGCACCACGAAGGCCTGGGCGAGGCGCTGGAGCGGGTGGCAGGGCAGGTGCAGCAACTCCATTCACCGACGTTCGTTCCGCTCGAGAAGCTGACCCAGCAAGTCGCTCGCTTCAGCCCGGAGGCGGCGGCCTGCCTCACGGCATTCGCGTTCACCTGGCGTTTAGCCCCGAGCCGCATGCTTCAACTGGGCACGGCCCGCGCGCAACTCGTGCGCGTGCCACAGGTCGGCGCCCGCTTCGGCCTGACTCTTCACGCGGCACTGGTTGACGGTGCGCTGCGCCTGTCCATGGAGGCGTTGCAGCCAGCATTCGACGCGGGCAGCGTGGGCCGGGTGGCCGCCGCGCTGGAGCGCCGCCTGCGCGCCGTGACCGACCTGATTGCCCTGCCCGCGCCCGTGCCTCAACCGGCTGGCGCAGCGGCTCGGTCAGGGGCCGGTGGTGACCTGTCGCCAGCCCAACGCACGCTGGTCGGCTCGCTGTGGTGCGAGGCCTTGGGAGCGCCCGACGTGGCGCCGGATGCATCAGCCCATTTCATCGCATCGGGCGGGTCGTCACTCGCTGCCATGCGCATGAGCACGCGCATTCGCAAGCAGCTGGGGACACGGTTGGACGTGGGTGCGTTCCTTGCCGATCCCACGTTCGGCCGGCTCGATCAACTGCTGTCCGGCTCGGCCACCGAGCCGCCGCGAGCCCCAGGCGACCTGATCCTGCTCGGGCCCGCGAACTACGACAAGGTCATCCTGTTCGTGCCGGGCAAGGCCCAGGCCACGGTCGGCCTGTTCAAGGTGGCATCTGAGCTGAGGCCGCTGCTGCCCGCAGGCTGGGCCGTAGGCATCTGCGATCTGCAAAGCATGATTCGCGGCGTTCCCGGCGACCGCCTGATGGATGCGCTGCTGGCACGGCTTGAAACCTTGGTGAACGGGATCGGCGCCGCGCGCATCGCGGGCATCGCCGGCTTTTCGCTTGGCGGCCTGCTCGCGATGCGCCTGGCCAGAACGCTCGGCGGCGGCAAGGAGCTGCCGGTGTGGTTGCTCGATACCTATGCGCCGGCAATGCAGTCGACCGGTTGGGTCCGGCGGGTCGAGCGTGCCGTTGCATGGCGGCTGTACTCGCACCGGCAGTTGAACGGTGGGGACGAGCCCACGCCGCGCGCCGTCCCGTTGCTGCCCGTGGCCGCCGACGAAAACGTCGAAGCCTGGGACCGGATCATGCAAATGCTGGTCGGGATGAAGGTCGATGCGGAGAGCGTCCATGCCACGCTGATCCAGGCGGAAGACTCGGTGCGCGACAGCGCCATCCTCTGGAACCGGGCGACGAACGGGTTCAGCCGCTCCGCGTTTGCCCAGTTGCGGGTGTGCCCGCTGCCCACGGCACACCTCGATCTGGTACGCGATGCCTCAGGCCTGGTGGCGCATGTGATCGCCGCCAGCCTGGGCGGCTGAACGCGGTGGCACGCGCCGTGCCGCCTTCGGTGCAGTGGTCGTCTGCAGAGGTGGCAGGTGCATTGGAAAGCGGGCATGTGGTCGTCGTGTGGGCCGAGACCGGCGTGGCGCGCGAGCCCTCGCGACGTGCTGCACGCCAGCTTTGTGCGGAGCTTCTGCAGGCCGTTCACCCCCTGCCGTGCAAGGTGTCCCGAAGTGCGGCGGACGGGGTGGCTGTGGTGGCGCTGAGTGCCATGCACGAGATCGGGGTCGACGTTGAAACCAGTGTCGTCATCGATGCCGGCGAGTTCGAGTCTCTGCTGCATCCGTCAGAGTACGCCGACTGGCCGCCCGCACCCGAACTGTCGGTGATCCTCAGGCACTTGTGGTGCCGCAAGGAAGCCGCTCTGAAAGCGTTCGGGGTCGGGCTGTCGGTCGCCCCCGAACGCTGCGCGGTGGGGCCGTCGTCGTTGTCATGGCAAGGCGTGCTCATCGACGGGTTGGGCGGCGCTCAGGTGCGGTCGGTCGACATCCCGTTCGACGCTGCGCTGTCTGTGGCCGTGCTGGGCGCCGAAGGCCCGGATTGCGCGGTGTTCAGGGGTTGAATGCAGCTGGAAACTGGCGCAAACCGCACGCCCGCGAAGGTTTTTTGAATGACGTGTGCGGAGCGTCGAAGCACAATCTGCTTGTTGCGTGTCATCGCAGGGGATCCTCATGAAAACCACTTCCATCGCCATCACGCTCAGCGTGCTGATGTGCGCCGTGTCGGTTGGCGGCATGGCCGCACGGCCGAGCGCACGGGCCGTCGACAAAGGCAAGGGCATTCAGTTGGAGACCATCGTGCCCAAGGGCTTCGGTGAGTGGACGGAACTGCCGGATCAGAACGTCAGTGTCGTGAACCCGCAGACCAAGGAACTGCTCGACAAGCTTTACAGCCAGATCCTGACGCGCACCTATGTCAACAAGCAGGGCTATCGGATCATGCTCTCGATGGCGTATGGGGACGACCAGCGCGGCGGCCTGCAGGCTCACCGGCCGGAGGTGTGCTACCCCGCGCAGGGCTTCAAGTTGAACGGCCTGACCGACGGCACCCTGCGCACCGACTTCGGCAATATCGAAGTGCGTCGGCTGAACACCAGCCTGGGCACACGGAACGAGCCGATCACTTACTGGTTGACCGTTGGCGACCAGGTGATTCAAAGCACGATGGACAAACGCATCGCGGAAATCCGGCTCGGCCTGACGGGTCAGATTCCCGACGGGCTGTTGTTCCGAATCTCCTCTATCGACAACGACACCAAACGCGCTTACGACATGCAGCAACAGTTCACGGCACAGTTGTTGTCGGCCGTGCCGCCGGTGGCGCGCAAGCAGTTGAGCGGCTTGACGACGCCGGGAGCGCCGACGAGTTGATCGAGGCCCGGTAGGGGGCCGCAGGCGCCGTCAGCCCGCCTTGCGGGCCGGCTGCAAGAGCGAGTCGAGTAACTTGTCGAGCGCAAAGAAGCACACCAGCGCAACGAGCATCAACACCATGCCGGCAGCGCCGTGCAGGAAGCCTTGCCCGGCTTCGTCGCCCAGGTAGTAGGTGACGAGCACGAGCGTGATCACGCGGATGATGTTGGCGACGAACGCGATGGGGAGAATCGACGCCAGCATGATGCCCATGTGCAAGCGGCTCTTGCGCCCCATCATGTACATGAACAGGGTGCCGAGAGCCGACAGGCTGAACATCGAGTGCAGGCCCGAACAAGCGTCAGCCACCTGCAATTGGTACGGCCCGATCGACAGGATCACGCCCGTGCGGGCGATGGGGTAGCCGATCAGATAAAGCAGTGACTCCACGATGCTGGCGATCCACTGCTTCAACGACCCGGTGATGGCGTCGACAATGATGCTTGGCAGCGGGATCATGAATACGAAATAGATCACCGGGAACCACGCGAGACGCAGCGCAGCCGGGCCCTTCATCAGCAGCAAGGCGCCGGCCACCACCAGCGGCTGCGAGCCGAACTCCATGATCGAAATACCGAACACGCGGCCGACGAAATACGCAAACAGCCCCATGCCGAACAGCAACCACCCCAGCGCGGGTGCGGGCGCGGTGGGTGCGGCGGCGATCTCGCTGCGCAAACCCCAGAACAGCCACACCAGCACGGCCAGAATGATCGGCCCGTGACCGTGGTCTTCGCTCTGCCAGATTTCGCCGGCGGCCCACCAGTACACAGGCACATACATGGCCGCGAAACCCGCGAGCGCGATCAGCCAAGGCACCAGCGCAGTGCGCGCGCCGAACGGATGTGCGGAGGACGAGGGGAGAACGCTGCTCACGTCAGTTCTTCACTTTCTCGCGTTTGACTTCGTTCAGTACCGAGCCCACCACGCTGACGCCGGCGTTCATCAAGCCCTGGACAAGGTCGGTGAATGCAGCCACCTTGGTCTCACCGCTGCGTGCGACGGCCAGTGCCGCCCCGGTGCGAACTGCGATCATCGCGGCGTCTTCGCCGACCGCCATGGCGGGCGTGTCGATGATGATGACGTCAAAGGTCGACTTCACCTGGATCATGAACTCGTCGAAATTCAGCCGGTTCAGCAACTCAAGCGGGTTCGGTGGCACCGGGCCCGCTGGCAACACGCAAAGACCCGCCAAGTCGGGAATGCGCACGATCGATTCTTCACGTGAACGGCCCGACAGCACCGTGGAGAACCCGACCTTGTTTTCGAGGTAGAACAGTTCGTGCTGGCGTGGGTGCCGCAGGTCGGCATCGACCAGCAAGGTGCGCTCGCCCAATTGCGAGAACACGACGGCGAGGTTGGCGGCCAGGTAGCTGCGCCCTTCGCCGCGCTCGGCACCGACGACAGTGAGCACCTGGCGTTGATCGGCCTTGTCGAACCAACGCAGCATCAGCTGGCTTCGAATGGCCCGAAGCTGCTCGACCCGTGGGCTGAACGGTTGATAGGCCGCCACCAGTTCATCGCTCACAGGCTTCTTGTCGCCCGGCGTCTTGCGCAGGTAGGCATAGGCGAACTGCCGGGACAGCGCGTATTGAATGTCCGATTCGCTCAACAGGCCCAACCGCACTGCGGCGTCGCCAAAGCGCAGGTTCTGTTCCTTTTGCAGCAACAGCACGCGCTCTGCGTCCTCCGGCTTGAGCAGCCCGCTGTCGATCAGGATGCCGCCGAGAGAGCGGCTGACCCGGGGCGCCCCGGACAGCATCGACACGGTCATCTTCATGATCGAACTCCCGGCCCTGCCAGCATCGGCCTCGCGCCTGCGAGCGCCGGGCCGCCCTGCAACAAGCGGCGGAACACAGGAAGCTTCGAGCCTTCAGGACGAAGAACACCAAGAACCGGTACGCCGGGAACGACGAACAGGTCCTCGGTATCGCGAACGCGGCGGTCGCGCAGTTCCCAGCCCAGTGCTCCGAGCATTCCGATGAGCAGGCCACCGACGATGGAGCCCACGACACCGGTCAAGATCTTGGGACGCGACGGCTCCAGCGGCTCGACTGCAGGGCTGAGCAGGCGTGTGTTGGATTGGTTGTTCTGGCTCTCCAGGCTGAATTGGCTGACGCGGGAACTGACCACGTCGAAGTCGCGTTGGGCGGTGTTCAGATCGCGGATGAAGAAAGAGGCCTGATCCCTGTCGGCACGAAGGTCCATCAAGCGCTTCTTCTGAGCGTCGACCTGCGCCTTGAGCTCCGCAACCTTCTGCGAGACGCCACGGTTGATGGTCGAGGTGCCGCTCGAAACACGACGCGTTTCAGCCGCGATCTGGGCCTTGATCTCGCCGATCTGCGCTTCGAGCTGGATGCGCGCGGGGTGATTCTTGCCGACCACCGCGCTGATCTCGGTCAAGCGGGTTTCTGCCGTGGCCAGCTGTGACTTGAGGCCCGAGACGGCCGGGTTGTACAGAATGTCGGGCGACGACTCGCCCCCCGAGTTGCGCACCCGCGTCTGGGCATCGACGAGTTCCGCCTGTGCCGTATTGAGCTGAGTGGACAAGGCAGCGTACTTGGCGCTTTCCTGGTCGAACTTGTCGTCGGTGATGAGAATGCCCTTGTCCTGCTGGAACTTCGACAGGCGTTCCTGCGCAGTCTCGAGCTTGCCCCGCGCGACTTTGGTCTGGTCGTCCATGAATGCGGCCGACTGGCGCGCCGGCGCAACGCGCAACTCAACCGACACGTCCATGTAGGCCTGTGCGAAGGCGTTCGCCGCAGCTTGCGCGAACACCGGCTCGCGTGCCGAGAACATGATGTTGATGACGTTGCTGCCGCGCGATGGCTCGACCTGCAGGCCGCGCTGCAGCAGGTTGGCAAAGTAGCGTTCCAACGGGATCTTCGCGTTGGTCTCTTCGCGCCACTGCGCCACTGCCGGGGGCGACCGTTCGACACCGAGCATCTTGACGACCCGCGCCGCCACGCGCTCGCTTTTCAGGATGTCAATCTGGGTCGCCATGTAGCTCGGCGCAGCCAAGGCCGGGGCCAACGCGCCGAGAACCGGATCCACGCGCATTTCGACCACCATCGCGGCCTCGGCGGTGTACAGCTTGGGCAGCAGCAATGTCGTCACGATGCCGGCAATGGAGACGACAACGAGCAAAGACAGAACGATCCACTTTCGGGCCCAGACGATCCGCAGAAACTGTTTGATGGACATGGGAGCGGCCTCAGAAGAGGGATTCCTTGACGTAGATCACGTCGTCGCGCACAACGGGTTCGTTCATCTGGAGGTCGATCACGCTGACCGTGCCCGCCGCATCACGCCGGTGAACCTTGATCCCGCGGGCAGTGCCGCGCGCCGTCAGCCCGCCGCTTTGTGCCAGCACCTGCAGCAGTGTCATGCCGCGCTCGAGCCTGAACTGCCCAGGGCGCTGCACTTCGCCGTAGATGTAGCCAGTGGGTGCGCGGTCGACGTACAGGATGTCGCCGTTCTCAACGATGACGTCGAGCTCAGCCTTGCCCGACTGCAGGATCGCAGGCAGGTCGATGTCGAGCTTGATGGCGCGGCCGTTGCGCGTGCCAACCAAGGTGACGGTGTCGGCACCACCAGGAACCACACCACCGGTGGCCGCGATCATTTCGGACACCTTGGAGCCGACGCTTTCGATCGGGTAACGGCCCGGCTTCGACACCTGACCGAGGATGGAGATGACACTGCTGCGGATGGTCCCCACCTGAATGGTCACTTGAGGCCGCAGCACGAACCCGCCGTCGCGCAGCATCTTGGCGATCTTCTGCTCGCCGGCCGTGGCGGTGACGCCACCGAGATTGACCTTGCCGATCAACGGGAAGTTGATCTCGCCGAGTTCAGAGATGCGCGCAGATTCGACCGTCAGATCCGGGTTTTGATAGACGGTGATCCGGATGATGTCGCCAACACCGAGCACCGCCTCGGGCTTGGCCCCACTGGGTGCGTTCTGTGCGAACGCCATGCCGTACAAGCTGAACGCGAAGAAGATGATTCGAAGCAATGGGCGCATGGTGTTTCAGGTTTTCGTTGAGGTCGAGCCGCCAGTGGCCAACACAGGCAAGGCAGTCCGCACGGCACTGATGGTCGTGCGCGGTGCCAAGCTCGTCATTTGAAACCCTTCATTCCTTTTTCCAGAATGCCGGTCGTGGGTGCGGATGCCGGTGCAGTGTTGATCGGCTCGACCTCGACCTGCGGCGCAGCGGAAGGGATCGACCCCGCAGGCATGGCAGGCGCGATCGACGTGAGCGGCGCAGCTTCGGAGGCCGCAGGCGCAGGCGGCGTGACCTCGCGCGCGCCACCCTTGGCGTATTCGCCCACGTACTCGACCTTGGCGGCCGCACGCAATGCTTTCAGATCGTCTTCGACGACCTTGCGCTTGCGCTCGTTGAGCAAGAACTGCTCGATCGCCGGCGTGGCGCGGGCTTCGTCGATGGGCTGGCTGCGCGAGCCGGCCAGGACCACGATCTGCACACCTTTGCCGACCACGTTGAAGATCGTCTGACCGTCTTTCATGCTGGCGAATTTGTCGAGGCTCGCCAGTGGCAACTGCTCGGCGGCGCGAACCGCCTGGTTGGCGCCGTACTTGAAGTCGCTTGCCTTGAGGTATGCAACGAAATCGGGAATGTCTTTCGCCGCAGTGAGTTTGGCTTGCAATACGGGAATCTGGGCTGGCGTGGCCTCGATGCTGAGCTCTTGCAGGTTATAGACCCGACGTTCCTTGAAAAGCGCGGGGTGCGCGTCGTAGTAGACCTTGATTTCTGCCGGGCTGGGTTTCGGTGCACCGCCGCCGATTTTCTCGACGTAGGCGCGGGCGATGATCTCGCGGCGCGCGGCGTCGAGTTGCTGAACGACGCGCGGCTCGCGGTCGAGCTTCTGGTCCTGCGCCTTTTGCAGCGCAAGTTCCTGGTCTACCAGGCGTTCGAGGATCTGCTTGCTGGCGGACGCTGCCTGTTCGGGCGCCAGACCGCGCTGCTGCTGCAGAACATAGTTGATCTGGTGAACGGTGATTTCTTCCTTGTTGACCTTCGCCGCCGTTTGCGAAGCGGGCTTGTCTTTGTCTTTCTTCTTGTCGCCGCAACCCGCCAGCAGCACCAGCGATGCGACGCTGACCACAACGACTTGCATCACGCTTGCGCGGTTGCCGAAAGCTTGCAAGGCACGAGTTCTTGAGACCATTCGAAAATCACTCCCCAACACGTCAGATTTGATGCGCGAAAACGCTGAAGGAAGCGTCGCGAACCGTGTATTCATGCGGCGCGCCGCTCGGTGAGCGCCCACAACGCAAGGCTGCATGAGTGTACTTGTGAAGCATGACAGCCCAGCAACCCCTAAGTGGGTGCCGAACCGCCTCGAACAGACCCGCGTCCGTGAAGAAGTTAGCGCCTCATGCCACGGCAACACGCCGCCGCATTTCGCCCCGGCCTACAACAGAGTTTGTTGCCGCGCCAGCCTCCAGGCGGCCCCGTCGGCGTTGGAGCGCGTCAGCATCCACAGTTCCCGAAAGGGAGAGGCGCCAACCTCGGCACATTCCCGCATCAACCCGGAGAACGCCACGCTCGCCACACAGCCCGACGGCAAGCGGTCGAAACCGATCATTTCGGACTGAAGCGTCAGCACCTGAGTAGAGTTTGCGCGCTCGCTCGGGGCAGGGAACTGCAGGCACAACTCCCGCAACATCGGCTCGGTGGTCATTTCACGCAGCGCTGGAACATCGCATGCATCCCAGGCTGCCTGGAGCTCGACGAAGCGTCGGCCCAGTTCGGCGAGCAGGCGCTCGTCGTCTAGTTCGGTCGGCCGGTGCACGTGCCGTGCGCTCGCGGAACGTGGCGCTTTGCCCCTGAGTGCACCCGAGCGCTGCCACCACGCCACGCCCACGCCGAGCATGGGAACGACGCCCATCAACATTTGATGCCCACGTGCAACGCCACGACGCCGGCGCTCAAGTTGTGCACGTCGACATGCCCGAAGCCCGCGTCGCGCATCATCGCCTTGAGCTGGGCCTGCCCCGGGTGCATGCGGATCGACTCCGCCAGATAGCGGTAGCTGTCGCCATCGTGTGCAACCAGTTGCCCGATGCGCGGCAGCACCTTGAACGAGTACCAGTCGTAGACCTTTTGAAGCGGCTCGGCGACCTTCGAGAACTCGAGCACCAGCAAGCGCCCTCCGGGCTTGAGAACGCGCATCATCTCGGCCAGCGCGGCCTCTTTGCGGGTCATGTTGCGCAAACCAAAGGCGACGCTGACCAGGTCGAAGCTCGCCGTTGCGAAGGGCAATTTCTCGCCGTCGCACAAGAGCGTCGGCAGCACCAGACCTTCGTCGATCAGCCGGTCGCGGCCCTGGCGCAGCATCGCCTCGTTGATGTCGGTATGAACCACGGTGCCAGTGGGCCCGACCTTGCGTGCAAACGCGCGGGCCAGGTCGCCGGTACCGCCGGCGATGTCGAGCACCGCCTGGCCTGGGCGAAGGTTCGCCACCGCCACGGTGTAGGCCTTCCAGGCCCGGTGCAAGCCCATCGACATCAGATCGTTCATGACGTCGTACTTGGGCGCGACGGAGTCGAACACGCCGCGCACACGGCTCGCCTTCTGGGCCTCGTCGAGCGTCTGGAAACCGAAATGGGTGTCGCTCATGACAAGGCTCCGATCAATGCGAATGGCCGCAGGAACCTTGCGGCGCGCTGTTGTCAACGCCGCCCATCGGCGCGTCGCGGTCAACGCCGGCCGCAGCGAGGCTCTCTTCGTAACGTTGCCAGAGCTGCTCTTGCTGAGAGCCCAGAAAGTACAGGTAGTCCCACGAGAAGATGCCGGTGTCGTGGCCGTCGGTGAAGCGCGGCTGCACCGCATAGTTTCCGACCTGGTCGAGCGCCGTGAGCGCTACTCCGCGCTTCCCGGTCTGCAGCACCTCTTGCCCCGGGCCGTGACCCTGCACCTCGGCCGAGGGCGAGAACACGCGCATCAGCTCGAAAGGAATGCGAAACAACGCGCCATCGGCGAACCCCACTTCGAGCACGCGTGAGTGCTGGTGCGCGGTGATCGACGTCGGCTGCGGGGTGTTGGGAGTCAGGCCGGCCATGGTGTGTGCAGGGATCGTTTGCGCGGCCGCAGTGTAACGAAGCGGCCAGCGCCACGGCTCGACCATGGGCATGGCCCTCCGCGCGCGCCGTGGCTTCGCTAAGATCCCTCGCACCACCCTGTTGCCAGAGGCCTCACGATGACCTTCCGATCTGCCCTGCGGCGCGCACTGTCGTTGCGCGCGAACTTCGTCATTTGCAGTGCTGCAGTGCTGGCCGCAAGCGGGCTGCCGGGCCCCGCGCAAGCCCAGGCATGGCCGACCAAGCCGGTGCGCTGGGTGGTGGCCTACCCGGCCGGCGGCGGCTCCGACTTCCTCGCGCGCCAGCTCGCGCCGCAGCTCGGCAAGCAGCTCGGCCAGACCATCATCATCGACAACCGCCCCGGCGCGGCCGGCATGATCGGCACCGACAACGCCGCCAAGTCGCCGCCCGACGGTTACACCATCGTCACCGGCGACAACGGCGCCATGGTGTTCCACACCGCGATGTACAAAAAGGTGCCGTACGACCCGGCCGAGCTGGTGCCGATCGGCTTCATGGCGCGCTTCCCGCTCATCCTGGCGGTGAACCCGAACGCCGGCTTTACGAGCGCGAAGCAGCTCATCGACGAACTGAAGAAGAACCCCGGCAAGTACAGCTACGCCTCGCCTGGCGTGGGCAGCCCGCACCACCTGGCAATGGAGTTGTTCAAGGACCGCACCAACACCTTCGTCGTCCACGTGCCCTACCGTGGCACCGCGATGGCTGTGCAAGACGTGATCGGCGGGCAGGTGCCGATGATGGTGCTCGACACCGCCGCCGGCCTGCCGCAGATCAAGTCGGGCAAGGTCAAGGCGCTGGCGGTGATGTCGCCCAAGCGCATCCCCTCGCTGCCCGATGTGCCCACGCTGGACGAGGTCGGTGTCAAGGGCTTCGACGTATCGGCCTGGCAGGCCTTGTTCGTGCCCAAGGGCACGCCGCCCGAGATCGTGGCGCGCCTCACGGCCGAGATGACCAAGGCCATCACCACGCCCGACGTGAAAGCCCGCCTCGAAGACTTCGGCCTCGAGGTGGTGCCCAGCGACGGACCGACGCTCGGCGCGTTCGTGAAGAAGGAAACGACGTTCTGGCATGCGCTGATCAAGGAGCGCAAGTTGTCGGCCGAGTGACCGGAGCCCAGCCCCCTCGCCCCCTGGCAGAGGCGCCGCCGTGCTCCCTCTCCCTCTGGGAGTCTTGCTCCCTCTCCCTCTGGGAGTCTTGCTCCCTCTCCCTCTGGGAGAGGGCTGGGGTGAGGGCGAATTTCACTCCGCCTCGATCTTCGCGGCCCGCACCACCTCGCCCCAGTGCTTGATCTCGGCGGACAGCAGCGCCGCCAGCTCGCCTGGCGAGCCCGCCTTGGCGGTGACACCCAGGTCACGCAGCTTATCGCGCACGGCCGGTTGCGCTAACGCCTCTCGAGCTGCGCGGCGCAGGCGCTCGATGGCCGCAGCCGGTGTGCTGGCCGGCGCGGCCAGCGCATTCCAGCTGTAGACGGTGTAGTTCAACACGCCCTGCTCCTGCACCGTCGGCACGTCGGGCAGCAGCGAGAAGCGCTCCGGCCCGGTGACGGCGAGTGTGCGGATCACCTTGGCCGAGAGCTGGGGCAGCAGCGGGCTCAGGATCTCGAAGCCCACGTCGATCTCGCCCGCACGCAACGCGTTGATGACGGCCGGCGAACCCTTGTACGGCACCACCACCGCATCGATGCCGGCGCGCGCCTTGAACAACTCCGCCGACAGGTGCTGCGTGCTGCCCACCGCGATGGTGCCGAACGTCAGCTTGCCGGGGTTGGCGCGGCCGAACGCCACCAGCTCCTTCAGCGTCTTGAAGCGCGAATCGGCGCGCACCGCCAGGCCGAGCTCGAAGAAGCCGAGCGTGCTGATCGGCGTCAGGTCTTTCGTCACGTCGTACGGCAGCTTCTTGAACAGGTGCACGCTCACGGCCGTGGCGTTGCTCACGAGCAGCAGCGTGTGGCCGTCGGGCACCGCCTGCAGCACCGCTTGCGTGGCGACGATACCGCCAGCGCCGGGCCGGTTGTCGATGACGACCGGCTGGCCGAGCGACTGGCTCATCGCCTGCCCGACGCTGCGCGCCGTGATGTCGGCCACGCCACCGGGCGCGAACGGCACGATCAGCGTGATCGGCTTGTCGGGAAACTTGGCTTGCGCGCGTGCCACGTGGGGCAGCAGCGCGAGCATCGGCAGCGCGGCAAGCACCTTGCGACGTGGCAGCAAACTCATGCGAACTCCTCGGTATCGACCTCGACCTGATTGGCCGGGTTGTAGCGCGCACCCACCACGGTGTGCTGGTTGATGAGCGCATCGAGCTGCTGCAGCAGCGCCGGCGCGAGCACCACCGCGTCGGCGCCGAAGTTCTCTTCCAGGTGATCGATGCGCGTCGTGCCAGGAATCGGGATCACATGCTCGCCACGCGCCAGCAGCCACGCGAGCGCGAGCTGTGCCGGTGTGCAGCCGGCCTCGCGCGCCACGCTGGCAAAGCCGTCGAGCAGCGCCAGGTTCGCGGCATACGTGGCCGGCTCGAAGCGCGGCATCGCACGGCGAATGTCTTTGGCCCCGAAGCCGCTCACGTCGCGCAGGGTGCCGGTGAGGAAGCCGCGCGCCACCGGGCTGAACGCGACGAACGCGGCGCCGAGTTCGCGGCAGGCATCGAGCACCGCGATCTCGGAGTTGCGCGTCCAGAGCGAGTACTCGGTCTGGAGCGCAGCGATCGGGTGCACCGCGTGGGCGCGCCGCAATGTGGCGGCCGAGACCTCCGACAGGCCGATCGCGCGGATCTTGCCCTCGCGCTTCAGTTCGGCCAGCGCGCCGACCGAGTCTTCGATCGGCACCTGCTTGTCCCAGCGGTGCAGGTAGTACAGGTCAATCACATCGATCTGCAGGCGGCGCAGGCTGTCTTCGCACGTGGCCTTCAGCGTCGCCGGGCGGCCGTCGATCACGCGCTTGATACCACCTTCGAACTGCACGCCCTGGACCCCGCACTTGCTGGCGAGCGTGAACTTCGCGCGGTGCGGTGCGAGCACCTTGCCGACGAGTTCCTCGTTCGCGCCGAAGCCGTACAGCGTGGCCGTGTCGAACAGCGTGCAGCCGAGGTCGAGCGCGCGGTGCAGCAACGCGCGCGCGTCTTCGAACGAGGGCGGCGCGCCGTACGCATGGCTCAGGTTCATGCAGCCCAGGCCGATGGCGCCGACCTGGAACGGGCCGATCCGGCGTTGCTTCATGAATGGTCCTTCAAGCAGTCCTTCGCGCCGACTTTCAAGCCGCACTTCAAGCGCGCTTCAACCCGCATTCAACTGTTGCTCCAACTCGTGCAGCACGCGGTAGCAGTCGAGCACGCCGGCCACGCTCGAGTTCGGCTCGCGGCCTTCGCGGATGGCGCTAAAGAACTCGCGGTCCTGCAGCTCGATGCCGTTCATCGACACATCGACCTTCGACACATCGATCTTCTCGTCCTTGCCGTTGAACAGGTCGTCGTAGCGGGCAATGTAGGTCGCCGTGTCGCCGATGTAGCGGAAGAACGTGCCGAGCGGCCCGTCGTTGTTGAACGACAGGCTCAGCGTGCAGATCGCGCCGCTTTCGGCCTTGAGCTGGAGGCTCATGTCCATCGCGATGCCGAGCACCGGGTGGATCGGGCCCTGTACGGCGTTCGCGCGCACGATTTTGCTGCCGCACTGGTAGGCGAACAGGTCGACCGTGTGCGCCGCGTGGTGCCACAGCAGGTGGTCGGTCCAGCTGCGCGCCTGGCCGAGCGCATTCATGTTGGTGCGGCGGAAGAAGTAGGTCTGCACATCCATCTGCTGGATGTTGAAGCGGCCGCCCACGATCTCTTTGTGTACGTACTGGTGGCTCGGGTTGAAGCGCCGCGTGTGGCCGCACATGGCCACCAGCCCGAAGCCCGATTGCGCCGCCAGCACGCCCTGCGCATCGGCCAGCGAATCGGCCAGCGGGATCTCGACCTGCACATGCTTGCCCGCTTTCAGGCAGGCGATGCTCTGCGCCGCGTGCATCTGCGTGGGCGTGCACAGGATCACCGCGTCGACCTCGGGCAGCGCGAGCGAATCGGCCAGGTCGGTGGTGACGTGCCCGATGCCGTATTTGTCGGCCACCTCTTGCGTCTTGCCGAGGTCGCGGCTCACGAGCGAGACGACCTCGACGCCGTCGATGTTCTTGATGCCGTCGAGGTGCTTGATGCCGAAGGCGCCGGCGCCCGCGAGGGCGACCCGGATGGGCTTGTTGCCGTGTGCGTTGAGCATGTCAGTTGTTCTCCAGAATGAGGTGGCCGATCGCCGTGTTCGAAGCGGGCACGTGATAGAAGCGGTGCTTGAGCGTGGGTGCGGCGCCGCCTTCGGCATCGGCCATCGCGCCACGCGCGATGAACCACATCACGAGTTCGATGCCCTCCGAGCCGGCCTCGCGCACGTAGTCGATGTGCGGCGTGGCGGCCAGCGCCTTCGGCTCGGTGATGAGGCGGTCGAGAAACGCGTTGTCGAACTCGCGGTTGATGAGCCCGGCGCGCGGCCCCTGCAGCTGGTGGCTCATGCCGCCCGTGCCCCAGATTTGCACCTTCAGCGGCTGGTCGTAGCTGTTGACGGCCTTGGCGATGGCGCGGCCGAGGTGGTAGCAGCGCAGGCCGCTCGGCACCGGGTACTGCACCACGTTCACCGCGAACGGGATCACCGGGCAGGGCCAAGCGAAGTGGTCAGCGGGCGGCTGGCCGCACATCAGCGAGAGCGGCACGGTCAGGCCGTGGTCCACGTCCATCTTGTTCACGATGGTCAGGTCGAAGTCGCTCTGGATCACGCTCTGCGCGATGTGGGCGGCGAGGTCGGGGTGGCCGATCACCTGGGGCACCGGGCGCGGGCCCCAGCCTTCGTCTGCCGGCGCGTACTCGGCCGCGCAGCCGATCGCGAAGGTCGGGATCATCTCGAGGCTGAACGCGGTGGCGTGGTCGTTGAAGACGAGGAAGATCACGTCGGGCGTGTTGTCCTTCATCCACTG
>JANXWV010000097.1 GCA_025350965.1 Rhizobacter sp.
TTGAGGTTTTCCTCGTAAAGCGTGCCGCGAACATTGATCATGGGGGGGCTCCTTGGGAAAGACACAAACCGCTATACGGTACAGACGCACCGAATTGTGGTTCAATGAACCGCCCCGGGCATCAGCGTTTTCCCGCATCGCGTGCACAGCGGCGCCCCGCCCTGGCGCAAGCCAGCGGGCTTTTGCGCGCTGGGCGCGGGGTGGGGTTCTTCAGGTCATCGGTGGGCCGGGAAGGCGCAGCCATCGGGGCGGCCCGCCCTGCTTGACCCGGCAGGGCGCCCGCTGAACGCGCTGCTTAGCGCAGGGCGGCCGCGATGTTGCCGCCGTCCACGGTCGTCACGCCGCCGGTGGTCTTCATCGCCAGGGCCTGGTGCACGAAAGCTTGCGCTACATCGTCGGCACCGACCTCTTCGCGCAGCAGGTTGCCGCGCATGTAGTCGTGCTGCGACAAGCCGCGCGCGACCGACCGCGACGCGATCATCTCGTCGTTCAGAAGGCCGCTGCGAATGCGGTCGGCGTTGACCGCGTTGACGCGGATGCCGTCGCCGCCGTGCTCGAGCGCGTATTGCCGCGCCAGCAGCAGCGTTGCGGCTTTCGGCGCGCCGTACGCGCCGAAGCCGGCGCCCGGGTTGATGGCCTGCTTCGAGGCGTTGAACAGCAATGCGCCGCCGCTGCCCTGCGCGCGCATCACCCGCACCGCGTTCTGTGCGACGCACTGGTGCGCGAAGAAGTTGAGCTCGAAGCTGCGCCGCAGCACAGCGTCGGGCAGGGTCGCGATAGCGCCTTCCCAGGCCGCGCCGGCATTCGAGACCACGATGTCGATGCCGCCGAATCGCAAGCAGGCAGCGTCGAATGCCGCGCGCACGGCCTGCGGGTCGGTCACGTCGCAGCCCAAGCCGAGGGCGCGCGCGCCGCACACTTTCGCGGTGCGTTGCGCGGCGGCGGTGTCGAGGTCGAGCACCACCACCTCGGCGCCTTGGCGCGCAAATGCTTTCGCGGTGGCCGCGCCGATGGCACCGGCCCCGCCGGTGACCAGCACGACCTGCCGGGCCAGCGGCGCCTCGGCGCCCTTGCCGAGCTTGGCCTGTTCGAGCGACCAGTACTCCATGTCGAACAGGTCGGCCTCGGGCAGCGGCTCGAAGCGGCCCACGGCCTCGGCCGCGACCAGCGTGTCGATGGTGGCGTCAGCCAGGTCGGCCGCGATGTCGGCATCGGCCTTCGATTTGCCGAGTGCCACCACCCCCACGCCGGGCACGAGCAGCACGCGCGGTGTGGCGTCGAGCGTCTTGCGGGTGCCGCCCACGCGCGCGTTGTGGCGCTCGAAGTAGGCCGCGTAGCCGGCGGCGTAGGCCTGCAGCCGCTGCTCGACATCGGCGCGGAACGCATCCAGCCCACCGGCTGTGGGCCGGGCCAGCACCAGTGGCCGGTTCTTGATGCGGATGTTGTGGTCGGGCGTGATGACGCCCGTCCACGCGGCTTGCGCCAGATCGGCGCGGTTGCAGAAGGCGAGCGCTACCGGGCCGTTGCGCAGCGTGGCGACCATGCGGCGAAATCGCCCGTCGCCGAGTGCGGCGGCACAGGCGCCGCGCAGCAGCGGCAGCACGTCGGCTGCTGCAGCCGTGGCCGGCGCGGGCGGGGTCGCGGGGGCGTTCGTGGGTGGGGTGGCAGGTGCAGTCGCCACGCGGCTGCGCGCGATGCGGCCCTCGGCCAGCGTCACCATGCGGATCATCCGTTCGTACGACTCTTCGGCGCTGTCGCCGAAGGTGAAGATGCCGTGCTTGTGAAGGATCAGGCCCTGCACGTGCGGCTGTAGCGCGAACGCCTGCGCCACGGCCTTGGCCAGGCTGAACCCGGGCATCACGTAGTCGACGATGGCCATCGTGTCGCCGAACAACTCGGCGCAGATCGCCCGGCCCTGGGCTTGGTCGGACAGCGCGAGCACCGCGTTCGCGTGCGTGTGGTCGATGAACTTGTGCGGCAGCACGGCGTGCAGCAGCGTCTCGACCGATGGGTTGGGCGCGCTCGCGTCGAGCAGGTTGCAGCGCTGCGCGTTGACCATGTCTTCGTCGGACAGGCGGTCGAGTGCGAGCAGGCGGCGCAGCGGGGCCAGCCGCACCGCAGGCAGGCCGGCGGGTTCGATCTCGGCGAGGTCCCAGCCCGAGCCCTTGACGCACAGCACCTCGACGGCATCGCCTGCCATGTCGGCAACGCTCGTCTTGACGGAGGTGTTGCCACCGCCATGCAGCACCAACGCCGGCT
The DNA here is from genome assembly GCA_025350965.1 of Rhizobacter sp. GTDB lineage: Bacteria > Pseudomonadota > Gammaproteobacteria > Burkholderiales > Burkholderiaceae_C > LMDS01. The sequence continues at coordinate 2,260 of JANXWV010000097.1, forward strand.
CGCGGCCGAGCAGGCGCGAGGTGTAGACGCGCAGCGCCATGTCAGATGCGAAGCCTTGTGCGCCGTAGCGCAGCGTGTATTCCGAGGCTTCGTCGGCAGACCAGTGGTTCTTCATGGGCGGCTCGGCGCGCTGCGCTGGAAGGCGGCCGACAGGTTGTCGGCGAACGGCGCGCTGATGATGCCGCGCTCGGTGATGAAGCCGCTGACGAGCGCGTGTGGTGTCACGTCGAATGCCGGGTTGCGGGTGGCAATGAAGTGCGGCGCGCTGCGGTAGGTGCCGAAGCCCGTGACCTCGTCGGCCTCGCGCTCTTCGATCACGATGCCGGCGCCGGTCGGAGTCGCGAAGTCGAGCGTGGACGATGGGCACGCCACGTACAGCGGGATGCCGAAGTGCTTCGCGAGGATGGCCACGCCGAGCGTGCCGATCTTGTTCGCGAAGTCACCGTTCGCCGCGACCCGGTCGGTGCCGACGATCACCAGGTCGACATGGCCGCTCTGCATGATGGTGGCGGCCATGTTGTCGGTGATCAGCGTCACGTCGATGCCTGCGCACTGCAGCTCGAACGCCGTGAGCCGGGCGCCTTGGAGCAGCGGCCGGGTCTCGTCGGCAAACACGCGAAACGGCGTGCCCGCCGCGTGGGCCTTGTACATGGGCGCGGTGGCGGTGCCGATGCCGGTGGTGGCCAGTGCACCCGCGTTGCAGTGGGTCAGCACGCCGCAGCCCGGGTGGATGAGCGGCGCGCCGTGCGTGCCGATACCGTCGCAAAGCGCCACGTCCTCGGCGTGAATGCGCTCGGCCTCGCGCACCAGGTCGAGGTACAACTCGCTGGCGTCGCTGGTCGCCGAACGTGCCACATGATCGACCAGGCGCTGCAATGCCCACGACAGGTTCACGGCCGTGGGCCGGGCTGAGTTGAGGTAGGCGGCCTGCTCAAGCAACCGGGCGCGAAACGCGGCGCCCGTGCCGGAGCGGCTGCCTTGCATCGCGACGCACAAGCCGTAGGCGCCCGCCACACCAATGGCCGGCGCGCCGCGCACCTTGAGTGCGCGGATCGAGGCCCAAACCTGCTCGGCGGAGCCTTGCCGCTCGGACACGCTGTGCAAGGGCAGCCGCGTCTGATCGAGCAGATGCAAGCTGTCGTCGCGCCATTCGAGCGTGGCGGGCAGGGTGGGCGTGGGGGATGAAGTTGCAATCACGGCGCTGCTGACCCTGCCAAAGTTGGAGCGCTACTTTCGCGCCATGCGGGTGCGAAAACGGCACACGATGTTAGCGCCAGTGCCCGCGCATCAAGCGACCCGTGCGTGGGCCTTGAACGCCTGCAATACCTGCACGTGTTCGACAAAAGCCAGGGTTTCGGGGGCGGCGATCAGTGCGTCGACGCTCAGGAAGTCGATCTCCAGGGCCTCGGCGGTCACGTGGCCGCATGCCGGCAGCGCGCCGCGCAAGGTGGCGTGAAAGCTCAGCTCGAGCACACACAGTTGCCGGCCACGGTAGCTGTAGTCGATCAGGCCGACATACAGCACTGCGCCGATGTCGGCGTTGAAGCCGGCCTCTTCGAGCAGTTCGCGGCGCGCTGCCGCTTCGGCCGTTTCGCCGTAGGTCAGAAAGCCGCCCGGCAGGCACCAGCGGCCGATGTGCGGCTCGGTGCGTCGGCGCAGCATCAGCACCCGGTCGGCGTGGTCCGGGTGGGCCAGCACCGTCACGGCGGCCGGCAACGGGTTCTGGAAGAAGTCGAAGCGGCAGGCACCGCAGATGTAGACGCAAGCGCTGGCGTCGAAGTCTTCGGGGCGATAGGCGCACCCGCACTTCGGGCAGAAGCGGACATCGCGGTAGCGCTGTGCGCTGGCCGCGAACTCATGCACTGTCGGCCCAGCTCTCGTCGGGAATGGCCTCGCCGCGCAGTTCCTTCGCGGCCTTCTCGCCGGCTTGCAAGCCGCTCATCAAGGCTTCGTGGCTCCAGAAGTAGTTCCAGAAGCCGTATCGGCCGGTGGGCACCACATCGTGCTGGAGCATCCAGCTGCGCACCAGCCGCACCGCGTCCTTGCGGGCGAAATCGTGGATGCAATAGGCGTAGCGGATGTCGCGCGTGCTGGTGAACACGACCTCGTCGCTGCGGTCGAGCAGCCCCACCTTGATGAGGTCGTCGATCACCCGCTGCACGATGGTCTCGCGGTCGACCGGCTGCTCGACTGAATACGCCACCTCGACGGAAATCGACGACATGCCAGGTGGCGTGACGTTGTCGCCGAGGTTGTGCGGGAAGCTGATGCGAAAGAAGCTCAGGTCCTTCTCGGGGAAATGCACCCAGTGCCAGCCGTTGCGACCCGGGCGGCCGATGCCCAGGTTGACGACGAGGATGCTGTTGGTGCGCAGCAAGCTCGCTGCGTGGCGCACGTCTTCGGGCGCATCAGGGCACAAACGCACCAGCTCGGGCAGCGGGATCGTGCTGATCAACCGCTTGTAGGCGACCGACGTGCCATTGTCGAAATGCAGGGTGTGACGCTCCACGTCGAGGCGTTGCGCGCGGTGGCCACGGTGTATTGCCGACACCCGAGTCGAAAGCGCCTCGGCGATGGCGCCGTAGCCCGGTGCGTTGCTTGGGTAGCGGAAGTCGGCGTTGCTGCCGATGCGTGTCTGCCGGCTCCAGAGCGCGCCGCGGAGCACCTGCCAGGTGGTGGGTTGCGGCACGCGGTTGCCGGTCCACTCGTGCGTCATTTCACGCGGGTGCACGGTCCAGAACTTCTCGCTGTACGGAACCAGGAAGGTGTCGGCAAAGCCGCGCCCGAGCTTGGCGTTCATCCACTCTTCGTAGTTCGCCGGGTCGGCATCATCGCGGCGGGTCAGGAAGGTCCAGACGCAGCGCACGCGCAGCGCGAGCGGCAAGCCGGCGGTGTTGACCTGGAACGGGTACGCGGTGTACGTGCCGTGCGAGTAAATGTAGGCCTGACGGCTGCGCTCGTTCAGGCGCACGCCCGAGTCGTCCAGCAGCTTCTGCACCTTGGGGTGGTTGGTTTGAAGGATGTGGATGCCGCGGTCGAAGGTGAAGCCATTCCGACTGTCGGACGCAGCCACACCGCCCACGTGATGTTCGGCTTCGTAAACGGGTGCGCCACTGGCGAGCGAAGCCGCCAGCCCGGAAATGCCAGCGCCCAGAATGACGATCGGCTCGGCGACGATCAAAGCGCGCCTGGCGCGAGCAGCGATCATTTCGTTCGCATCCACGAGAACAGTATCGCTCGACAAGCTCTGACTTCCTTTTTCCAAACGCCTTGAGGGCTATAGCTGGCCCCATTTTAAAAACGGGCCGATGATAAATCGTAAACAAGAGCGCACCGGCGCTCAACCAAGGGGGGTACGCTGCTTGCTTGCTGAAACGGGTTCATGCGACGATCCGGCCCGGCGAATCGTCGAGGCAGCCTCACTCTGGCGTGGGCAGAGCAACATTCGTTCCGTGCATTGCAAACGGGCCTCCCGCATGGGCGCGCCCTCAACATTCTTGGGGTCTGACGATGTCTAAGCAACTTGAGCGGGTATTGATCACGGGTGCAGGCGGCATGCTCGGCAATGCGGTCTATCCGTATTTTTCGGAACGGTTCGCTGCAGTGACGGCGACCGACAAGGACACCAACGAGCCTTGGATCTCGTACCTCGATGTGCGCGACACGCCCGATCTGCGCCGCCACTTCGAGTCGATGAAGCCGACCATCGTTCTGCACCTGGCGGCGTGTACCGACCTCGAGTTCTGCGAAGTCCACCCGGACGTCGCGAAGGCGACGAATGCCGACGCGACCGAAGCCGTGGCCAAGTTGTGCGAAGAGTTCGGCGCGACGCTGGTCTACATCAGCACGGCAGGCGTTTTCGATGGCACGAAGGAAGGTTTCTACACCGAGGCCGACGCGCCGAACCCGATCATGGTCTACGGCCAGACCAAGTACGACGGCGAGCTTCACGCGGCCAGGTACTGCAGCCGGCACTTCATCGTGCGGGCGGGGTGGATGGTCGGCGGCGGAGCGGCCAAGGACCACAAGTTCGTGCACCACATCCTCGGCCAGATCGTCTCCGGCGCGAAGGTCATCCATGCCGTGCACGACCGATTCGGCACGCCCACCTACACCCACGACTTCGCGCTGACGCTGTTCAAGCTGCTCGACAGCCGCCAATACGGCACCTACCACATGGTGTGCGAAGGGTCGGGTTCGCGGTACGACGTGGCTCGCCACATCCTCGACATCAGTGGGCACGACGAAATCGACCTGAAATCGGTCGACTCTTCTTTCTTCGAAAGCAACTATTTCGCACCCCGGCCGGTGTCGGAGATGATGCTCAATGCCAACCTGACGGCGCTGGGCATCAACCTCATGCGGCCGTGGCGGGAGGCCTTGCAAGACTACGTGACGCGTGAATTCCCGCTGGCTTTGGCCGGCGCGTCGCCCGATGCAGAGCGCCGCGCGCGGGCCGACCGTCGCAAGAACCCGGTCGCCTGGAATGCCACCGAACGGCGCAAGTCGGCCGGGCGCCGCACGGAAGAAGCCGCCACCCGACTTCGCGCCTGATCTGACCGTGGCATTGCACCAGGGGGCGGCGTTCGCGCTGTCTGCAGCGTTGATGGCCGGCTGCGCTGCGCCGGTCGAGTACCCGGCGCCAGCGTTGCCGGCGCCTGACGTTGCGCCCGCGCTGTACGTGCCACCGGTCGTCGCGGCGTACCGGCTGCAAGTCGGTGATTCGCTCAGTCTGCGCTCCTACTTCGACGCTCAACTCAACCAGGAAGCCCTGGTTCGCCCTGACGGTCGCATCTCCGTGCTTCTGGTCGGAGACCTGCTCGCTGCCGGCCTGACACCCGAACAACTGGCCGGCGCGGTGCGCGAACGCTACAAGCGCGTGGTCGGCGACACCGACGTCACCGCGACGCTGACACGCAGCGCCGGAATGAGCGTCTACCTCAGCGGCGAGGTTCGCACCCCGTCGATGTTGCCGATCGACGGCAACCTCACGCTGATGCAAGCCATGGCGCGTGTGGGCGGCACGCTGGTGTCTGCCAACACGAGCAACGTTCTGCTGATCCGCAACCAGGACGACGGCACGCTGCTGGTGAGCAAGGTCGACATGGAGCAGATTCTTCAGAACAGGTCGCCCGACGTCTACCTGCAACCTCGCGACGTGATCCACATTCCGAAGAGTCAGATCGCTCAGGTCGGCCAGTTCGTCGACCAATACATCAACGCCATCGTTCCCCGCGCGGTGCAGCTCCAGTTGGGCTGGGTGACCACCCGCGTGACCAACGAGAACCCAGCCGTTCGGGTGACTGCGCCATGAATGCATCTGCGCAAAGAAGCAGCGCGCTTGCCGACGAGCCTGATCGGGTGCAGCGCCCCGCCGCTTTGGCGCCGGGCCTTGCGCGGCATGCACTCATCGCGATCGAGGTGGACCCGAGCGCGCCGCGTGATCACCCGTTGGCCGCAGGGGCCTATCGCGCGCTGGAGGTGACGGTGTCGCTCTTGGCACTCGTGGTCAGCCTGCCGTTGATCCTGCTTCAGTTCGTGATCATCAAGCTCGACACGCCGGGGCCCGCGCTGTTTTTCCAGACCCGTTGCGGGCGCAGCAAGATCGTGCGCGGTGCAGACCTGGCCGGGCGCACCGACATCGTCAGCGCCACGGGCAAGTTCGAGCCGGATCGCCTGTATTGGGTGCCTTCGACGTTTCAGTTCGTCAAGTTCCGCACCATGTACGTGGATGCGCGCGAGCGCTGCCCGGAGCTCTACGCACCCCAGTACACCAGCCACGAGGAATTTCGCGCGGGCTTTTACAAGCTCGATGACGATCCCCGCGTGACCCCAGCGGGGCGCTGGCTTCGCCGGCTCACGGTTGACGAGTTGCCGAACTTGTGGAGCGTGGTGTGCGGGCACATCGGCATCGTCGGTCCCCGGCCGGAGGGCCCGGTGTTCCTGCCTTACTACTCGGCCGAGGAGATGCAGAAGTTCACCGTGCGGCCCGGCATCACGGGGCTGGCCGTCATCAACGGCCGCGGCACACTGTGCATCGGCGGGCAGATCGACTGGGACCTGGCCTATGTGCGGCAGCGTTCCGTGGTGGTCGACCTCAAAATCATTGCCATCACCGCGTGGCTGGTGTTGACGCGACGCGGAGCTTTCTGACCGGCCCCGCCGGACGGACCATCGAATGACTGAAACTGTTGCGTGGCGTGAATCCGGACCCGACGTTGCGCAATCACCGCCTTGGCAGCGTGAGTTGTCGGACCAACGTTGGTTCATCATCGTCTTCGTCGTGGCTGCGGTCTTCACGTCGCTCGCGCTGACCTATGTATTTGCCGAGAAGTACGAGTCGAGCACCGCCATCTCTTACCGCGTTCAGGAAGTGACTCGGTTTCGTGCGCAGCAGAACGAAGCCATGGGCTCGCCCGCACCTCAGGCGCCGTTCAAGGTGATCGGGGCCACGCTCCAGGAAGTGCTGGTCAGCGACGCCGTCCTGCGCGACGTGGTGCTCGCGCTGCACCTGGACCAGAAGCAAGCGCAGGTCCGAACCGGGCCTTGGTACAAGGTCTGGTACGAGACCACCAAAGACTGGGTTCGCGAATACGGCGGCTATGCCTGGAAGTTGTTGAAGTACGGGCGCCTGATCGACGACGAGCCCGTCGCATCGGCAATTGCCGAGTTGCGCAGCAATGTCAAGGTGACCAACCGCGATTCATACATCTTCAACCTGGCGGTACGCGACCGCTACCCCGACCGCGCGGCGCGCATCGTCGATCACATGAGCGGCGTGCTCGCGAGTTGGCTGCTCGAATTCGACCGCCAGCCGGGGCGCTCGCGGGCCGACCAGTTGCGCGTACTGCTCGACCAGAAGGGCGCCGACCTCGCGCGGCGGCGCAAGGAGATCGAGACTCTTCTGACCGACAACCGCGTCTCGTCGGTGCAGCAGGACGGCGACCGCCTGACCGAGCACCTGTTTTCGTTGCAGCTCGAGGTGTCACGGCTGACCAGTGACATCGCGCGCGCCAAGACACGGCTGAGTACGATCGACACCAAGCTTCAGGTGAAGCAGCGCATGCTGAGCGCATCGAGCGCCGCTGGCGCTGCACCGATGGCGGCCGGCGACGCCTTCGAGAACATTCCGCCAGACGACTTCAAGCGGCTGGCCTCCGAGCGCGTGTTCAACGACCTGGAGGTCAAGAGCCTCATCGCCAAGCGGGACGCGCTCCAGGGCACGGCCGACGAACTGTCTGCGCGGCTGCGCAAGCTGCCCGCCGTGCAGAACCGCTACGACACCTTGAAGATGGAACTGGCAGCTGTCGAACGCGAGTTCACCCAGCTCAACGATGGCTACCAGGAGGCTGCAGTGCGCGCCACCTCGCCGATCAGCGAGGTGCGGGTTCTGCACCCCGCGCTGGTGCCGACGAACCCTGTCGCGCCGATCAAGGTCTATCACGTGCTGCTGGCCCTTGCGCTTGGCTTGCCGCTGGCCGTTGGCTTCGTATTTCTGTTCGACTTCCTCGGTTTCACGAGGCTCCTCGCGCCCGCGCGCCCGGGGCGTGCCGCCATTCCACGCGGCGCCCCTGCGTCGAGCACCCCGGCAACGGCACCCCGGGCTCAACATGAATGATCCGCTGAACTCGCCGGCCGCCGGGCAAAATGCCCCGCCGCCAAGTGGTGACGCGGTCGCGACCCCGGCGCGGGGGCGCCGCCTGCCGGCGCTCGTTCGGTACGCGGTGGCCGCCCTCCTTGGTGTTGCTGCCGCCGGGCTGGCGTCGTACCTGATGCGGTCAATCGGCTTCTGACCCCAGCCAATGACGTCGCACCGCCGCGTTCCATTCGGGAGTTGCCTGGCTTGGGCGCAGGCAACGAGCCCAACGGTCAGCGCAGGCGCGTCATGAGCCGTTCCCAAACGGTCGAGCCGCAAATCACGGTCGTGCTCGCGACCTACCGCCGCGCTGAGACGCTCCGGCGAACCCTCGGGCACCTTGCAGCGCAAGACCTTGAGCCAGAGCGCTATGAGGTGCTGGTGGTGGATGACGGTTCGCCCGACGAGACCAGCGCGGTTGTCGCCGAGGTCCGGCCCCAGGTGCCGTATGCGCTGCGCTACATGCGGCATGACAACCGCGGCCCCGGATACACCCAGAACCGCGGCATCGAGCAGGCGCGCGCTTCGGTGGTGCTCTTGCTCGCCGACGATATTTTTCTGGCGCCAGGCGCGTTGCGGGCGCACCTCGAATCGCACCATGCTCACCCCGAAGAGTCGGTGGCGGTGCTCGGCAAGGTCGTGCAATCGCCAGAGCTGACGCAGACAGTGTTCGTCAGCAAGTGGGACCCGTTCCGTTTTCATGAACTCGAAGACATGTCGGAACTTCCCCCTTACCGCTTCTTCGCCATGAACATCTCGGTGAAGCGCGATTTCCTGCTGCACAAAGGCCTGTACCTGGAACACCGCGGTCGCGGCGGGCCGTCGTGCATGGAAGACCTTGAACTGGGCGTGCGCTTGAGCCAACACGGGCTGCGCCTGCTCTACTCGAAGGCCGCTCTTGCGAGCCACTATCACCTCGTGACGCTCGATCAGGCGATCACTCGCTGGTATGAACGCGGTCTGAACTACGGCGAATTCAGGCGCCACGCGCCGATGCCCGAGTTGACGGTTTATTTCCATGTGCTGGACCGACACACGGCTGGCGAGTACTTCCGGGTGCTGCGCGGGTCAAACTGGTTTCGCGGCACCGAGAAGATCGCGGTGTGGCACGTGGCGCGTGAAGTGGCCCGGCGCTTGACCTTGAACGCCCTGACGACGCGGTGGTTCTGGCGGCCATTGTTCGACCGCGTCGAGTTGACGCCGGCGCTTGCGAAGTTCATCAAGCCGAAGATGTATCGGGCGTTTCTCTACTATCACTTTCTTCGCGGCGTGCGCGACGGTCGCCGCATCTACGGCGACTGAGTGCATCCGCTTGATCCGTAGCGGCAAGGCAGCCCACCAGGAGACCGACCATGACATCCCCAAGTGCTCCAGCAATCCAGGGCGGTATCGGCACCGTGCCGGTGGCGGTTCGATCAGGCGAAGCGGCCCCGCAAGAGCATCGTTTTCACATCGGACCGGCAGATTTCTACGATGTGCTGACGGCCATTCAGTTCAATCTGCTCACGGCCTTGGGGCTGCGCGAGAAGCACTACCTCTTGGACATCGGCTGCGGGTCACTGCGGGCCGGCCGGTTGCTGATTCCTTACCTTGCTTCGGGCCACTACTTCGGGATCGAGCCCCTGCCGTGGTTGATCCAGGAGGGCATCGACAACGAGATCGGCGAGTCGATGATCCGCATCAAGTGCCCGCAATTCAGCAATGACGAGAACTTCTCGCTGGGCGTGTTCGGCCAACAGTTCGACTTCATGATCGCGCAGTCGATCTTCTCGCACACCTCGCAGGCGCAGATTCGCCGCTGCGTCGCCGAAGCGCGCAAGGTGCTCGCTCCGCAAGGCGTATTCGCGGCCACGTTCTTCGATGGGCCCGTCAACTACACCGGCGACCAGTGGGTTGCTAAGGCCGACTACACGCTCGAGCACATGCGTTCGATGGTCGAGGAACAAGGCATGGCGCTCACGCCGATCACGTGGAGCCACCCCGATCCGCAGCAGTGGATCCTGATTCACCACCCCGGCGTCAAGATTGCGCTCGCGCAACCGACCGACGCGCAGCGTCTGGTCACGCTCGAAGACCGGCTCGCGCTGGCGCAGCAGCAGTTCCTCAACATCAAGAATCATCCGTACGTGCGCTTTGGCTTGCGGATCAAGTTCTTTCTGGTGTGGGTCGGTTTCGAGCGCCGTCGCCTTGCGCGCGGACTTCGAAAGATGTTCGGGCTGGGGTGATCCTGCCGCGCCAACGCGCGTCAGGCCCGTGTGGCCTCTTCAAGCGGCCTTGTGTGGCGGCGGGGAGGCTGATGTGGCGCTGCTCTTGAACTCATTCAGTGCCAGCATCACGCCAGCCCGCGCTGTCAGCGCCACAGCGGCAAACAGTGCACTGGGGTCGAGTCGCCCCAGCGCGTGGTGCTTGCGGTAGAAGCGATAGGCGCCGATGTGGAAGTGGCGAATCCGCCAGGTGCTCTTCTTCTTGCCCGCGCGATTGTTCTCGTGGTGCACGATGCCCACATCCGGCAGGCAGTAAATGGATTTCCCGGCCTTCTGGATCTGCGCGCACCAGTCTGAATCGACCCAGTAGCAGCGGTAACCTTCATCCCACGGGCCGACCTCGTCGAGCAACGAGCGCCGCATGAACATGCAGGCAGCGGAAACTTGTTCGACCTTGAAGGGCTCTTTGCTTGCATGGTTCTCGGGAGCGAGATAGCGGCGCGAAAACCGGTTGCCGGGGAACAACCGAGTCAGCAGCGTCTGCCGGCCGAAGAGGCCGTTCATCGCCGACGGCAGGTTACGGGCACTGCCCTCGATGGCGCCTTCGGGCGTATAAATTCGCGGTGCGGCCAATGCCACATCGGGCCGCTGGCGCATGAACTCGAGCAAGCGTTGTGTCGTGCCGGGTTTGACCTCGGTGTCCACGTCGAGCAGCATCACATACTCGCCGCGTGCCGCCTGCAAACCCCGGTTCACGGCCGGCGGCAGGCCGAGGTTCACGGGGCTGCATTCGAGCCGAACCTCCGGGAATTGCTGCCGCACACGTTCGGGGGTCCCATCGGCCGACCCGTTGTCGAACACCAGGATCTCCGAATAGCGGGATCCCGAGGAGCGGATCGACTCCAGTAGTCGCTTCAGATCGCCCCATGAATTCCACGTGACGATCAGGATCGTGAGTCGCGCATCTGGGGCGAATTCCATCGCATTTCCTTGTGCCGTCGATGAGTTCGGGCGTTGGTTCGGGTGCTCAGTGCGCGGTGTCAGTGGTCACTGCATCTGTTCCAAATATTCTAGCCATGTGAGCTCGGGATTTGGCAGCGCCCGCAGCCCCGAGCCGCACGAATCGAGGGGTGCAAATCCGCAGGCGTTCCCCCATACTCGTGAGCCTCATCCGCGATCGACCGTCGGTCGCGTTCACTGCTCCTTGCGAGGGACTCCGATGAACAATTTCATTCGCCATTTTGCCCGCGATGCGCGTGCGCACATGCGAAACGCGCTGTGCTGTGCCGCATTGCTGATGGCTGCCCAAGCGTCGATGGCCGCGAAGGACACGCCGCTCGGCGTCGAACTGGTACCGGCCAACTTCCCGAACAGCACCGTTGACGACGTGACGCGCGCGCTTGCCATCACGGCCATTATCGGGAGCCACGCGTCCAAGATCTGGAACTGGGGGGATGTGGCGTCTCTGGACAAACTGAACACGCTCACGGTACTGATGAAGCAGCAAGGCCTGAAAAGCATGCTTCAGATGGGCACCCACTTTCTGGGCAACCCGTCGCCGCCGACGGGCTACGTGGCGAGCTTTGCCGACCCGGCAACCCAGGCGCGCTTTCTCCACGATGTCGGTGTGCTTGCAGCATCCAAGCCGGACTATCTGGTCCTGACGACCGAAGCGAACCTGATGCACCGCTTCAACAACCCCGAGTTCGAGAACTACCGAAGCGTCTATGCGCAAGCCTATGCGCTGGTCAAGACCATCTCCCCCCAGACGCAGGTTGGCGTGTCCTACCTCTATTCGCTGTGGTTTGCCAACTACTACATCGACAAGATCGATGTGCCTGCACTCCTCAAGCCGGTTGACTTCATCGCCTTCACCACGTATCCGGAATGGTTGATTCGCGAGGGCCACTTTGCGACGATCGCGGACATTCCGACCGACTGGTACGGTGCGTCACGCAAGGCCTACCCGAACGAGCGGCTGATCTTTTCCGAGGTCGGATGGGCCAGCAAAGTACGGGGCACGCCAGAGATCCAGGCCGAGTACCTGAGCAACCTGCCCCGTCTCATGTCCACCACCAATCCGGAACTGCTCACCTGGTCGTTGCTTCACGATGTCGAGTTCTATACCCGCGCATTGCTTGACGAGAAATCCACGGCTTTTCTCATCAGCATCGGTGTTGACATCGACGCCCTGTTCGGTCACTTCAACGGCATGGGCCTGCTCGACGGATTCGGCACGCCCAAGCCGGGGCTCTACACCGCCGCGCAGCTCGTGTTTCCCAAGCCCTGACGGGCACTGCGGCGTCGGTGGCCTGCTTCGGGAATGAGCGCGCTGAATCCATCATCGGCGGCACGTCGGCCGGCGGCGCCCGGTTGGCGCACCGTGGCCTTGGCCATCGTCCTGGGTACCGGGTTCGGGCTGGCGCTGAACCCGCTCTGGAACCTCGAAGGCCGCTGGTTCGTCGTGTGCATCGTGGGCATCGGCATGGCTGGCGTGGCCATGATGGTCGCGCGCCGGTTCTCGCACGTCACGTTCATCGCGCTGCTGTTCAGCGTGCCGCTCGCCGGCTTTTCGAAGTGGACGTTCCTTGACGAGAACCGCTTCTCGCAAGACGTTCGCGACGCCTCGCTGTATACCGGCACGCTGGGCATCGGCCTCGTCGATTGCCTGCTGCTCGCAGCCTACGCAGCGTGGGCATTCCGGATCTTCGCGCTGCGTGCCGAGCACCTTCCCCGGCTGGAGAAGATCGACCGCTGGGTCGGCCTCGTCGTGCTGGCCAGCGTGCTGTCGCAATGGGGCGCGGAGCAACCACTGGCGCTGTTTGCGCTCGAGCACCAGGTCAAGTACGCACTGATTTACTTCTACGTGTCGCGCCACTTTCAGCGTGAGCACCTGCCGTGGTTCATGGCCTCGATCGGTTTCGCCGTGCTCACCGAATCGGCGATCGGCGTGCTGCAGTTCGTCGACGTACTGCCACCGGGTTTGATCCTTGACAAGGGTGCCGGCGGCGACCGGCTTGAACAGCAATACCAGGTGCCCGGCATTGAGAACATCAGCCGCGCGACTGGCAGCCTCTACGACTCGCATGCGCTGGGCACCTACTTGTCGATGCTGATTCCGTTTCTCGTGATGTTCCTCTACAAGCGCGACCTGGCGGTACGCCTGCGCGTGGCGTGTGGCGGGCTTCTCGGGCTCGCGCTGGTCGCGCTGGTGGTCACGTATTCGCGCTCGGCCTGGCTCGGCACTGCGTTTTCGGCCGGCCTGAGCGTGATCGTGCTTCTCTCGTGGCGCGAGCGCTACGTTGGCAAGAGCTTGTTGGCGATACTGATCGCAGCGGTGATCAGCGGCCCGTTGGTGCTGTCGAAAGTGTTCGCCCGGCTGTTCGAGGCGCCGACCGATTTGCTGCTCGTGCGGTTCGAGCAGTTCCCGATCGCCTGGGCCATCTGGCGCGAAAACTTCCTGTTCGGCGCGGGTGCGGGCAACTACATGGTGCGAATGGAAGCCGTCAATACCAACTGGTCGTTGCCCGAACCGGTTCACAACGTCGTGCTGTTCATCGGTGCCGAGCTGGGCTTGCTCGGGGTGCTTGCATACTACGGCCTTGTTGCTGTTGTGCTGGCACGTTTCTGGGCCATTGCCCGCCGTCACGAGGAGCCCTGGTGCCGCGTGGCGGTGGCCGCCTTCGCAGGCATGCTGGCATATGTGTTCGACGGCATGAGCAACCCGATCTTTCGCGAACCCACGATCTACATGTTCTTCTGGATCTCAGTGGCCGTGGCCACAGCGCTTTCGCGCATCGCCCGTGAAGATGCCAGGGTCGATGCGGGGCGAGTGCGGTGACGACGATGGCATCAACGCCGAGCATCAGCGTGGTGGTGGCCACCTACAACCGCGCCGAAACCTTGCGCGAAACTCTGCGCCACTTGCAACTGCAGACCTTGCCCCCGAGCGCCTTCGAGGTGATCGTCGTGGACGACGGCTCGCCAGACAACACCGCTGACATCGTGGCGGCCGCGCAGCGCGAATCGCAGCACGAGATTCACTTCCTGCAGCACCCGAATCGCGGCCCCGGCTTCACGCAGAACCGGGGCGTTCGGGTGGCGCGGTCCCCCATCGTGCTGCTGATCGCCGATGACATCTTTCTCGCGCCCGGCGCGCTCCAGGCACACCTCGACAGCCACGCGCGGCATGCAGGCGGCGCCGAGGTCGCGGTGCTCGGCCGGGTGCTGCAGTCGCCTGGGTTGACGCAATCTGTGTTTCTCACGAAGTGGGATCCATGGCACCTCGGCGCATTGCCCGACGGCATGGAGTTGCCTTACTACATGTTCTGGGCCTGCAACATCTCGCTTCGACGCGAGTTCATGCTCGCCCACGGCATGTTCGCTGAAGAGCGCGGCCGCGCTGGCGCGGCCGCGCACGAAGACGTGGAACTCGGCCACCGGCTGTACCAGCACGGCCTTCGCGTCGTGTACAGCCGCGACGCCTGGGGGCACCACCACCACGTCGAAACACTGGAAGGCAGCCTCAAGCGCAGCTATGAGCGCGGCCTGAACTGGCACGACTTCCGGCGCCGTTTGCCGCACCCCGAAATCGACGTGGCCTACCGCAACTACACACCCGCTACGCTGCTTGCGAACCGGCGCGAACTCACCGGCCCGAGGCGCCAGTTCCTGGCGGGTGCCGACCAGAGCATGGTATGGCTGACGGCACGCTGGCTGCAGCGGGCACTGATGTTCAACCGATTCACAGCCAAGCGCCTGTGGCTGCCGTTGTTTGCGGCGGCGGAGCGTCGGCCGGAGGTGGCCCGCTGGATGCACGAGAACATGTACCGCGGCGTGATCGTTCACTACTTCATTGTCGGCGTGCGCGATGGCAACCGGCGCTTCGGCGGCTCACCGCAATCGTCCGCGGTGGGCGGGCGCTGAACGCGCGAGGCGCGCGAAGCCTTTGCCCGGTTCAGCCACGCGATGACGCTCGTTTCCGTGGCGGCTTCACGCAACAACCCCCCGACCGCTGCCGCACCTGCGCCGAAGATCAGCGTCGTGCTGGCCACGTTCCAGCGTGCCGCAACGCTGGTGCGCACGCTGGCCTGCCTGGCAGCGCAAGACCTGCCGGCATCGCAGTTCGAGGTGATCGTCGTCGACGACGGTTCGAGTGACGACACCGCGGGCGTCGTTGCCCGCGCGATGCGCGGCATGCCCTGCACCATGCGTTACCTGCGGCATGCCAACCGCGGCCCGGGCTACACGCAAAACCGGGGCATCGAAGCCGCCAATGCGCCCCTCGTGTTGCTGCTGGCGGACGACATCTTCCTCGCACCCCAGGCACTTCGCGCCCACCTCGAACACCACCTGACGCATGTGCAGGACGAGGTGGTCGTGATGGGGAAGATCCTGCAATCGCCCGACCTCGACCAGAGCGTGTTCCTGCGCAGGTGGGACCCGTTCCGCTTCGTCGAGGTCGATGACCTCGACGAGTTGCCGACTTGTCGCTTCGGTGCGCCGAACGTGTCGGCGAAACGAGCGTTCCTCATGCGCCACGGCATGTTCCTGGAGCACCGGGGCCGCGGCGGCGCAGCGGCCTTCGAAGACATCGAGTTGGCCTATCGTCTGCGCTCGCACGGCATGCGGCTGCACTACGCGAAGGCCGCGCTCGGTTGGCACCACCACGTCTTCACACTCGACCAGGCCGAGGCGCGCTGGCGCGAACGGGGCTTGAACTTCGGCGAGTTCCGGCGCCACGCGCCGCACCCGGAACTCAGCGTCTACTACCACGTGTTGAACCGCGAGACGGTGCGCGAATATGTGGCGGTGCTGCGCGGGCCGAACCCGTTTCGGGGTGCCGAGCGCAGCGTCGCCTGGCACTTCGTGCGCCACGCTATCCGCATGGTCGCGCTCAACCGCGCCAGCGCACGCTGGCTGTGGCGGCCCTTGTTCGATGGCGCCGAACGCCGGCCTTGGCTGGCTGCGCTGGTCACACCGGCCATGTACCGCGCCTACCTGTACCACCACTTCCTGCGCGGCATCGGCGAAGCGAAGCGCCGCTTTGCCGCCGAATCATGAGTCGCCTGCCCGCTCGGCCCGCGCGTGCGGCTCAGGCCGCCGCGCGCTGGATCGACAGCTACCTGCTGCCGCTCGTCGCGGCCGAGCACCTCATCGTGCCCGGCCGCGCGCTGCGCTGCCTGCACGTCGAGCCTCTTGACGAGCTCGAAGCAATCCACCTGCGCCGCCTCGGCCATGAATGCGACGTGCTTCTCAGCCCTCTCCATCGCCCCCCACCAGCCGCACGCTGGGAGCGCCCGCCATTTGTTGCCGACATGGCAAGCCTGCCGCTGCCCGCGCGCTGCTACGACCTGATCTGGAGCGCCGCCTTCGGGCGTCTCAATCACGGGCCGGAGCGCCGCCGCGCCAGCGCGCGCGAGTTGCTGCGCATCTGCGCACCCGGCGGCGGCGTGTTGCTGATGCAGGGCAATGCCGCGAGCCCGCTCGACATGAGCGCCGGCCCGCGCCTGTCGCTTGGCCGTCTCGGCACGCCCGACGCGCACCTGGCCACCCTCGACGGGTTGCAGCAGGCGTTCGTCGGCGACGCCGGCTTCGCGGTGATGGGGCTGCACGGCCTGGCCGGTCACTTTGGCTGGGGCCGCGTGCCACGTGGCTTGCGCGGCGTGGCCGGTGCGCTGGAGCGCTACCTGAGCTGGGCCTCGCGCCCCGACCGGCCGGCCCGCTACGCGTCGGCATTCAACCCGATGTTCGCGCTGTGGTTCGGCCGCTCTCCGCTGCGCGAATGAAAGCAACGGCACACGTGCTTGATGAGCGCGACGGCGTCTATTACGTCGCCGGTGTGGTGCATGCCCACACGACGATGAGCGACGGCCGCCGCCCGCCCGAAGACCTGGTTGCCTTTGCGCACGCGCGCGGCCTTGGGGTGGTGTGCATCACCGACCACCACTTCGACAGCTGGCGATACCGCTTCGGCGTGAAGGTGAGTCGCTCGTCGGTACAGCGCATGGGGATGGCGCCGTACCTCGAACGCATCCGCCAGGTGGCGGCTGCCGACATCGGCCCGTTGGTGCTGCCCGGCATCGAGGTGATGCCGCACTACCGATGGGAAGGCATTGCGCCGTTCCTGTGCTGCCAGGCCATGAAGACCGGCGTGGTCTACGGGCTCGACAACGCCAGCGTGCTCGATGCGATGCCGATGCAACTTGACGGCCGCGGCCGCAGCGAGGCCGAGGCGCGCGTGGCGGCGCAAACGCTGATCGACTACGTGCGCCGTGCCGGTGGCCTGTTTTTCTGGTCGCACCTCGAAGAAGACGAGCAGGTTCGATTCGCCACGGCGCGCATTCGCTACCTGCCCCGGCCCGACCTGTTGACCACATCGACGGGGTACACCGGCTTCGGCTGCTTCCCCCATGGTGACAAGCACGCCTGCCGGCCCGGCGGCGCATGGGACGAGCGCCTGGCCGCCACGCTGCGGCGCGGCGCCACCGACGGGCCGTGGACCACGGGCGAATCGGACTACCACTGGGGCGACAGCGCGCGCCCTTACGAGAACATCAGCGACCCGACGACGGTTTTCCTGTTGGACGCGCTCACGCCGGACGCGGTGCTCGGCGCCCTGCGCAGCGGCCGCATGTACGCCTACCGGGGCAGTTCGTTTCGCACCTCGCTGATGCGCCGCTTCGAGGCACGCTGCCCCGCCAGCGGCGCGTGCGCCGGGTCGGGCCAGGTGTTGAGAGCCGGTGCGGCGCCGCAACTGTCGGTCGACGTGACGGGCTTCACCGACGGCTGCCGCATTCGCGTGATCGCGGCGGGCGCGGTGCTGGCCGAGCATGCGGGCCACGGCCTCGACCTAGGGCTGCCGCTGCCCACCGGTGCCGGCTACGCTTGCCGCGCCGAGGTGACATCGCCTTCCGGGGAGACGATCATGACCAACCCGATCTTCGTGATGCCTGCGCGTGAGCCGAACGCTCGATGAGCGCCCGGCTCGATGCAGCCGCTGCCGGCGTGCCTGACCTGTCGATCGTGATGACCACCCTCAACTCGGCCGGCTGGCTGCGCCGTGCGCTGCCGAACGTGCGGGCGACCACCGGCCGGCTCGCGGTGGAGCTGATCGTCGTCGACAACGGCTCGACCGATGACAGCCTCGATGTGGCGCGGGCCTTGTGGCCCGACGCGGTGTTGCTGCCGCAGGGCGCGAACCTCGGCTGGGTGCGCACCAACAACATCGGCATGGCGCAGGCGCGCGGCCGGTTCGTCATGCTTCTGAACAACGACATCGAGGTGCGGCCAGGCTACTTCGAAACGCTGGTTGCGTTCATGCAGAACCACCCCGAGGCGGGCATCTGCAGTGGCCAGATCCTCAACCCCGACGGCAGTGACCAAGGCACAGCGCGCAACTTCCCGAACTTGGCCAACGGCCTGTTCGGGCGCCGCTCGTGGTTGACGCGGGTGTTCCCCGGCAACCCGTGGTCGCGCCGCTTCATGGTCGGGCGGCAACAGACAGGCAACGAGCCGTACCGCGTCGAGATCCTCTCCGGCTGTTGCATGCTGATGCGCACCCAACTCGCACACGAGCTGCGCGGCATCGACGAAGCATTCGACATGTACTGGGGCGACGCCGATTTGTGCATGCGCATCGGTGCCTCGGGCCTGGGCGTGTACTGCGTGCCGCAGGCCACGCTGCTGCACTTCGAAGGGCAGGGCGGCAGCACGCGCACCTGGGCTCTGCGGGTGCGTGCACTTCGTGCGTTCCACCACGGTGCCTACCGTGCCTATGCCAAGGCACATGGGCTGTCGCCGCTCAACCCGTTGCGCTGGCTGGTGGCTGGCGCGTTGGCCTTGCGCGGCACGTTGATGCTGGTGCTTCAGGTGCTGCGGCCGGGGCGGGCCACGTCCAGCGGTGGGCGCAATTGAATGGGTGCGATGAACCCTGAACCCCTTGTCGCCACGGCCGGCAGCGTGCTCGTGACCGGCGGCTCCAGCGGCATCGGCGCGGCCTGCATCGAGGCGCTGCGTTCGCGCGGCCTGCGCGTGTTTGCGACCGCGCGCGACCCGAACGACTTCGCCGCTATCGTGCGGGCCGGCGCCACCCCGCTGGCGATGGACGTGGCGGACCGCGCCAGCGTCGAAGCCGGCTGCGCAGCGTTGCTGCAGGCGCTGGGAAGCGCGCGGCTCGCGGCGGTCGTCAACAACGCCGGCATGGCCTCCATCGGGCCGTGGGAAGACCTGCCGCTTTCAGACTTGCGCCGCATGCTCGAAGTCAACGTGATCGGAGCGGTGTCGGTCACGCAGTTGCTTTTGCCCCGCTTGCGCCGCGACCGGGGCCGAGTGGTCTTGCTCAGCTCGGTCGCCGGGCGCGTGGCGATGCCGTTTCTCGGCGCCTATGCGTGCTCGAAGTTCGCGCTGGAAGCCTTCGGCGACAGCCTGCGGCGCGAACTGCGACGCACCGGCGTGAAGGTGGTGGTGGTGCAGCCCAGCGCCGTGCGCACCCCGATCTGGAGCCGGCTCGACCCCGGCCCGCCACCGGCCGAGGCCTACCGTGCCGGCTACCTGGGCTTTCGCGACCACGTGTTGAAGGTCGAGCGCGATGGCCTGCCGCCGATGCGGGTGGCCGAAGCCGTGGCCGCCGCGGTGACACTGCCCCGGCCGCCCGCGCGAATGTTGGTGACGCGGCGCAATCCGCTCGTCTACCGCCTCTACGCGTCGCTGCCCGACAGCGTGATCGATTTCGTGCTGGGCAGGCGCGACAAGAACTCGTCGAGCGTCGACAAGACGTAGTCCAGCATCGGAGCCGTCAGGCCGGGGTGCACGCCAAGGAAGAAGGCATCAGTCAGCACCCGGTCCGACATGCGCAGGTCGCCGACCACGCGATGGTTGATTTGCCGGTACGCCGGCTGGCGCAGCAGGTTGCCGGCAAAGAGGTTGCGCGTCTGGATGTGGCGGCCTTCGAGGAAGCGCACGATGTCGGCGCGCTTGAACGGTGCAGCTTCACGCACCATCAACGGGTACGAGAACCACGACGGTTCGGCGCGGGCGTCCCAGCTCGGCAGCACGAAGAACTGCTCGTGCGCAGCGAAGTACGCGTGCAGGCGCGCGAAGTTGGCGCGCCGCGCCGCCACGATCTCGGGCACGCGTGTCAGCTGCACGCGGCCGATGGCGGCCTGCAGCTCCAACGGCTTCAGGTTGTAGCCGATCTCGCTGTAGATGTACTTGTGGTCCATCAGCGCGTCCACGCCGTCGAGCCAGGCCGAGAAGCGCTGCTTGCAGCGGCCATTTTCGAGCAGGCCTTCGCGGCCTTCGCAGTAGCAGTCGCGGCCCCAATCGCGCAGCGACCGCAGGATGCGCGCGTCGCCCGCGTCGGCTGCGCCGACAAAGCCGCCTTCACCCATCGAGATGTGGTGCGACGGGTACAGCGAGAGCGTCGCGAAATCGCCGAAGCTGCCCACGGGCTGGCCGTTCCAGGTGGCGCCGAGCGCGTCGCAGCAGTCTTCGACGAGCAGCAGGTCGTGGGTTCGGCAGAACGCGACCACTGTGTCCATGTCGGCCGGGTTGCCCAGCGTGTGCGCGAACATCACGCCGCGCGTGCGGTCCGACAGGCACGCCTCCAGCAGGTCGACGCGCAGGTTGTAGTTGCCGGCTTCGACGTCGACCAGCACCGGCACCAGCCCGTGCTGCAGCACCGGGTTCACAGTGGTCGGGAAGGTCATCGCCGGCATGATGATCTCGTCACCCGGTTGCAGCGGGCGCCGGAAGTTCTTCGAGCGCATCGCGGCCACCGCAAGCAGGTTGGCCGACGAGCCCGAATTGGTGACCACGCCTGCGGCGTTGCCGAGTTCACGGGCCAGCCCCTCTTCAAGCCGGTGCCCGGCGGTGGCCAAGCCCATCCAGCCTCCGAGAAGCGACTCGATCGCGGCCTTGTATTCATCGCGTCCGAAGCAGGTGCCGGCGTACTGCACGAGCGAGCGGCCGGGAATAAAGGGCGCGGGGGCTTCGTCGAAGTACTCGTCGAGGATGGCGTTGATGCGTTGGGTGGCTTCGGCTCGGTTCATCGTTTGGCTTCGGCGAAGAAATTGCAGATGGATTCGACCACGTGGTCCTGTTCTTCGTCGGTCAGGCTGGCGAAGAGCGGCAAGCTGACGATGCGCTTCCAGACGCGCTCGGCCACCGGCAGGCAAACGCCAGGGTGACGCTTTCGGTAGTAGGGGTGCAGGTGGGCCGGCATGAAGTGCACGCCGCAGGTCACGCCGCGCTGCGCGAGGTGGTCGATCAGCGCGTCGCGGTGGTCGGTGTGCACGATGAAGAGCCAGTAACCGCCGTGGGCCAGGTCGTGCGGCGGCAGGACGAGGTCGCCCACGCCTTCCAGCGCGTCGAGGTAGCGCGCAATGCGCTCGCGTTTCTTCGCGTTCACCGCGTCGAGCTTGCGCAATTGGCACAAGCCGATGGCGGCGGCAATGTCGTTCATGTTGTACTTGAAGCCGAGGCTGTCGACCTCGTAGTACCAGGAGGCGCTTTCGCCGCGATTCGCGAAGCGCTTCCAGGTGTCGCGGTCGATGCCGCACCAGCGCAGGCGGCGCAGGGCGTCGTTCCAGCGCGCGTCGTCGAACACCAGCATGCCGCCGTCGCCGGTGGTCATGTTCTTCTTGGCCTCGAAACTGAACACACCGATCTCACCCCATGACCCAAGCGGGCGGCCTTGCCATTGCCCGCCCTGGGCGTTGGCCACATCTTCGATGACGGTGACGCCGTGCTGGGCCGCGATGCGACAGATGGCGTCCATGGCGCAAGGCTGCCCGCCCATGTGCACGGGGATGACGGCACGCGCGCGGTCGTCGATGCGCGATTCGAAATCGGCCACATCGATGCACAGGTCGGTCTCGTTCACGTCGACGAATTCGAGCTCGAGCTGGTTGTATTCCACCGCGTGTGGTGTCGAGACAAACGTGATCGTGGGCACCAGCACCCGCGAGCCCGGGGGCAGGTCGAGCACTTTGAGTGCGAGATGCAACGCGGCCGTGGCGGAGTTGGTGGCGACGCCGTGATGCCGTTGCTGATACGCCGCCAGTGCCAGCTCGAACTCCGCAGTCTTCGGGCCCAGGCCAACCCAGCCGGAAGCAAAGACGTCGCGCAGGACGTCGAGTTCATCTGCACCGAGGTCAGGGCGAAACAGTGGAACGCGGCGGTCGTGGGCACTTTGCACTTGCGGGCTCCCTGAGTGCAGCGTGGTGCTGCCGTGACATGTATTGCTTCGGGCGATATCGTGACAGAGACTATCGCCTTCGTGACCTTCCCCAGCCCCCCTAAAACCGCCACATGGCCATGCCAACCGAACCGACTGACCTGCCTTCCGGGCCGCAAGATCCGGTCCCGCACTGGCGTGATCGGCCGCTCGCATTTCGCGCCGCCAAGCGTGCCATTGACCTTGCCTTCGCTGTGCCGCTGCTGGTGTGCACATTGCCGGTGCAGTTGCTTGTCGCCGTGTTGGTGCGCCTCGATTCCCCGGGCCCGGCGCTGTTCCGCCAGCAGCGCCTCGGGCTCGACGCGCAGCCTTTCGAGTTCAAGAAATTTCGCTCGATGCATGTGGATGCGGCCGAGCGCTTCCCTCAGCTCTACGACTATTCGCTGATAGCCGCCGAGGGGGGCGCCGTGCCGCTCAAGCGCGCCGATGACCCGCGTGTCACGCGGGTCGGCCGGTGGTTGCGCCGATCCAGCCTCGACGAATTGCCGAACCTGTGGCACGTTGTTCGCGGTGAGATGTCGCTGGTGGGTCCGAGGCCCGAACTCGAAGGCCTGCTCTCCTGTTACGCGGCCGAACACTTCCTGAACTTCCGCGTCAAGCCGGGGCTCACGGGCCTGCCGCAAACGAGCGGCCGAGACGGCTTGACCGTGGCCGAGACCGTGGCACTCGACTTGCACTACGCAAAGCACGCAAGCATCGGGCTGGACCTGCGCATTCTCATGCGCACCGTAGTCTGTGTGCTGACAGCGCGTGACGCCTTCTGACTTCCACCCCCTTGGCGATGCAGCGTGCGTGAGAGAATAAAAATTGCTTGCCGCCGCGCCCTGCTGGATCGGCCCTGATCCGCTCGGCCAAGGGTGCGCAGCTTGATCGGAGGTGTCATGTTCAAGTTCCTCGTTGCGGCTGGCCTGGCGGCCAGCTTGTTGTTCGCCGGTACGCAGGACGCAAGCTCCGCAGAAGGCAAGACCGGTGCGCGCCTCGGGGTGGTCGTGACGCCGAAGAACTTCCCGAACCACAGCGCCGAAGACGTTGCCGACATGTTCCGCCTCAACGCGGAACTCGGAAGCTTCAGTGTGATGCGGGTCAACTGGAACGACCCCAAACACTGGGAAGCCGCGCAGGCCATGATGAGCCTGGCCGAGCGCCGAAATCTCGTCACTGTGCTTGAGTTCACGCCGTTCAAAGCCGACGAGATCAAAGGCGCCAGCGTCGATGCGCCCAAGGACGTGATCGATGCAGCGGGCAAGCGCGTGTCGTTCACCGTGCCGGCGGTTGCCGAGCGTTTCTCTAAGGCGGTGCTCGAGCTGGCTGAGTTGAAGCCGGCGTACCTTGCTGTTGCAACCGATGCGAACCTCCTGGCGCTTTCCGACCCGGCCGAGTACGAAGCCTTTGCGGAGGTTTACCGCGCGCTGTATCCGAAGATCAAGCAGCGTTCGCCGCAAACCAAGGTGTACGTGTCTTTCCAATGGGAAGCGATGCAGGGGCGTGACCTGGCCGGCATGCGCAAAGTGACCGCTCCGTTCCGCTCGCAGCTCGACCTGCTCACGCTCAATTCCGACCCGCGCAGGTTGTATGAGAAGGGCGGGCCGGCCTCGGTGCCGGCCAACTACTACGCGCGTGCCGCCGACCTCGACAACCGCAGCGATGCGATCTTCCTGCAACTCACCTGGCCATCGGAAGGCAACAACGGCGAAGCGGATCAAGTGGCCTTCATCCGCGACATTCCGCGCCTGGTGGCGTCTGTCAAGCCCGCCATGCTGGCCTGGACCTTCCTGCACGACGTCAAGGTCCTGATGTTCTTCACTGCGCGGCTTGGCCTGGCGGCCGCCGATGGCAAGCCCAAGCCCTCGCTGGCCGCCTTCCGATCTCTCGGGAGTGACCGGCCGGCGCAGGCGGCAATCGAGGCATCGGCCGCGCCGGCGCGCGTGGCTCGTTCTTCCGCCACAGTAGCTTCCCGTGAGCCCGCGCAATTCGCGGTGTTCACGTCGAAGAAGGACGGCAGCGACCTGAAGATTCTGATCAGCAACCCTGACCAGGAAATGTCCCACCCGCGCGTGTCCCCAGACCGTTCGCGGGTCGTCATCACCCGCTACACCAAGCGCGGACGGGACGGCAAGGCGACCGAAGAGCAGGGATACGAAGGCACCGAGATCCTGCTGATGAACCTGGACGGCTCAAACCTGGAGACGATCATTCCCGCCAAGCCAGGTGTCGTGTCGGCCAATGGCGGCTGGACGCCCGATGGCAAGTCGTTGATCTACATCTCTACCGACAACGCGCAGCGCACGCCCGAGCTGCGCCAGATCGACCTCGCGACAAGACAGGTCGCCAAGTTGCCCACACCTGCCGGCCTGCGTGCGACCGACCCGCACTGGGAGGCCGGCAAGATCGTGTTCCCCGCGAAGGCCGATGAGGGCAAGGGCGCTGATTCGTTGTGGGTCATGAACCCGGACGGCAGTGCACCTCGCCAGATCACCCGACCCCCGCGCAGCAAGGGCGGACCGGGCCTGTTCGGTGACTTCGACCCCAAGATGTCGCCCGACGGAATGAAGGTTGCATTCATGCGCATTGACGGTGGCGAGGCATGGAAAGTCATGGTGCTCGATCTCGCGAGCGGCACAGAAAAGCTGTTGACCCCGCCCGGGCCGCTGGAGTGGTTGCCAACGTGGTCGAGCGACGGCAAGCTGCTCTTGTTTGTCCACGTTGACCGCGCAAAACCGAAGGAGATCGGCCTGTACACCATGACGCCGGAAGGCAACGACCGACAGATCATTCCCTTGCCACGCGGCTACCTGTATGGGCACAGCACGTTCTTTCCCGGCGACGGTTCCGGGGACGCTGCGCGAATCATCTTCACCGGAACTCCCAAGCCCGGCTTATGACCGAGACGCCTGAAACCGCGATTCAACCAGGGCTCACTGCACCTCGCCCGGCCCACAGCCCCGAAGTACCGCGCGTACGGCTCGGCGGCGTGTTGCGGGGTGCGCACATCACGCTGTTCGGCAGCGGGCTCGGCGGCATTCTGGCAATCATCAACGAGATCGTCTGCGCACGTTATCTCGGTGTCGGCACCTACGGCCTGTATGCCTTTGCATTGATCGTCGCGCGGATCGCAGAAGGCATTTCGACGCTCGGGATGCCGGTTGGCGCGCTCCACTTTCTTGCCATCTACCGCGATCAGAATCAGCCGCAACTCGTCTGGGGCACGGTGATCGCAGCCGTGTTGCCGCCGCTCGTCATTGGTTGCGTATTCGGTGCCGCGCTCTGGGCATTTGCGCCGTGGTTGGCAAGTTCGTTCTTCGGCGATGTGGCGGCCGCTCCCTACATCCGGGCGCTGGCGCTGGCTATTCCCTTCATGGGCTTGTCCGAGGTGCTCGGGGTGGTCACACGCGGCTTCGGCCACGCCGCGTACTACGTGGTCGTGCGCAGCCTCGTTCCGCCGACCGTTTTCCTGCTCAGCCTGATGTTCATCACCAACCGCCACGCCGAACCGAGTTGGATACCTGCCGCGTTTTGTCTGGCCTATATGTTGGCCACCTGCGCCGGCGTGTTGGCAGTTCGGCGCGTGGGCGGCGCTGCGCTGTTCCGCCTGCGACCGACCTTGCCCCTCAGGGCCTTGTATGGCTATTCGCTGCCGGTGTTGATGAACCAGCTGCTCTACCTCGTGGTTGCCTGCACGCCAATCCTGTTGCTCGGAGCGATGCAGTCCGACAAGGATGTCGGCATTTTCAGAGCCTGCATGCAGCTCGTGATCCCGTTCGATATGGTGGTAATCGCCTTCAATGCGGCGGCTGGGAACCACTATGCCGTCCTCGAGCACACCCAGAAGCGAGCCGAACTGGCAGCTCTGGTCGAGCGGATCACTGGCTTCATGGCGCCCCTTGCCATGGCATGGCTGCTCATCCTGGTGGTCAACCGTCACGAACTGCTGTCGCTGATGGGGCGCGATTTCGTCTCTGGTGCGCTGACCCTGGCCGTGCTTGCAGTTGGGCATGCAACGCTTTGCACTGTCGGTACTGCCGGCTACCTGTTGGTCATGAGCGGGCGTCAACGCTACGAGACGTTCAACGCGGCGATTGCTGCTTTCGCATGCCTGGTGCTTAACGTTGTGTTGATTCGTTGGTTCTCGAGCCTGGGCGCCGCCATCGCTACTGCCGTCACGTGCTTGCTCGTTAGCGCACTGCGCATCCTGCAGGTCCGGCGGCTGACCGGCATCAAGATTTTGCAGCCATCGTTGTTGCGAGTGTTGGCGATTGCGGTCGTTGCGGCAGGAGGCGTCGCCGTCGCGTCGTCACTCATGACCGACACTGCGCGCGCGGGGTTGTGGGGCATCGCTGGCTTGAACGTGCTGCTCGCTGTCGTGGCGGGCGCGATGTATTGGCGCGTCGGACTCGACGAGTCGTCGCGAAAATCGTTGCACACTCGCGCGAAGCGCTGGTTGACCGGCACGCCGGAATGAGAACTTGCCGGCGCGAGCCCCATTTGAGCGGGTGCTTCCGTCAGTGAAGTAACTGAAAAGCCACGCAGGAACCACCAACCTAGGGGGCTTGGCGGGGCCGCTGAGGCGCTTAAAGTCGATGAATGCGGGCACGAAACTTGTTAGCACTTGCTGCCCGCGCCAACGCGCAAACCCAATGCTGGCGCGGCTGGGCAACTTCCTTGAGTGCCCAAGAACCCGTGACTTCCTTCGCCAAAAACGCGTTCGTCGTCACTTTGACTCACCTCCTCTAGCGACGTAGGATTCGGCACAATTCAACCCGCCCCGCGGCGCACATCTACAACAAGAGGCCACATGATCAAGAACCTTGACGCGTTTTCATTTGCGAATCCGAGCTTCCTTCTCATGTACTCGGCGCTGCAGTTCGGGCCAGAGGAAATGGCCAAGCCGGACGGATCATTGAGCCTGCCCTACCTGGCCGGTGCCATTCGCGAGGCGGGCTACGACGTCAAGATCCTCGACGTCTCGGTTGGCGACAAAGACGAGCCGCTTCAAGACAGCTTCTTCAACACGAAGCACTTGGCCAGCGGGCTGATTCGCTGCGGCATGCCTCCAGAGCAGGTCGCGAAGCAGATCGCCGATTTCGATGTCATCGGCGTGTCGTCTATTTTCACGACGCAAACCACGATGGTGCTGGACCTCATCCGCCTCGCGAAGCAGACGGACCCAGGCAAACTTGTCATCGCTGGTGGCGTGAACGCACGAAATCTTCGCAAACGGTTCTTCGATGCCGGCGCCGACATCATCGTGCTGTCAGAGGCCGAGCGAATCATCGTCCAGATTGCCGAGGCGCTTCGCGGGAAGCGGCGCTTGTCTGAAGTGCCTGGTATTGCTTTCATGCAAGACGGCAAGGAAATCATCAACCGCACGGCCCCGCCCATCGAGAACCTCGACGAGCTGCCAATGCCGGCGTGGGACCTCCTTCCCCTTAAGAAATACTGGGATCTGTCTCGTCCGCATGGAGGCCAGTTTCCGGAGGGTGCGCGCATCCAGTACGCGTCTTTGCAGACGTCTCGCGGGTGCCCCTTCCGTTGCTTGTATTGCCATATATCCAAGGAGGTCGACGACGAAGTTGCGGGCCCCGTCGGCAACTTTCGCGTGAAGTCGATTGACCGCGTGCTGAAGGAGTTGCAGACCCTCAAAGACTTGGGCGCGGAACACATATTTTTCGAGGACGACAGCCTGTTTGCCAAGAAAAAACGGGCCTACACCTTGTTTGAAAAGGTGGCCGAAATGGGGCTGCACCTTTCCGATGTGAACGGCATCAACATCATTCACTTGATGAAGAACTTCAGTGGCAAGCTCGACATCGATGTGCAGTTCCTCGAGACGCTGTCCACCGCCGGGTTCGAGATGTTGCACCTGCCGTTCGAGTCAGCAAATCAAAGGTTGGTCGAAAAGTATTCTTCCAGCAAGTGGAACCTTGGCCAGACCGACACCCGGAAGTTGCTCAAGGCGTGCGAAAAAGCCAACATCAAGACGGCCGGTAACTACATGATCGGCTACCCAGACGAAACGCTGGCTGAGATCCACAACACTATCCTGTTCGCGAAGATGCACGTGGAGCACGGCCTGAACCACGCAGCGCTGTTCGCTGTGGTTCCGTTTCCAGGGACCAAGCTCTATGACATGGTGATCCAGAACGGCCAACTGGATGCCGATTTCGATACCGATACGATGAAGTGGACCAAGTCGATCTTGAAGGGTTTGGCCGTGCCAGCTGACACGCTGGAGCATTTGCGTCAACTGGCATGGTTGACAGTCAACCCGAGCGAGTTCGTCAACTACAAGATCAACATGCGCGTCAAGCAGCCTGAACTGAACTTGCCTTCTACCGTTGAGCCGGTGTCGCCGACGTTCATCGCGGTCCTCTAGAGCCCAAGGCGGTCAGGTTCGGGCGGCGGGCTCGGTTTGCGTCTGCTCGGATCAGGCAAGAGGCCTGGCGTACAACGCGTCCCAAGCCGAAAGGGCGGGCTTCGGTCTGAAATCTGTGTCTGCAAATCCGATGTAGGCGAACGTCGGAAGCGACTGCTTCTGTGCAGGTTGCCAAGTTGACAGGTCCAGGTCGGCGAAGAAGAGTTGCACGACCGCCAAAGCACCCAGTTGATCTAGCAGCTCGCCGTGTCGTTTGACATAGCGCGCCTGAAGTTCCGGTGTCGACGCCACGCCTGCAACGACATGGCTGGTCCACCCACATTCGACCACCATGGCAGGCAAACCAGCTTGCTCGACGAGCTTTGAATAGTGGTCCTGTGGCAACTCCTCCGGCGAGGCATATGCCAAATATGGGTACGACGACAGCCCGACGCATTCGCTGAACGGGAAGTCCTTCAGGTCGTTCCGTATGCCCGCGAAATCACTGCTCTGCCCGGCCAATCGGCCCCAGGCACACTCGACCTGCACGCTGGTCAACAAATGGGGCGGGATCGGTAGCTTTAGCGAGCGCACGGCGGCAGCGCCATCGTTGGCGGTTTTGCGCACAGCGGCGTACAAGCCGGGAGGCGCAATTTGGCGAACCAAGTTGGTTTCAGCCGCCAGGCAAAGCCAGTCCGGCTTCAACAGGCGGACTACTGCTTTGACATACGCCAGCCAGACAGCTTGCACCTCCGGTTCGGAGAGGTTTCGGCCCAGCGCCCGAAGCTGTGGAGCTTCCTGGTCACGCGCCAAGCCGTCGTTCAGTTCGACCGTGATCAACAGTTTCAGGCCCTTCGCCCGGTAGTAGCGAACCAAGTCGACCTTGTCGCGGGCAAGCAAGGCATCCGGATCTGCGCCAGCGAGAAGCTCGGTCCACGGCGCTTCTTCGTGAATGGCGGCCATTTCTGCCCGCTGGCTCCAGATATCAATCCCTTGGATCGCCGTGGCGGCCTTGAAATCCGGCGGTATGCCGCCGAAACCCATGCGCCAGCTGCGCGTTGCGAGGGGAGCCGCACTCGGCAATTCCGGTCCCGTCGAGGCAGGTGACGCGGAAGCTACCGGTGTGCCGGAGCCGCCGCAACCAGCGAGGACTGACGATGCGGGAATGAACGCCGAGGCCGCAAAAGCCTTCAGCCACCGGCGCCTGCTTGCACTGCAGGTCGCGGGCGGTTGATGGACAAGCGGGACAGGTTGGGTGTTTTCATGTCGCATGCCCAGTTATCGGCATAACGAATCAAAACACGATCATGTTCCGTTTGTTGCGATCGCTCGCCAACCGAATCAAGAAGTTAGCAACTCGGGAAGCCGAGCCCCCAGCCCACGCATCGCGTTCGAAATCCAGCGCCGATGCCGGGGATCACCCCTGGCGCAAGGTTCAGCGAACGCGCTGGCGGCGGATCAGCGCTGCCCCGGCAAGCAAGCCGCCGATAAGCAGCCCATAAGTAGACGGCTCTGGCACCGCTGTAGTCACTGAAGCCACCAAGCCCGTGTACAACAGCGTTGGGGAGCCATTCACTGCGGGTGCGGTTCCGTACAGGATCACGTGGTATGACCCGGCGGACGGTAACGCTGCCGCGACGAGCCAACCGTCTGCGCCGTTGGTGTCCAAAGCGGCTACGCCACCCAGCAGCGTATTTGTTGAGTCGGCCAGTGCCAACGCACTGAACGTAAACGGTGCAGAGCCAGCCCCGCTGAGATCAAGGCCGTCCTTCGTGAATCCGGCGACCGCAAAGCCAGAGCCGGTGACAGAGAAGGCGTAGATATCGATAAAACTAGCGCCATCTGCGGCATGTATGCCAGCCAGGAACTCGGCCCGGTTGTCCAGATTGCCAGCATCACCGCCTTGCGACGTCAATGCAAACGCGGTCGAACTCACCAGTAGCGCCATCGCGCTCAACACCACATTAAGTTTCACAGCAACCCTTTCCAGGACCCAAGGCCCAATAACGAACAGTTACACACGAAGAGGAAATTACGCTTCATTCTTCAGCTCGCGTATCCCTTGATTCGGGGGTGGTGGGCTTCAGTCAAATCGATGGTGACATCCCTCTTGCGGTGGATGGTAGGTAGAGCATTCGCAAGTGAAGATTCGACCTTGGGCTGGCGCGTTGGCCAGCGGGGGCAATCGATGAACTTTGATGAGTCAACCGTCGGCAACTACCGGGTGTTTTCTGGCGCGATCGAGTCGGCAATCGGTGATGGGTACATTGCCGCGTTGATCGTGCTTCACAACCGAACACGACCACGCCAAACCACAGAGGTTTTCCGCGACGAGAGCCTCGCCTGTGGTCACAGGTGGGAGTCGCCAGAGGCTGCTTTGGCCTACGCCATGGGCAAGGCCCGCGAAGTCATTCGCCGCCACGAACCACTATTGGCGGCTTGACAAAGGAGTCTGCCGTCCCTTCAGGCGAGTGCGCGCGGGCGACAAGCCCGCCGGCGTCAAGCGGCAATGGCAGCAGCAGCTGCCGCAAGGCACTTGT
This sequence comes from Rhizobacter sp., assembly GCA_025350965.1. GTDB lineage: Bacteria > Pseudomonadota > Gammaproteobacteria > Burkholderiales > Burkholderiaceae_C > LMDS01. Next base: position 33,230 of record JANXWV010000097.1, read on the forward strand.
TGCATTTGCCCAGCCCAGGCAGGCGGGCGTCAGGCTTGCCGTCACCCGTCTTGAAATTCGCCTGGCAGCGCCGGCACACGTACATCTTCGAGCTCGACATCATTGGCTTGACTCCAGGCTCGCCAGCGGGCCGCGCGGCCACGTACTCGGCCTGCGTCTGGCGCAGCTTTTGCGAAGTGTCGGAAACAGCGGGAGTGGTGGGGCGACGGGTGGCCATGGCGGTCCCTGAAAAGATGAGCGATACGAGCTGATTCAAGCGCCTGCAGAATCGGCCAAGGCCGTGATTGTCCCAGCAAACTTGGTTTTGCGTGCTGGGGCTCTTCCCGCACCCTCATCACACTTCTGCGGAACGCTCCCGGAGCGCACTTCGGCGGTTCACCGAGTGGACAAACCTGTGGAGCGCTCCAGGTCGAATTCGCTTGCCCTGACCATCGCTGCTCCCGGCAGCTCAGCTTGCAATTCGGCGCGGAATTTCGTCGCATCGCCTGCGACGGCAATACGCCTGCCTGCGCGTCCGATGTGCGAAGCAGCGAGGCGCTGCACGTCGCCCGCCGTGACGCTGGAAAGGTTGTCGATGCGCTTGCCTGCGTCAGCGAGCGGCAACCTGGCCACGATGAGCGAGCGCAAAACCGCACCAAGGCCCGCCGTGGTTTCAACGGCGCGGCTGAAGCCACCGATCAAAGTGGCCTTGCGCGCTGCCAACTCGTCCGCACCGAGCGGGTCGTCGATCAGTTTGTCGAACTCGGTTTGAACCAGCCTCAAGACAGCGGGGGCCGACTCGTTTTTGGTCTGCACTGCAGCGGCGAGCGAGCCGCCCCGCACCCGATTGTCAAGTTGACTACTGGCGCCGTAGCTCAGCCCACGTTTGATGCGCACTTCCTGGTTCAGCCGCGACGAGTAGCCGCCACCCAACACCGCGTTCAGCACCGCGCCTGCGGCCCTGTCGGTGCCCAGCGGGGGCAGTGGCGCCAGAACCACGACGCTCGCCTGCCCAGACTCGGGCATGTCGATGACTGTGGCCGAGGGCATCCCGACGACGGCAGACACCACAGGCATTCCGTTTTGAGACTCGGTTTCAGGCCGCCGCAGCAGGGCATGGCTCGGTACGCGCCACGCGCCGAACTGCCGCATTGCGAGCTTCATTGCGGTGGCTGTATCGACATCACCGGTCAAGACCAGCGCGGCGTTGTCCGGCCGGTAGAGTTCGCGGTGAAGCCTCAGCAAGTCGGTGCGGGACACGCGAGCAAGCGATGCGGGCGTGCCACTGGCCGGGTGCCCGTAGGGCCCATCACCGTAGCGCAGCCGCTCGGCGGCGAGCAGGGCCAGGGTTCCCGGTTGGGTGTAGGCCACCTTCAAACCGTCGAGCACCTGCGCGCGCAGGCGGTCGAGTTCCGTCTGGGCAAATGTGGGGTGCAGCGCGGCATCGCTCACCAGCGCCAGGGCCGCGTCGAGCATCGGCGCCGCCACTGTGATCGACAGGTCCGATGCGTCCCACTCGGCGCTGCTGTCGAGAGCGCCACCCAACGATTCGGCCTCCCGCGCTTGCGCCGACGCGCTGCGCTGCCGGGTACCCTTGTTCAGCAGGCCGGCCACGAGCGACGCCAGCCCGGCGCGCTCCGGCGGGTCGGCCTCGCTGCCGGACAGCACAACCAGACGCGCGGTCACGAGTTGAACGCCAGCGCGCTGCGCAACCACCACGCGCAGCCCGTTCGGAAGGTGCTGCTCCACGGCCGCCGCGATACTGAAGGGTCGCGGCGGCGAGGGCGGCGGCGCGCTCTCGAAGGGTTGCGCTGCGGCCGCGATGACGGTTGCCGACAGCAGGGCTGCTGTGGCGCGAAGCAGGCCAGCGTTGACCAAGCGCGTGCTCATTTCGATACCCCTTCCGCGCCGGCTTGCTGGCGGTATGTGATCGTCACCTTGTGGGCGCCCAGCACGTAGCGCTGCAGCGCCTGCGCCACTTGAGCGGCGGTGACGCGTTGTAGCGCCTCGATGCCCGCATTCACCTGCGCAGCGCCGCCTTCGAGCACTGCGGCCTCGGCGATGGCCATCCCCACGCCAGTGGGCGTCTGACGCGACAGTAGCGCGGCCGTGAGAATCTGGGTCTTGACCTTCGCAAGCTCGGTCGGCGGTATCGGCCGCGTTGCCAGGCGCCGAACTTCGGCAAGCAATGCCGCCTCGACCTGCGCCAGCGGGCGCCCGCTGGCCGCCACCGCCGAGGCAATCAGCAAGCCCGGGCCGGCGCGCAGGTCGGCGTCGAAGCTGGCCGAGCTTGCGATCTGCTGGCGGTACACGAGTGCCTGGTTGAGCCGGGACGACTCGCCGCCGCTGAGCAGGGCCGCTGCGATCTGCAGTGCAGGCGAGTCGGGGCTGGTTACGGGGGGTGCAAGCCAGGTCACGGCCACTGCAGGCAAAGGCACCTGCGGGCCGGTGACGGTGGCGCTCCGGTCGACGCGCCATGCCGGCTCGCTCGCGTTGAAGCGGGGCAGGGGGGCGGCCGGGCGCGGCACGGCGCCAAAGTACTTGTCGACCCAGTCACCGAGTTGCTTCGGGTCGAAGTCGCCGGCCACGACCAGCGTGGCGTTGTCGGGCCGGTAGTAAGTGCTGTGGAACGTCGCCACGTCGGCGAGTGAGGCGGCTTCAAGATCCTCGATGCTGCCAATGCTCGGGCGCTTGTACGGGTGCACCAGGTAGGACGACGACGACATCGCGTTGCCGAGGCGCCCGTAGGGCGAGGTGAGCACGCGTTCTCGGTACTCTTCTTCGACCACGGCGCGCTCCGAGATGAAATTCGCTTCGTCCACCTTCAGGTTGGCCATGCGCTCGGCTTCGGCCCAGAGCAGCGTCTCCAGGTGGTTCGAAGGAACGACCTCGTGGTAGGCCGTCACGTCGTTGCTCGTGAATGCATTGTTCGAGCCGCCGACGTCTTCGGTCAGGCGGTCGAACTGCTCGGCACGCAGGTACTTCGTGCTCTTGAACATCAGGTGCTCGAAGAGGTGGGCGAAACCCGAGCGGCCATTCGGGTCGTCCTTCGCGCCCACGTGGTACCAGACCTGCACGCTCACGGTCGGGCTGGTGCGGCTGCGCACGGCAATGAACTGCAGGCCGTTCGCAAGCGTCCGTTCGGTGTAGACCACCGGCGGCACGATGATGCTGTCACCGGCCGCTGGCGCTGCGGCTGGGCACAAGGTGCTTGCGGCCATCAGCAGGCCGGCGCAGCGCACCGCCACAGCGTGCCCCGACGAGCCCATCACGACGACCGGGCCACCAGCGTGAAGTGCTCGACCGTCGGCGGTGCTGCGAAGTACGGGCTGACGATGGCGCGCCACTGCGCAAACAGCGGGCCTTCGCGGAACCCGACGGTGTGATCTTCGAGCGTGTCCCAGTAGATCATCAGGATGTAGCGCTCGGGCGATTCCACGCCCTTGTTGACCTTGTAGCCACGAAAGCCCTTGGCCTTCGACGCCACGGTCTCGGCACCGAGCTGGATGGCGGCGTCGAATGCGGCTTGCTGGCCGGGGGCGATGCGGATGTCGGCGATTTCCAGAATCATGGGCAACCTCGCGTGGTGGGCAGGCCAGTCTACAAGCGGGGCCGTGGACAATCTGCTCCCCACCCGGATGCCCGCAGGGGTTGGCCAGCCCGTTTGCCGCAAAGAGGCCCATTCATGTCGAAATCCGTCGGAGCTGCCTCACTCGCCCTCGCGCCGCCGCGCGCCACGGTCCAGCACCTGGGCGGCGGCGCATTCGTGCTCCGCTCCCCCGAGCCGCTCGCCGCGTATGCGCGCTGCGTGGGCGAGTGGCTGGAGCACTGGGCGGCGCACACGCCCGATGCGCTCGCACTGGCCGAGCGAACGCCTTCGGGCGACTGGCGCCGGCTCGACTACGCCGCGCTGCGCCGCGATGTGGGCGCTGTGGCGCAAGGCCTGCTCGACCTGAACCTGCCCGTGGGGCGGCCGGTGGTGGTGCTGTCCGACAACGCCGTCGACCATGCGGTGCTGATGCTCGCCTGCCTGCACATCGGTCGGCCGGTGTGCACCGTGTCGAGCGCCTACTCGCGCGCCACGAATGACCTCAGCAAGATCGGCAACATCCTCGAAGCGCTGAGCCCGGCGCTCGTGTATGCGGCCGACGCCGCCGTCTACGGCGCGGCCATTGCGGCATCGAATGTCGACGCCCGAACCCTGTTCAGCGCCGGGGCGGCTTCGGTGCCGGGTGCGCTCGACCTGGCCGCGCTGCGGGCCAGCGTCGAAATGCCCGCTGTGATGCAGGCGTTCGCGGCCATCGAACCGGACGACCACGCCAAGTACCTGCTGACCTCGGGCTCGACCGGCACGCCGAAGGTCGTGATCAACACGCATCGCATGCTGTGCGCCAACCAGCAGATGATCGCGCAGGCCTGGCGCTTCCTCGACACCGAGAAGCCTGTCGTGCTGGACTGGCTGCCGTGGAGCCACACCTTCGGCGGCAACCACAACCTGAATCTCGTGCTGCGCAGTGGCGGCACGCTCTACATCGACGACGGCCGGCCCGTGCCGGGCATGGTCGAGAAGACGCTGCGCAACATCGTTGAGGTGAAGCCCACGCTGTACTTCAACGTGCCGCGCGGCTTCGACATGCTGCTGCCCCACCTCGAAGCCGACCCCGAGGTGGCGCACCAGTTCTTTGATCGTCTGCGCATGGTGTTCTACGCCGGTGCCGCGCTGCCGCAGGCCACGTGGGCGCGGCTCGAGGCCGTGGCTGCGAAGGTGCGCGACGAGCCGGTGTGGTTCACCACCTCGTGGGGTTCCACCGAAACCTCGCCAGCGATCACCAGTGCGCACTGGCGGTTGGAACGCGCTGGCTGCATCGGGCTGCCGTTGCCGGGCATGGCCATCAAGTTCGTGCCCAGTGGGGACAAGTTGGAGATGCGCGTGAAGGGCGTGTCGGTGTTCGCCGGCTACCGCAATGCGCCCGAGCAAAGCGCACAGGCCTTCGACGAAGACGGCTACTACCGCATCGGTGATGCCGGCCACCTGATCGACCCCGCGCAGCCGCACCTCGGCGTGGCCTTCAACGGCCGCGTGGCAGAAGACTTCAAGCTCGGCAGCGGCACCTGGGTGTCGGTGGGCACGCTCCGGCTGCGCGTGGTGTCGGCACTGGCGCCGCTGGCGCAAGACGTGGTCGTGACCGGGCATGAGCGCGACGAGATCGGCGTGCTCGTGTTCCCGTCGGCCGCCGCATTGGCACTGCCCGCCGATGAACTCCCGGCCCGCATCCGCGCCGGCCTGGCGGCGCTGCGTGCGGAAGGCGGTTCTTCGCAGGCCCCGGCCCGCGCGCTGCTGCTGGCAGAGCCGCCCATGCCCGAGGCGGGCGAGATCACCGACAAGGGTTACCTGAACCAGCGCGCCGTGCTCGTGCGGCGCGCGGCCGATGTGACGGCGCTGTACGCGCAGCCCCTCGACAAGCGCGTGATCACGCTGTGAGGGCTTCGTCACAGCCCGGGTGAGCCGTCCCCGAGTTGCTTCCATTTCGTAATCAATTCCCGTTGCTAGGCACCGGGTAACTACCGAGTCAAAAGAGTAAAAATTGGCTTGATGCAGGCGGCCGAGTTCTGCATCATCCGGGAACGCTAATAGTTAAGCTACAAAACCAATTGAAAGCAGGCGGCCGATGACCTCCGCGCCCACCACGCCATTCCAACCCACCACCGGCTTGCTGGCGTCGCTCGATCTGCTGCAAGTCAGCCAGGCCGACGCCGTGCTGCACCTGCGCTTGAACAGGCCGGCGAAGCGCAACGCCATCTCGGACGCGCTCATCGGGCAAATTCACACCGCGTTCCTGAACCTGCCGGCCGATGTGCGCGCCGTGGTGGTCAGCGGCGCGGGCGACCACTTCTGCGCCGGGCTCGACCTGTCGGAACTGGTCGAGCGCGACATCCACGCGGCGGTGCTGCACTCGCGCGGTTGGCATGCGGCGTTCGACGCCGTCCAGTACGGCCGCGTGCCGGTGGTCTCGGTGCTGCACGGTGCGGTGGTCGGCGGGGGGCTAGAACTGGCCGCGTCGTGCCACATCCGGGTGGCTGAGCCGTCGGCCTACTTCGGCTTGCCCGAGGGCCAGCGCGGCATATTCGTCGGTGGTGGCGGCTCGGTGCGCATTCCGCGCCTCATGGGCACCGCCCGCATGACCGACATGATGCTCACCGGCCGAGTGTTCGACGCGCAGGAGGGCGAGCGTGCCGGCCTGGTGCAGTACCTGGTCAACGAAGGCGAAGGCCTGGCGAAGGGCATTGCGCTGGCGCGGAAGATGGCCGGCAATTCTCCGATGACCGCGTTCGCGGTGATGCACGCTTTGCCGCGAATCGTCGAGCAATCGCCGGCCGAGGGCCTGTTCACCGAGTCGCTGATGGCCGCCGTGGCCAGCAGCACACCCGAGGCGCAGGTGCGGCTCAAGGCGTTCCTCGAAGGGCGTGCGGGCAAGGTGGTCAAAGAGTCATGAGCGCCGCCATGAACCCGGCCCGCTATCGCGAGGTTCGCGTCGGCGGCTGCCTCGACGCCACGCTCGAAACACGCGCCGACGGCACGCAGGTGCTGCGCTCGGTCGAGCCCCTCGCCGACCACCCCGAGCGCATCACCGACCGGCTGGTGCACTGGGCCGCGGTCGCGCCCGAGCGCACCTTCGTCGCGCGCCGCGCACCGGGCGGTGGCGACTGGGTGCGCGTCACCTACGGCGACATGCTGCAGCGTGCGCTGGCCGTCGGGCAGGCGCTGGTGGATCGCGGCTTGTCGGCCGAACGGCCGGTCGTGATCCTGTCGGACAACGACCTCGAACACCTGACGCTCGCGATCGGCGCGCTCTTCGCTGGCGTGCCCACCGCGCCCGTCTCGGCCGCGTACTCGCTCGTCGCCCAGGACTACGCGAAGCTGCGCCACATCCTCGCCACGCTGCAACCCGGCCTGGTGTTCGCAAGCCAGGGTGAGCCGTTCGCGCGCGCCATCGGAGAGTGCGTCGCCTCCGACGTGGAAGTGGTCGTCACGCACGGTCAGGTCCCCGGCCGCACCACCACGCGCTTCGATGCGCTGCGGGTCACCGCCGCCGGTGCCGGCATCCAGGCCGCGCACGAGCGCGTCGGGCCCGACACCGTCGCCAAGTTCATGTTCACCTCGGGCTCGACCAAGCTGCCCAAGGGCGTGATGATCACGCAGCGCATGTGGTGCGCGAACCAGCAGACGATCCGCCAGGTGCTCGCGTTCATGGCCGACGAGCCCCCCGTGCTGGTCGACTGGCTGCCTTGGAACCACGTGTTTGGCGGCGTGCACAACGTCGGCATCGCGCTCTACAACGGCGGTACGCTCTACATCGATGAAGGCAAGCCCACGGCCAAGGGCATTGCCGAGACCATCCGCAACCTGAAAGACGTGTCGCCCACCGTTTACTTCAACGTGCCCAAGGGCTTCGACGAGTTGTGCTCCGCGATGACCCACGACACGGCGCTCCGCGACGCGTTGTTCAGCCGCGTGCAGGCCTTCGAGTGCGCCGGCGCAGGCCTCTCGCAGGGCAGCCTGGACATGCTCGATGCGCATGCCGAAGCGGCGGTCGGCGAGCGCATCAAGCTCATCACCGGCCTGGGCATGACCGAGACCGCACCGACCTGCATGCATTCGCTGGCCGACCCGTGCCGCGCCGGCCTGATCGGCCTGCCGGTGCCGGGCGTCGAGGTCAAGCTCGTGCCGATGGGCGACAAGACCGAGGTGCGCTTTCGCGGCCCCAACGTCATGCCCGGCTACTGGCGCGAACCTGAACTCACACGCGAGGCGTTCGACGAAGAGGGCTACTACCGCACCGGTGACGCCGTGAAGTGGGCCGACCCCGCCGACCACCGCCAGGGCCTGATGTTCGACGGCCGCATCGCCGAAGACTTCAAGCTCTCGACCGGCACCTTCGTCAGCGTCGGGCCGATGAAGGCGCGAATCGTCGGCGCTGGCGAACCGCTGGTGCAAGACGCGGTGATCTGCGGCATCAACGGCGACGAGGTCGGCGCGCTCGTGTTCCCGCGCATCGAAGAATGCCGGCGTGTGGCCCGCCTGCCCGATGCCGCCACTGCCGCCGAGGTGTTGGCCCACCCGCGCCTGCGGGAGCGGTTCCAGCACCTGGCCGACAGCCAGTGGCACGCGGGCACCGGCAGCGCGAACCGCGTCGCGCGCATGCACGTGCTGGCCGAGCCGCCGTCCATCGACAAGGGCGAGGTCACCGACAAGGGCTCGATCAACCAGCGCGCCGTGCTCACCCACCGCGCTGGCCTGGTGGCCGCGCTGTTCGACGGCAGCATCGACGCCCTGCTGCTCCCCAACCGACTTCCAGGCAAGTGAACACCATGGCACTGAACGGTTCTTCGAGCGGCTCTTCCAAAGGCTTCTTCGGCAGTTTCAACGACGTGTGGATGATCGACGGCGTGCGCACGCCGATGGTCGACTACTGCGGCGAGTTCAGCGCCGTCAGCGCCACCGACCTGGGCATCAAGGTCGGCCGCGAGGTGCTCAGGCGCAGCGGCGTGCCGGGGGCGGACATCGGCTCGGTGATCGCCGGCAACATGGCGCCGAGCGACTTCTACCCGTTCATGCTGCCGCGCCTGATCGGGCTGTATTCGGGCGTGCCGGTCGAGGTGCCGGCGATCATGGTGCAGCGCATCTGTGGCACCGGCTTCGAGCTGTTTCGCCAGGCCGGCGACCAGATCGAGCGCGGTTACTGCGATGCCGCGCTGGTGGTGGGCACCGAGTCGATGACGCGCAACCCCATCGCCGCGTTCGACCACCGCACCGGCTTCAAGCTCGGCGCGCCGGTCGGCTTCAAAGACTTCATGTGGGAAGCGCTGGTAGATCCCGCGCCGAACATCAACATGATCCAGACGGCCGAGAACCTGGCGAGGAAATACGGCATCACACGCGCCGAAGTCGATGCGTTCGCGGCGCGTTCGTTCGCCCGCGCGCTGGCGGCTCAGGAAGCCGGCTACTTTGATGGCGAGATCGTCCCCGTGACGCAGGAAACGTTCTCGCTCGATGGCTACAGCGACCGCTCGTTCGACCTGCCCCGCAAGGTGGCGAGCGTGGGGCGCGACACGCACCCCCGGCCGTCGCCGGTCGAGGTGCTCGCCAAGTTGAAGCCGGTGGCCGGTGGCGTGCAGACCGGTGGCAACAGCTCGGCGCTGGTCGATGCGGCGGCAGCAGCGGTCGTTGCCAGCGGCGCGTACGTGAAGGCCGGCAACCACAAGCCGCTCGCACGCATCGCGGCGGCCGCTGCGGTCGGCGTGCCGCCCGAGATCATGGGCATCGGCCCGGCGCCGGCGATCCGCCTGCTGCTCGAACGCACCGGCCTCACGCTCTCCGACATCGGCCGTTTCGAGATCAACGAGGCGCAAGGCGCGCAGACGCTCGCGGTCGCGAAGGAGCTTGGGCTGGACATGGACAAGCTCAACGTTCACGGCGGCGCCATTGCCCTGGGCCACCCGCTCGCCTGCACCGGCGTGCGCCTGACGATCACGGTCGCTCGCCAGCTGCGCGAAAGCAACTTGCGTTACGGCATCTCGTCGGCGTGCGTCGGCGGCGGGCAGGGCATGGCACTGCTGATCGAAAACCCCGACTTCCGTTGACAGCTCTTCAACGTTTCAAACGTTTCAGGCACACACCATGAAGATCCAAGGACACTCGGCCATCGTCACCGGCGGCGCCTCGGGCCTGGGCGAAGCCACTGCGCGCGAACTCGCCCGGCTGGGCGCCAAGGTCGCCCTGTTCGACGTGAACATGGCCTTGGCCGAGAAGGTCGCGGCCGAAATCGGTGGCGTGGCGTGCGCCTGCGACATCACGAGCACCGACAGCGTCAACGCGGCGCTCGCCAAGGCGGCGGCAGCACACGGCCCGGCCCGCATCCTGATGAACATCGCCGGCATCGGCGGCGCAAAGCGCCTGGTGCAAAGGGACGGTAGCGCCGCGCCGCTGGAAGACTTCGCCAAGGTCGTGGGCGTCAACCTGATCGGCAGCTACAACGTCACGCGCCTCGCGGTCGCCGAGATGGCGAAGCTCGACCCCATGGACGACGGCGAGCGCGGCGTGGTGATGTTCACGGCCTCGGTCGCGGCCTTCGACGGGCAGATCGGCCAGCAGGCGTATTCGGCCTCGAAGGGCGGCCTGGTGGGAATGACGCTGCCGATGGCGCGTGACCTGGCGCAGCACGGCATTCGCGTGTGCACCGTCGCGCCAGGCCTGTTCCTCACGCCGCTCCTGGCACAGTTGCCCGACGAGGCGCAGAAGTCGCTGGCGGCGAGCATTCCGTTCCCGAGGCGGCTCGGCCAACCCGCCGAATTCGCGTCGATGGCGGTGCAGATCGTCACCAACGGCCACCTGAACGGCGAGGTCATCCGCCTCGACGGCGCGCTGCGCATGGCACCGCGTTGACCCCCATCGAGCTCCATCGACCCCCATCGGCCCATATCGGCATCAGCAGACCATGGCACGCAGCACTCTCCATTCCGTCGACGTGCAATTCGGTGACTGCGACCCCGCCGGCATCGTCTTCTTTCCCAACTTCTCGCGCTGGATGGACGCGGCCTCGCTGTCGTTCTTCATGCAATGCGGCGTACCGCCGTGGCGTGAACTGGTGAAGACGCGCGGCATCGTCGGCACGCCGCTGCTGGAGATCAACACCCGCTTCATCAACGCAGTGACCTACGGCCAGACCATCCTGATCACCACCCGGATCGAAGAGTGGCGCAACAAGGTGTTCGTGCAGTCGCACCGCGTCACGCGCAGCAGCGCTGCGGGCGAGCAGCTGATCTGCGAGGGCCGCGAAACCCGGGCCTTCGTCAAACGCGACGAAGCCGACCCCGACCGCCTGCGCGCCATCCCCGTGCCTGAAGACATCCGCCTAATGTGTTCCTGAGCTCGCCTGCATTGCTGCTGTTTTCACCCGCGCTTTCATTGCCATTCCAACGGAGACAACCATGCACAACATTCGCAGCGTCATCGCAGCCGCGGCCGCGCTGGCCGCCTCGCTCACGGTCGCCACCGCGCGCGCCGACGTGACCATCGGTGTCAGCATCTCGCTGACCGGCCCGACTTCGGCGCTGGGCATTCCGACCAAGAACGGCATCGAACTCTGGCCGAAAACGATTGCCGGCGAGAAGCTCCACGTCATCGTCCTCGATGACGCGACCGATCCGACCACCGCCGTCAAGAACACGCGCCGCTTCATCACCGAAGACAAGGTCGACCTGATCGTGGGCTCGGTGGCTACACCGGTGGCTGCCGCCATGTCGGACGTGGCTGCCGAAGGGCAGACCGTGCAACTGATGCTCTCGCCCGTGAACCTGCCCGAAGGCAAGGGCGGCTGGTCGTTCCGCATGCCGCAGTCGACAGCCGTGATGGCGATCCCCATCGTGGACCAGTGGAAGCGCCTGGGCGTCAAGACCTACGGCTTTCTCGGCTATGCCGATGCGTATGGCGAAGCCTGGCTGAAAGACCTGGCACCGCTGGCCGAGAAGGCCGGCATCAAGCTCGTGGCGACCGAGCGCTTCGCGCGCTCCGACACCAGCGTGACCGGGCAGGCGCTGAAGCTCGTCTCCGCCAACCCCGACGCGATTCTGGTCGTGGCCTCGGGCAGCGGCGCCGCCATGCCGCACAAGGGCCTGGTCGAGCGCGGCTACGCCAAGGGCAAGATCTACCAGACCCACGGCGCCGCGAGCTTCGACCTGATCCGCGTCGGAGGTGCCGATGTGGAAGGCTCGTACGTCGTCTCCGGCCCGGCGGTGGTGGCGGGCATGTTGCCCGACAGCAATGCGAGCAAGGCGCTCGGCGTGAAGTACATCACCGAGTACGAGAAGGCCTACGGCAAGGGCCTCGCGAACCAGTTCGGCGCGCATGCGTTCGACGTGGTCATCGTGCTGGAAAAGGCAATCCCGATGGCGCTGAAGAAGGCCAAGCCCGGCACCAAGGAGTTCCGCGCCGCGCTGAAAGACGCGCTCGAGACCATGGGCCGCACGCCCGTCTCGCAAGGCGTTCTGAACTTCACGGCCGCCGACCACTTTGGCTACACACCCGAGACTGGCGTGATGCTGACCATCGCCAATGGCGAGTGGAAGGTCGTGCCCTCGAAGTGACGCCACGCGCCGTGGGCGCTGCGCCTCGCGCGGCTTCCACGGCGCCATGTTTCGCGCCGGCTTGCGCACGACCTTCGGGCTCATCGTCATGGACTTGTCAATCGCCAGCATCCTGATGCTGGACGGCGCCACCAACGGCGCGATCTACGCGTTGCTGGGCCTGGCCACCGTGCTGGTGTTCGCCATCACCCGGGTGATCTTCATTCCGCAGGGTGAGTTCGTGGCTTACGGCGCGCTCACGCTCGCGCTGCTGCAACTGGGCAAGGTGCCGGGCACGGTGTACCTGCTGCTGGCGCTGGCATTGCTGGCCGCAGTGCTCGAGGTCATTGCTGCGGCCAAGCGCGGCGTACCGGTGCAGGTGGCGCTGCCGCCCGCCGGCCGCCTGCTCGCCTGGCCGGTGGCGGTGTGGGCGGTGGCCTACTGGGCTGCGCCGCTGAAGCTGCCGCTGTTCCTGCAATGCTTGCTGACGCTGGCCATCGTCACGCCGCTCGGGCCGCTGGTGTACCGGCTGGCCTACGAGAAGCTGGCCGACGCCACGGTGCTGGTGCTGCTCATCGTCTCGGTCGGCGTGCACTTCGCGCTGACCGGCCTGGGCTTGTTGTTCTTCGGCGCCGAGGGCTTTCGCAACCCGAGCTTCTGGGACGCGCGCTTCTCGGCCGGTGCACTGATGTTGTCGGGGCAGGCGGTGATCATCTTCATGGTCTCGGTCGCGCTGATGCTCGGGCTGTACCTGTTCTTCGAACGCACGCTGCGCGGCAAGGCTTTGCGCGCCACCGCCGTGAACCGGCTCGGCGCGCGCCTGATGGGTATCTCCACCTCGGGTGCGGGCCGCCTGAGCTTCGGCCTGGCAGCGTTCATGGGCGCACTCTCGGGCCTGCTGATCGGGCCGACGACGACGCTCTTCTACGACTCGGGCTTCCTGATCGGTTTGAAGGGCTTCGTCGCCGCCATCTTCGGCGGCCTGGCCAGCTACCCGGCGGCGGCGCTCGGCGCGCTGTTCGTCGGCTTGCTGGAGAGCTTCAGCTCGTTCTACGCGAGCGCGTTCAAAGAGGTGATCGTGTTCACGCTGATCCTGCCGGTCCTGCTGTGGCGCTCGTTCCAGCACGGCCACCACGACGACGAGGAATGACGCCGTCATGAACCTTCGCCGCAACACCCTCATCGCCTTCGTCGTGCTGCTGGCGCTGCTGCCGCAGCTGCCGGTGCCCGAGTTCTGGATCACGCAGGGCAACTACATCGGCCTGTACACGCTCGTCGCCATCGGCCTGGTGCTGCTGACCGGTGTGGCCGGGCTCACCTCATTCGGGCAGGCGGCGTTCGTCGGTCTGGGCGCGTACACGGCCGCGTACCTGACGCTGTCGCACGGTGTGTCGCCGTGGCTCACGGTGTGGATCGGCCTGGCCTTCACCGGCTCGGTGGCGCTGGTGCTGGGCTGGGTCACGCTGCGCATGTCGGGCCACTACCTGCCGCTGGCCACCATCGCGTGGGGCTTGAGCCTGTACTACCTGCTCGGCAACATCCAGGCGCTGGGCAAGTACGACGGTCTGCTCGGCATCCCCGCGTTGAACTTCTTCGGCATCGACCTCAACACCGGCCGCAGCTTCTTCTACCTGCTGTGGGCGGTGGTGGTGCTGGCCGCCATCGCCATCACCCACCTGCTCGACTCGCGCACCGGCCGCGCGCTTCGCGCCGTGAAGGGCGGCACCACGATGGCCGAGGCGATGGGCGTGAACACCTACCGCATCAAGGTCACCGCATTCGTGCTCGCGGCGCTGCTGGCCAGTGTGTCGGGCTGGCTGTTCGCGCACTTCCAGCGCACCGTGAACCCGTCGCCGTTCGGCCTGAACATGGGCATCGAGTACCTGTTCATGGCGGTCATCGGTGGTGTCGGCCACGTGTGGGGCGGCCTTGTCGGTGCGGGCGTGGTGCAGATCCTGAAAGACCAGCTGCAGGTGCTGTTGCCCAAGCTGCTCGGCGGCAGCGGCAACTACGAGGTCATCGTGTTCGGTGTGCTGCTCATCGTGGTGCTTCAGTACGCCCGCGACGGCATCTGGGCGTTCGTGGAAGCGCGCCTGCCGCACGTGCAGCGCAAGAACGACTGGGCGGCGGCGCCCGCGCTGACCGAGCGAGCGCGCCCTTCGCATGGCAGCGTCGTGCTCGACGTGAAGCAGGTGCGCAAGGAGTTCGGCGGCCTCGTGGCGGTGAACGACGTGAGCTTTCAGGTGCGCGCCGGCGAGATCATGGGCCTGATCGGGCCCAACGGCGCCGGCAAGTCCACCACCTTCAACCTGGTCACCGGCGTGCTGCCCGCCACACGCGGCGAGGTCAGGCTGCTCGGTGAGCGCATCGAAGGCCTGGCTTCGCGCGAGATCGCGCGGCGTGGCGTGTCGCGCACCTTCCAGCACGTGAAGATGATCGCCGGCATGACGGTGCTCGAGAACGTGGCCCTCGGCGCCCACCTGCGCGGCACCCGCGGCGTGGCGAGCGCGATGCTGCGCACCGACCGCGCCGAGGAACGCCAGTTGCTCAAAGAGGCCGAGAAGCAGCTGCGCCGCATCGGCATGGCCGAGCAGATGCACGAGCTGGCAGGCAACCTGGCACTCGGCCCGCAGCGCCTGATGGAGATCGCCCGCGCCCTGTGCGCCGACCCGATGCTGCTGCTGCTCGACGAGCCCGCCGCCGGCCTGCGCCTGAAAGAGAAGCAGGGCCTGGCCGACGTGCTGCGCCAACTGCGCGGCGAGGGCTTGAGCATCCTGCTCGTCGAGCACGACATGGACCTGGTCATGGGCCTGGTCGACCGCATCGTCGTGATGGAGTTCGGCACGAAGCTCATCGAAGGCACGCCCGAAGAAGTGCAGGCCAGCCCGGCGGTGCGCGCGGCCTACCTCGGCACGGAGCACTGACATGACCGACCTGATCCTCGACGTCACAGACCTGCATGCCGGCTACGGCCGAGCCGAAGTGCTGCACGGCCTGAACCTGAAGGCCGAGGCCGGCAGCGTGGTCACGGTGATCGGGCCGAACGGGGCCGGCAAGTCGACGTTGCTGAATGCGCTGATGGGCGTGCTGCCGGCCAAGGGCCGCATCGCCTACCGCGGCCAACCGGTCATGCTGCACACACTCGAAGAGCGCGTGATGGCCGGCATCGCCCTGGTGCCTGAAACGCGCGCCTTGTTCGGCACCATGCCGGTCGAAGACAACTTGCTGCTCGGTGGCTACCGGCAGGTGCTGCTCGGCAACAAGGACAGTGCTGCGGCGCTGACCGGTGTCTACGACATCTTCCCGCGCCTGAAGGAGCGGCGCACGCAGCTTGCCGGAACCTTGTCGGGCGGTGAGCGCCAGATGCTGGCAGTGGGCCGGGCCCTGATGAGCAAGCCGGCACTCCTGATGCTCGACGAGCCGAGCCTCGGCCTGGCGCCGCTGGTGGTGAAGGAGATCTTCCGCATCATCGACGGCCTGCGCGCCACCGGCGTGACCATCCTGCTCGTCGAGCAGAACGCACGCGCCGCGCTCGAAGTGGCGGACTACGGCTATGTGCTGGAGATGGGCGAAATCGCCCTGGAAGGCCCGGCGCGCGAGCTGGCCACCGACGCGCGCGTGATCGACACCTATCTCGGCGCTGCGCGGCAGAAGAAGCCCGCTTGATGGTTGCCGCGAGCCCCACAGATCAGGCGCTTCAGCGCCAGCGGCTGGATGCGTCGGGCCTCGCGTCGCTGGCCGGCTATGCGGCGTCGCTGGCGGCGTATCGGCTGCGCAAGAGCTTCACGCGGCACATGGGGCCGCTGGGCCTGAAGATCGCCGAGTTCTCGATCCTGATGCTCGTGGCGCGCAACCCCGAGGTGAACCAGAAGCAACTCGGCGCCGAGTTGATGATCTCGGCGCCCAACATGGCCGTGACGCTGGACCGCATGGTCGAGCAGGGGTGGGTCGAACGCGTGCGCAGCACCGCCGACCGGCGCGCGCAACACATCCACCTGACCCGCGCTGGCGCGCAGCTGGCAGAGCGCGCCGGCCGCATCGCAAGGACCATGGAAGCGCCGGAGCTGAGCGTGCTGTCGGCAGCCGAGCAGGCCTTGCTGATCGAGCTGCTGCACAAGGTGGCGGCGGGCAGGGCGGCGCGATGAGCGTCGGCATCGTGGGCATCGGCGCGATGGGCTTGCCGATGGCCGCCAACCTGCAGCGCCGTGGCCATGCCGTGCACGTGTGCGACGTCGATGCCGCAGCATTGGCCGCGGCCGCCGCGC
The DNA here is from genome assembly GCA_025350965.1 of Rhizobacter sp. Lineage (GTDB taxonomy): Bacteria > Pseudomonadota > Gammaproteobacteria > Burkholderiales > Burkholderiaceae_C > LMDS01. Next base: position 49,597 of record JANXWV010000097.1, read on the forward strand.
AAGGCCTCGCGGCGTGTGGCTCGGCGGCCGAGCTGGCCAGGCAGTGCGCGCTGATCGCCATCGTCGTGGTCGATGCGGTGCAAATCGCCGACGTGCTGTTCGGCCCCGGCGGCGTGGTGCACGCCGCACGGCCTGCCGGCGCGGCGCCGCTTGCGGTGATGCTGTGCTCCACCATCGCCGCGCACGACACCGAACGCTTCCACGCGCGGCTGGCCACGCACGGCATCGACCTGCTCGACGCCCCCATCTCCGGCGGCCCGGTGCGCGCCGCGAACGGCACGATGTCGATGATGCTGGCTGGAAGCAGCGCGCTGATTGCGCGCTTCGAGCCGATGCTGCGCGACATGGCAGCCACCCGCTTCAACATGGGCCAGAAGGTCGGCGATGCGGCGCGCACCAAGCTCGTCAACAACCTGCTCGCCGGCATCAACCTCGTGGCCGGTGCCGAGGCGCTGGCGCTGGGCGCTGCGCTCGGGCTCGACAAGCGCGCGCTGTTCGATGTGATCAAGGCATCGAGCGGCGCCAGCTGGATCACGACCGACCGCATGGCGCGCGCACTCGATGGCGACTACGCGCCCCGCGCGCGCACCGTGATCCTGACCAAGGACGTGGGCCTGGCGGTGCAGATGGCGATTGCTGCGGGCATCACCACGCCACTCGGCGATGCCGCCCTGCAGCTGTTCAGGGCGGCGGTCGATGCGGGCTTCGGTGAGCTCGACGATGCCGCCGTCGTCAAGGCGATCTGCCCCGATTTCTAGCGACAACCCCAACAGGCTGCGAAGGGTCGGGCTGCTAGCATCTTCTGCACCCCATCACCGGCAGCACGAGACTTGAATTCCGCCCCGACGCTGCTTGCCCACCTGCCCAGTCTGTACCGCACCATGGCGCGCATTCGTGCGTTCGAGAACGCGGCCGAGATCGCCAGCCAGGGCGGTGTGGCGGCCTGGGGTTTGAGTGCTGCGGCCAAGCCCGCGCTGGTGCGCGGCCCGTTGCATTTGTCGACCGGGCAAGAGGCCGTGGCGACCGGCGTGTGCGCCCACCTCGGCGTGCGCGACCTGCTCACTTCCACCCACCGCGGGCACGGCCACACGCTGGCCAAGGGCGCGGCCGTGGTTGCCATGATGTGCGAGCTGTTCGGCCGGGCCACCGGCACCAACCAAGGCAAGGGCGGCTCGATGCACATCGCCGATTTCAGCGTCGGCATGCTGGGCGCGAACGGCGTCGTGGCAGCGGGCATTCCCATCGCCGTGGGCGCTGCGCACGCGTTTCGGATCAAGCGCGAACCGCATGTCGTGGCCTGCTTCTTCGGCGATGGCGCAGTGAACCGCGGGCCGTTTCTCGAAGGGCTGAACTGGGCCAAGGTGTACGAGCTGCCGCTGCTGTTCGTCTGCGAAGACAACCGCATCTCGGCCACCACGCCCACCGGCCCGATGACGGCCGGAGAAGGCGCCACCGCACGCGCGCGCAGCATGGGCATCGGCGGCCTCACGGTCGATGGCAACGACGTGGTGGCCGTGCACGACGCGGCGCGAACCCTGATCGACGAAGTGCGCGCCGGTGGCGGCCCGCGCTTCCTGCATGCACTGACCTACCGTTTCAAAGGCCATGTGTCGGTCGACGCCGGCACCTACCGCGACGCAGCCGAGGTCGAGGCCGCAAAGCTCACCGACCCGCTGCTGCTGGCGCGCGCGAAGTTGCTCGCGCAGGGCATGGCCGCCGGTGAAATAGACGCCATCGACGCCGATGCGCACGCCGAGATCGCCGCCGCACTGGCCGCCGCCGAAGCCGCGCCGTGGCCTGAGCCGCGTGCTGCCTATGAAGACGTGATGTCGACGCTCGCCACCCGCGCCGGAGCCACCACATGGCGCTGATGACCTACGCGCAGGCGGCGGCTGCCGCACTCACCGACGCGATGCGCGCCGACGCGGGCGTGGTCGCACTCGGTGAAGACCTCGGCCGCGGTGGCGTGTTCGGCCAGTACCGTGGGCTGCAGCAAGAGTTCGGCGCCCACCGCGTGATCGACACGCCGATCTCGGAAGCCAACATCATGGGTGCGGCCGTGGGCATGGCGCTCGCGGGCCTGCGGCCGGTGGTCGAGATGCGGGTGGTCGACTTCGCGCTCTGCGCCATCGACGAGGTCATCAACCAGGCCGCGAAGAACCGTTTCATGTTCGGCGGCCAGGGCCGCGTGCCGCTGGTAGCGCGCATGCCCATCGGCATCTGGTCGGCGTCGGCCGCGCAGCATTCGCAGTCGCTCGAAGCGTGGTTCGCCCACATCCCCGGCCTGGTGGTGGTGGCACCCGCCACACCCCAAGACAACCACGGCCTTCTGCGCGCTGCAATGGCCAGCGGCGACCCTGTCGTCTACATGGAGCACAAGGAGTTGTGGGGCATGCAGGGCGAGGTCGACACCGCCGAGGTGATCCCGCTCGGCCGTGCCCGCACTGCGCGCGCGGGGAACGACTTGACGATCGTGACCTGGTCGCGTGGCGTGCAGCCGAGCCTCGACGCGGCAACGGTGCTCGCCGATGGGGGCGTGTCGGCCGAGGTGATCGACCTGCGCACGCTCTGGCCCTGGGACGTGGACGCCGTGCTCGCGTCGGCTGCGCGCACGAAGCGCCTGCTTGTCGTGCACGAAGCGGTGCAGGTGGCGGGCTTCGGCGCCGAGGTGGCGGCCACCGTGGCCGAGGCCCTGGGCGTGCCGGTCAAGCGCCTCGGCGCGCCGCGCATACCGGTGGGTTACGCGCAGGTGCTGGAGAACGAGTCGCGCCTCACGGCCGAGAAGGTCGTGGCTGCCGCGAAGGGGTTCTTCCAATGACAACGATCAACGCGCGCACGGCCATCGTCACCGGCTCGGCCAGCGGCATCGGTGCCGCGACCGTGCTCGAACTCGCTCGCCAGGGCTACCGCACGGCCGGCATCGACCTGACTCTCGATGGTGCGCAGGCCACGGCGCGCGAGGCCGCGCAGCAGTACGGTGAACGCCACATCGCGATCCAGGCCGACGTGACCGATGAGCCGCGCCTGATCGCCGCATTCGACGAGGCACTGCAGTTCCTCGGCCGCCTCGACGTGCTCGTCACCAGCGCCGGCGTCGGCGAGACCACGCCCTTCATGGACCTGACCGTGGCCACCTTCCGCGCGGTCAACGAAGTCAACGTGATCGGCACCTTCGTCTGCATTCGCGAGGCTGCGAAGCGCATGCAGCGAGGTGGGCGCATCTGCACGGTGGCCAGCGTGGCCGGCATCCGCGGTGGTGGCCTGAGCGGCACCGGCGCCTACGCCGCGAGCAAGGGCGCGGTGCTGGCGCTGACGAAGAACGCGGCGCGCGCGCTGGCGCCGATGGGCATCAGCGTCAACACCGTGGCGCCCGGCGCCACGCTGACGCCGATGATTGCCGAGCACTGGAAGAACGATGCACACCGCCAGCGCGTGGAAGGCATGAGCGTTCTCAACCGCACGGCGGAGGCGCGCGAGATCGCGGTCAGCATCGCCTTCCTCGTGTCGCCCGAGGCCAGCGCGATCACCGGCAGCACGCTGGTGGCCGACAACGGCCTCGTGATGTATTGATTCGGCCTCACACCGCCCTACGCACCGCAACACACCCAAGCACGGAGACTTCACCATGACCCTCGCACGCCGCCAGATCATCCAGGGGATCGCCGCCACCGGCGCGCTCGCCGTGGCGCACCGGCCCCTCTTCGCGCAGACCGCGCCCATCACACTCAAGTGGGCAAACAACATCCCGGTCACGCACCCGAGCAACGTGCGCATCCGCGAGGCGGCCGAGAACATCAAGCGCGACACCGCTGGCAAGGTCGACATCCAGGTGTTCCCGAACAACCAGCTCGGCGGCGACACCGACATGCTGTCGCAGGTGCGCTCGGGCGCGATCGACATCTTCCCGCTGTCGGGGCTGATCCTGCAGACGCTGGTGCCGGTCGCCGGCATCAACGGCCTGGCCTTCGCGTTCAAGGACTATCAGACCGTGTGGGCGGCGATGGATGGCGACCTCGGCGCCTATGTGCGCGCCGCCATCGCCAAGGTCAACCTGCATGTGTTCGACAAGCCGCTCGACAACGGCTACCGCAACATCACCAGCAGCACCCGGCCGATCAACACTGCGGCCGACCTGAAGGGCTTCAAGATCCGCGTGCCGGTGAGCCCGCTGTGGACCTCGATGTTCAAGGCGCTCGAAGCGTCGCCGGCGAGCATCAACTTCAGCGAGGTCTACTCGGCGCTGCAGACCAAGGTGGTCGAAGGCCAAGAGAACCCGCTCGCGGTGATCGACCTGGCCAAGCTGTACGAAGTGCAGAAGTACTGCTCGATGACCGGCCACATGTGGGACGGCCAGTGGGTGCTGGCCAACGGCAAGCGCTGGGCCGGTCTGGCGCCCGACATCCAGGCCGTGATCACCAAGCACGTGACCGATGCCGTGGTCAAGCAGCGAGACGACATCCGGCGCCTGAACAACGGCCTGGAAGCGCAGCTCAAGGCCAAGGGCCTGGCGTTCAACTACCCCGACAACAAGTCGTTCCGCGACGCGCTGTCGAAGGCCGGTTTCTACGCCGAGTGGCGCGCCAAGTTCGGCGACGAGGCGATGGCGAAGTTGGAGAAGTACTCGGGCAAGCTGGCTTGACAGGTTGCTGAGAGCCAATGCTTCACCGCCGAGGCGCGGAGGACGCGGAGCTGCGCAGAGAAGAGCAATGACATTGATGTCGTTCCTCTGCGCCCTCTTGCCCCCTCTCCCTCTGGGAGAGGTGCCCTCTTGTTCCCTCTCCCTCTGGGAGAGGCGCCCTCTTGTCCCCTCTCCCTCTGGGAGAGGTGCCCTCTTGTCCCCTCTCCCTCTGGGAGAGGGTTAGGGTGAGGGCAACGTAAGTCCACCACCGCCCGAGCGGCGCTGCGCGCCGCCCCTCACCCCAGCCCTCTCCCAGGGGGAGAGGGAGAAAGACTCACCATGCACGCCGCGCCGAGCTCCTCCACCACCACCACCCGCCGCCCAGGCTGGGTCACGTTCGACCGCAGCCTCGCCGCCATCACCGAGTTCCCGGCGGCAGTGCTGGTTGCGCTCGAAGCCATCATCCTGTTCGCCGGGGTCGTCTCGCGTTATGTGTTCAACGCGCCGCTGACCTGGTCCGACGAACTCGCGTCCATCCTGTTCCTGTGGCTCGCCATGCTCGGCGCCGTGATTGCCCTGCGGCGCGACGAGCACATGCGCCTGACCACCTTCCTCGGCCTGATGCCGCCACGCCGCCGGGCCTGGGTCGAAACACTGGGCATCGTCGTCGTGCTGCTGTTCGCCCTCGTGATGCTCGAACCGAGCTATGAGCACTTCGTCGATCAATGGGTGGTGATGACGCCCGCGCTCGAGTGGCACGACGGCGCGCGCGTGGCCGCCATCGGCGTGGGCTGCTTGCTGCTGCTGGTGATTGCCCTGGCGCGGCTGGCCGAGCGCGCGTCGCTGGCGGACGCGTTGTGGTGCGTTGCACTCGTTGCCGCGCTGTGCATCGGCGGGTGGCTGCTCAAGCCGCTGCTCACTCAACTCGGTAACTTGAACCTGCTGATCTTCTTCGTCGGCCTGGTCGGGGTGTGCGTGGTGCTCGGCATGCCGATCGCGTTTGCGTTCGGCATTGCGACGCTCGCCTACCTTGGGTTCACGACCACCACGCCGCTCACGATCGTGGTGAGCCGCATGGACGAAGGCATGTCGCACATCATTCTGCTGTCGGTGCCGCTGTTCGTGTTCCTGGGTTCGCTGATCGAGATGACGGGCCTGGCCCGCGCGATGGTCGACTTCCTCGCGTCGCTGATCGGCCACGTGCGCGGCGGGCTGCAGTACGTGCTGCTCGGCGCGATGTACCTCGTCTCCGGCATCTCGGGCTCGAAGGCGGCCGACATGGCGGCGGTGGCGCCCGCGCTGTTCCCCGAGATGAAGAAGCGCGGCGCGAAAGAGGGCGACCTGGTCGCGCTGCTGTCGGCCTCGGGCGCGATGAGCGAGACGATCCCGCCGAGCCTGGTGCTCATCACCATCGGCGCGGTCACCGGTGTGTCGATCGCGGCGCTTTTCACGGGCGGGTTGATGCCGGCGGTGGTTGGCATGATCGCGCTCGGCGTGGTCGTGTATTTCCAGTCGCGCGGTGAAGACATGCGGGGCGTTCACAAGGCGAGCGGCGTGCAGATCCGCCGGGCGCTGTGGATCGCGCTGCCGGCGCTGGCGCTGCCGTTCGTGATCCGCACGGTCGTCGTCAACGGCGTGGCCACGGCCACCGAAGTCAGCACGGTGGGCATCGCCTACACCGTGCTCGCGGGCCTGTTCGTGTACCGGCAGTTCGCGTGGAAGCGGCTGCTGCCGATGCTGGTGGAAACGGCGTCGCTGTCGGGTGCCATTCTGCTGATCATCGGCTGCGCTACCGCGATGGCCTGGGCACTCACGCAGTCGGGCTTCTCGAAGGCGCTGGTCGACCTGATGGCGGTCGTGCCCGGTGGCAAGGCCGGCTTCATGGCGATCTCGGTCATCGCCTTCACCATTCTCGGCAGCGTGCTCGAAGGCATCCCGGCCATCGTGCTGTTCGGCCCGCTGCTGTTCCCGGTGGCGCGTGCGCTCGGCATCCACGAAGTGCACTACGCGATGACGGCGGTCTTCGCGATGGGCCTGGGCCTGTTCACGCCGCCGTTCGGCGTGGGCTTCTACGCGGCCTGCGCCATCGGCAAGGTGGCGCCAGACCAGGCCATCGGCCGGGTCTGGCCGCACCTGGGCGCGCTGTTCGTGGCGCTCATCGTGATCGCGGTGATCCCGTGGATATCCATCGGGTTCCTTTGAATTGGGGGTGCCCGCGCGCTGCTGCGGGCGCTACGCTTGGCTCCCCCTCCCAGCTCAAGGACCGCGCCATGACACTCCGCATCCCCCTCCTCGGCATCGTGGCCGCCTGCGCCACCTTCGCCGCCACGCCATCGGCCTTCGCGCAGGTTAGCTTCCAGAACAGTTTCGCGGCGTTCCAGGGCGTGAGCACGACCACGCTGAAGGCCGACTTCGAAGGCCTGCACACCGAAGGCGGCATCTCGGACCCGTACACCGAAGGCGGCGTCACTTTCACCGACCCGAAGAACCTGTACGTGGCCTTGCCCGGCGGTGCAGCAGCCGTGAACGACTTCGACGCCCCTGTCACGTCGAACGTGCTCACGGTCAGCGGCAACGAAGACATCACGATGACGTTCGCCGGCCCGGCGCCGACGGCCATCGGCTTCACCAGCCTCACGAACCGCTTCAACGCGCCGGTGGTCACGGTGTTCGACACCAGCAACACGCTGATCGGCACCTACGTGCTCGCGCAAGGCCCCAGCAGCGTGGGCTTCGTGGGCATCACGTCGAGCGTGGGCATCGGCTCGGTGCACTGGCTCGCCGATCGGGGCGGCATCAAGGACACCGCCATCGACAACATCTATGTCGGCGTCACCGCTGTGCCCGAGCCGCACACCTATGCGCTGATGCTCGCCGGGCTCGGCGTGATGGGCGCGCTGGCGCGCCGGCGCCGGCGGGTCTGACGCAGCCCGAGCACTCGCTGGTGACTCAGCCGCGCGGGCCCTGGCGCGCGCGCCGCCGTGCCACGAAACCCAACACGCCCAGGCCGCCCAGCATCAGCGCGTAGCTGCCGGGTTCAGGCACCGCGACAGTGACGAGGTTCGAGTTGTTCGGCGCGAAGTCCGAGATGGCCGCGAAGCCGATGAAGCGGCTGTCACGCGGCCACAGGTTCCAGGTGTAGTCGCTCTTCGCGAAGCCGGTCGACGGCAGCAGCGCGCCGCTGACCACGGCTGAAATCGTGTTGCCGCTGATCGTGACCGAGCCGCTCGGCAGGGCCGCGCCGCCGCCGATGTTGCCGGTGCCGTCGGGGCGAAGCAGCACGACACGGTCGAACAGCACACCGGTCACGCCTTGCGCAGCGAACGAAGCCACGCCGGCACCGCGGTTGGCACCCCACACATAGAAGCCGGTCGGCGTGCTGCCGATGGCGCCGTCCATCGTGCTCGACAAGGTGAAGAGGTCGGTGCTCGCGTTGTAGGTGACCGAGGCGCTGAGCACGTCGAGGTCGCCGCTGGCAGTGCTGCCGGCGAACGTCGCCAGGAAGTCGTGCGCGGGGTCGGTGATGGCCTGCGCGTGAGCGAACGGTGCGCAGGCGAGCAGTGCAGCAGCGCCGATCCAGCGGCGGCCGCCGATGCGGCGCGTTAGACGGTTGGCTGAGCCTGTGAACGGCAACGAAGATGGGGTCATGGTGCGGGCTCCTGTGGGTGTTGGCACGACGGCGGCCGGTGCGGCGTGCGCCGGCTCTTCGTGAGTGCTGCTCCGCGTGGCTTCGGTTGCACCGCGTCGATGCCCGGGCGTCAGCGCGTCGCCAGGCTGCACTCGGCCGCCGCGCGCAGGCGTTGCACTGCCACGCAAAGGTTGATCGAGGCCGCGCCAGCAGCCGCGCCCGCAGGCGATACCGCGCTGGGCACCGAGCCGCCCGCCGGCGACAGCCCTGCGAACGCCGCTTCGCCGCGCAGGCCGGGTTGCAGCGAGCGCAGCAGCGCCAGCGCGCCACTCACTTGTGCTGCCGCGAGGGAACTGCCCGAAGCGTAGTCGTAGTGGCCGCCCGGGGCGAGCGTGAGGATCGCGCGCCCCGGCGCCGCCAGCACGCCGGCAGCCGGCACGCCGTCGTCCGACGAGGCGACCATCAACACCCCCGGCACGCCGGCCGGGAAACCATCACGCCGGCCGTTCGGCGGCATGGCCCCGACGACGATGCTGCCGCGTTCGATGGCGCGCGTGGCCAGCCGCGCCAGCAGCGGGTCGGCCGGGCCGCCGAGGCTCAGGTTGATGACGTCGGCGCCGTCGGCGATGGCCGCACCCAGCGCCTGTGCGAGGCTGAACGAGTCGCAGCGCGCCGAACTCGCAGTGCCACCCGCCGAGCTGCCCGAGGCCCAGCACGCGCGGTACGCCAGCAGACGGGCGCGCGGCGCGATTCCGACGATGCCCACGCCGTTGTTCGCCCCCGCCGCGATCAACCCGGCGACCTGGGTGCCGTGCACGTCGCCATCGCGTGGGGCGGGCATCGCCACCGCAAAGTCGCGCTGGCCGGCAATGCGGCCCTGAAGGTCGGGGTGGGCGGTGTCCACGCCCGAGTCGATGACCGCCACGCGCACGCCTTCGCCGCTGGCCCACTGCTGTGCACCTGCTGCGTCCAGCACCGCGAAGCCGCGCTGCAGGCCGATCAACGGGTCGTTGTAGGCCGGCGGCCCCGTGTAGGTGTCGAAGCGGTTCAGGGGCTGGGCCAGGGCGATGCGTGGGTCGGCGTTGAGGCGGGCGAGCACGGCGTTGCGGTCGGCATCGGCCGGCAGGCGGTAGAGCATGCAGCGCAGCTGCAGCGACGCAATGGTCCACACCGCCTGCTGGGCGAGCGAGTGGTCGGCTGCGATGTCGTCGGCCACGGCCTGTGCCCGCGTACCGCCGGCGTAGCCTGGCGCGCGCCGGTAGTCGGCACGCGGCACGCCGCCGGCGCCGGGCAGGGGTTCGGGCGTGTCGGCGATGGCAACGATCAGCAATTGCGCGTCGCCGTCGTTGCCGCGTGCCATGGGCGGGGCGGGCACGCTGCCGCATGCGGCGAGGCCGGCCAGCGCGGCGAGCAGCAGCGGTGCTGCGATGCGGCGCCAGACCGCCATCACGAAGGTGCTCACGGCCGCGGCGCGACGATGGGCTCGGCCAGCAGCACGCCCGGCGCCTGCCGCAGCGCCGCCAGGGCGGCGTCGCGGGCCGTGCCCGGGCGCAGCGCCAGGCCGAATGCCGCCCCGTCGGCCGAGCCGTCGACGATGACCGCGCCGCTGCGCGCGAGCAGCGCCTGCAGGTCACCGAGCGTCATGCTCGGCGTGGCCACCAGGCGCAGCACCGCAGCCGGGTTGGCGGGTTCGGTGTGGCTCAGCGTCTGGTAGTCGGCGGGGCGCGGGCGCTCGGAAATCACACCGAGCAGCGCCGCCAGGCCGACCGCCTGCACGACCACGGCGGCGACCAGCATGCGCGTCCAGCGCGGGGGGTGTGATGCGGGCGGCCCGGCATCCAGCGGTTGCGGTGCGGCCGGCGCTTCGCTGTCGATCAGGCTCACCATGCGCTGCAGTGCGGCTTCGGTCTCGGTGGTGGTCACGTGGCCGTCACCCATCTGCGCTTGCAGCCGGCGCTGGAACGCGAGTTCGTCGCGGCAGTCTTCGCAGCCCGCCACGTGGTCGGCTACCAGCGCGCGCTCGGCGGCGGTGGCGCTGCGGTTCACCACCCACGGAATCAGCGCCCAGGCGCGCTGGTGGACCGGGCGATCGGCGTCAGGTGCGGCGGGGGCCTCGGGGGCATCGGGAGTGGCGTGAGCGCCGGGAAACGGCGGGGTGTGATCGTCTTGCATCCGGGTCATCCTGTGGCGCATCCGCCGCCGAGCGCCGGCATCACGCTGCGCAGCCGCACCCGGGCGCGGAACATGCGCGCCTTGACGGTGCCGACCGCACAACCCATCGTCACCGCGATCTCTTCGCACGACAGGCCGGCCACGTAGGCCAGCTCCAGCGTGGCGCGCTGGTCTTCGGGCAGCGTGCGCAGGCCGTGCTCGACCCAGTCCTGCAACTCGCGCGCGGGTTGCGGGTCGGTGTGCCAGGCCGACATCTCGGCGGCCTCGGTGTGCCCGAGCATGGACTCGCTCACTTCGTCGGGCGGGGCGGCGCTGCGCAGGCCCTTGAGCATGCAGCGGTAGGCAATGCCGACGATCCAGGTGCCGACGCGTGAATCACCCCGAAACGTGGCCGCCTGGCGCCAGACGACCCACATGGTTTCGTTGACGACGTCGTCGATCAGGTCGGCGCGGGCCGTGAAGCGGCGCAGAAAGCGCGCCAGCCGGGGGTGGTGGCGGCGGTAGAGCTGCTCGAACGCACGCCGGTCCCGGCGCGCCACGGCACGCAGTGCGTCTCGGTCGGCCGCGTCGTCGGGGGTGTATCGGGCGTCGGGGGCAAGGTCGTTCACGGGCGTGTGGGCGGTCCGCAGGGTGGGCAGTCGGGCGCTAATCGCAGCCAACGTAACGATCCTGAGTGCCAGAATCCGCCCGAATGGTTGCAAGCCCGCTCCAGCCTACGCCCTCGATGCCGGCCGCGCCAGTGGGCGTGTTGCGGCCGCCGAGTGATCGACGGCCCGGGTATGGCTACGGGCGATTCGGGTGCGGCCGCCGGGCGGGCGGGGCGGCCTTGTGCTTGCTGCTCGCTGCGCCGTGCACCCGCGCCGGCGGGTGGGACGGCACGCTGACTGCATCGACCGACAGCCTCTACCGCGGCCTGGCGCTGAACGGCGGGCGCGGCACGTTGGCGCTCGACCTGCATTGGCGCACCGACACCGGTTGGTCGGCGTTCGGCGGCGTGTCGGCCTGGCGGCGCGAGGGCGGCGCCACCTCGACCGAAGTGTCTTTCGGGGCGGGCCGTTCCTGGCAACTCGACGGCGACTGGACCTCCCAGGTCGGGGTGGCGCACTACGGCTACGACGGGCCACCGCAGCGCTTCGTCTACGACTACGAGGAGCTGAACGTGTCGCTCGGCTGGCGTGGCCAGTGGTTCGCGTCGCTCGCGGTGTCACCGAACACCACCGGCCCGGGCGGCTACGGCAGCCTGCGCCGCGACCTGACTTGGGCCTTCGAGCTGACCACCCGCGAACGGCTCACCGGCCGCCTGGCGCTGGACGCGGGCATCGGCTACTTCGACCTGCACCGCTTCGTCGGCCTCACTGGCTACCCGTACGCCAGCGTGGGCTTGAGCAGCGGCTTCGGGCCGGTGCAGGCCTACCTCAGCTTCATCACGAGCCGCGCCGAAGCCCGCAGCGTGGCGCCCGCCCCGGTGGCCGGCGACCACTGGGTGGCGAGTCTGTTGTGGAGTTTTTGAGACGAAGCCCGGGGCATCGGTGGCCAGCCAGCTTCGCATTCACGCATCGGCATTCGCTCCGCGCTGCACGCCGGCCGCAAGAATCGCGAACATAAATGCAGCGGCAGACCGCGGTCGAACGTGCTGAGTGCATGTCGGGGCAAGAACTGAGCGAACCGAGGTGTGGCACGTCGAATTTGGCGGAAACGCCCAGGATGACCCAGCGGTCACCGCCCCCATCATGGAAGGATCAGGGCATGCAGAACAATTCGAGGGCCGTCGGCGGCAACGTGCCGAGTTCTGGACTCGGTGTGGTTCCAGACCCTTCCGACGGCGCAATCGCCGGGACCGCAGGCGGCGCAGGCGCGCGGCCAGCCACCCGTGCAGCGGGCGCTGCACGCACGCCTTCACCGCTTCTCAACCCAAGTGTTCTTACTGGCCCGCCGCCGCTGAGGCGCTCCGCTCCGCCCGCACAGTGGCGAGCGGCGCAGGGCACCGCGCCGCTGCCCGCTTGGGTGCCGGTGCTGCAGGCAGACCCGCGAGCGGAGGGAGAACGGCCCGTGCTTGCGCGCAAGCGTGCAGCGCCCGGTGCAGCGCCGACCTTCGGTTTGGCCAGCGCGCCGGCATTGACCGCGAGCCGCGATGCCGCTGCAGGTGCCGACACCGATGCAGACGCAGATGCGGAAGTGGCCCACTTCAATGCACACCTCCCCGACCCCCCGCGGCCCTGACGCCACAGAGGCGAGAGTCGGGCACCGTTGGCAGCCAACGTGGGCAACTGCCAGGCCAGTGAAACCGCCCTTGCACGGCGTGTGATGCCTGCGGTCAGCCCCACACCTCTTGTGCCACCTCGACCACCAGCCGCAGCTTGTCGCGCTGCGCCTGCACCGCGATGTTGTTGCCGTGCACGGTGCTGCTGAAGCCGCATTGCGGTGACAGGCAGAGCTGGTCCATCGGCGCGTATTTGGCGGCCTCGTCGATGCGGCGCTTCAGCGCGTCCTTGCTTTCCATCTCGCCGAACTTGGTGGTCACGAGGCCGAGCACGACGATCTTGTTCTTGGGCAGGAAGCGCAGCGGCCGGAAGTCGCCCGAGCGCTCGTCGTCGTACTCCATGAAGTAGGCGTCGAGGTTCATCTCGGCCAGCAGCGCTTCGGCCACTGGCTCGTAGTTGCCGGCCGCCGCGTGGGTGCTCTTGAAGTTGCCTCGGCACAGGTGCATGGCCAGTGTCATGCCGGCGGGCTTCTGGGCGACGACCTTGTTGATGAACATGGCGTAGCGGTGCGGCAACTCGTTCGGGTCGTCGCCGCGTTGGCGTGCGGCTTCGCGCATCTTGTCGTCGCACAGGTAGGCGAGGTTGGTGTCGTCCATCTGCACGTAGGTGCAGCCCGCCTCGCTGAGCGAGCTCAACTCGTCGCCGTAGGCTTTGGCCACGTCGTCGTAGAAGGCCGGGTCGAGCTCGGGGTAATGCTCACGGCTGATGCCGGCGCGGCCGCCGCGGAAGTGCAGCATGGTCGGCGACGGGATCGTGACCTTCGGCGTCAGTCCCTTTCGATCAAGTGCGCTGACCTGGCTCTGCAGGTACTCGAAGTCGCCGCGCTGGATGTCCTTCACATGCTCGACCTTGCCCACGACGCGCATCACCGGCGGGGCCAATTCCTCGCTGCCGTCGGCGCGGATGATGGTCACCGGGATGTCGGTTTTCACACCGCCGAGCTGTTCGAGAAAGTCGATGTGGAAGTAGGTGCGGCGGAACTCGCCGTCAGTGATCGACTGCAGGCCCACGTCTTCCTGGAACTTCACGATCTCGGTGATGGCCTGGTCTTCGACGGCGCGCAGTTGCTCGGCCGTGATCTCGCCCTTGGCGCGCTGCTCGCGCGCGTCGAGCAGGAACTTCGGGCGCAGGAAGCTGCCGACGTGGTCGGCGCGGAAGGGGGCGTGGGTGCGCAGGGTCATGGGTGTCTCCGGTTCGGGGGTGTGGCCGCCAGGGCAGCTGCGACCGATGATATCGAGCGACCGACGCACTTCGATGAATACATCTTCGTCAATTTAACCAGGGAATACCCGCTTTTTCGCCGACAAATTTGCATCGAGACTCCTGGTTTGTATACAACGTGAATTCCGATGTGATCGCCATGAGCACCTTTCCTCTGAATGCCTGGTACGCCTGCGCCTACGACGTGGAGGTGAAGAACGAACTGTTGGCGCGCACCGTGTGCAACCAGAAGCTGGTGCTCTTTCGTCGCCTCGACGGCGCCGTCGCGGTCCTCGAAGACGCCTGCTGGCACCGCCTGCTGCCCTTGTCGAACGGCCGCCTGAATGGCGACGCCGTGACCTGCGGCTACCACGGCCTGGTCTACAACGCCGATGGCCGCTGCACCCACATGCCGTCGCAGGAGACGATCAACCCGTCGGCCTGCGTGCGCGCCTACCCGGTCGCAGAGAAGCACCGCTTCGTGTGGGTCTGGCCGGGCGACGTGGCGCTGGCCGACGAGGCGCTGATCCCCGACATGCACTGGAACGACGACCCGGCCTGGGCCGGCGACGGCAAGATGATCCGCGTGCACTGCGACTACCGCCTCGTGCTCGACAACCTGATGGACCTGACGCACGAGACCTTCGTCCACGGCGGGAGCATCGGCCAGGCCGCGGTGGCCGAAGCGCCGTTCGTGGCCACGCACGGCGAGCGCACCGCCACCGTCACGCGCTGGATGGAGAACATCGACGCGCCGCCGTTCTGGGCTAGGCAAGTGCGCACGGGCACCGGCTACGAAGGCCCCGTGGACCGCTGGCAGATCATCAGGTTCGAAGCGCCCGCGACGATCAACATCGACGTGGGCGTGGCCCCCGCGGGCAGCGGTGCGCAGCCCAAGGGTGACCAGCCGGGCAACCGCAGCCAGGGCGTGAACGGCTACGTGCTCAACACCATCACGCCCGAGACCGACAAGACCTGCTTGTACTTCTGGGCCTTCGCGCGCAACTACGCACTGCACGACCAACGCCTCACGCACGAACTGCGCGAAGGCGTGGCCAGCATCTTCCGCGAGGACGAACTCATTCTCGAAGCCCAGCAGCAGGCGATCAACGAGCACCCGGGCTACAGCTTCTACAACCTCAACATCGACGCCGGCTCGATGTGGATGCGCCGGCTGATCGACAAGATGATCGCCGCCGAAGAACAAGGCGGCGCCAAGCCCTCGAAGCGCGTGATCCCGTTGCGCTCGGTCGCGTGATGGCTGCTGCGCACGCAGTGGCGCCGGCCGAGGCTGCGGCGCCGAGCCTGTCGCAAACCGTGAAGGCGCAACTCGCCTTGCGCGAGCTGATCCTCGGCGGCGAGTTGAAGGCCGGTGCGCGCATTGCCGAGCTGTGGCTGGTCGAGCGGCTCGCGGTGTCGCGCACCCCGGTGCGGCTGGCGCTCGTGAAGCTCGCCGAAGAAGGCCTGCTCGACGCGCTGCCGTCGGGCGGGTATGCGGTGCGCGACTTCTCGGAGAACGACATTCACGACGCCATCGAAGTGCGCGGCACCCTGGAAGGCCTGGCCGCGCGCATGGCCGCCGAGCGCGGCGTGAGCCCGGTGCTGATCGCCGAAGCCCGCGAATGCCTGGACCACATCGACGCCGCGCTGGCCCAGGCCGAACTGACCGACGACACCTTCAGCGTCTACGTGCAGCAGAACGCGCGCTTCCACGCACTGCTGTCCGAGATGGCGGGCAGCGCGCTCGTGTCGCGCCAGCTCGACAAGGCCACCGCGCTGCCGTTCGCGTCGCCCAACGGCTTCGTGATGGCGCAGTCGGTCGGCCCGCATGCGCGCGACGTTCTGGTGGTGGCGCAGGCGCAGCACCGCATGGTGATCGAGGCCATCGTGCAGCGCGAAGGCAGCCGCGCCGAAGGCCTGATGCGCGAGCACGCCCGCATTGCGCGGCGCAACCTGCAAGACGCACTGCAAAGCCACCACACCATGCACCTGGTGCCGGGCGCGAGCCTGATCCGCCGGCGCGCGCAACGATAGGCCGCCCATGCGCAACCCGACCCAATGGCACCCCGCCACCGTGCGCGCCCATCGCGACCTGACGCCCACGGTGCGCGAGTTCGAGATCCGCCCCGAAGGCCGCGTGCGGCCCTGGACGGTGGGCAGCCACCTCAACGTGCGCGTGCCGATCCTTGATGCCGACGAGACGCGCTCGTACTCGCTCGTCGGCGTGCCGGCCGCGGCCGACAACGCCGAGGTCTACCGCATCGCGGTGAAACGGGCCGAGCCGAGCCGTGGCGGCTCGCGCCACATGTGGTCGCTCGAGACCGGTGCAGAGCTGCTGGTGGGTGAGCCGAACAACCACTTCGAGCTGCCGCTCGGCGCACCGCAGTACCTGCTGGTGGCGGGCGGTATCGGCATCACGCCCATTGTCGGCATGGCGCAGTTGCTGCACGCGCGCGGCGCCGATGTGCGCATGCGCTACGCCGCGCGGAATGCCGGCGAGCTGGCATTCGCGGCCGTGCTGCGTGCAGCGCTCGGCGAACGGCTGCAGACCTTTATCGATGAAGCGGGCGAGCGCCTCGACATTGGCGCCGAAATCGCCGCGCTGCACCCCGCCGCGCTGCTGCTCATGTGCGGCCCGCTGCCGCTGCTCGACGCGGTGCGCGCCGCCTGGGCCGCGAGCGGCCGGCCGGCCGCGAACCTGCGCTTCGAGACCTTCGGCAACAGCGGCGCCACGCCGAACGAGGCCTTCTGGGTCACCCTGCCGCGCCACGGCATCACGCTGCAGGTGCCGGCCGACCGCACCCTGCTCGACGTGCTGAACGACGCCGGCATCGACACCCTGTTCGATTGCCGGCGCGGCGAGTGCGGCCTGTGTGCCGTCGACGTGGTCGAGGTGCAAGGCCGCATCGACCACCGCGACGTGTTCTTCAGCGCCCACGAGAAGGCGGCCAACCAGCGGCTGTGTGCGTGCGTGTCGCGCGCCAACGGCGGCGGGCTGGTGCTGGATTCTGCCTACCGCGCCGACTGACGCGCCCCCTTACAGTTGCGCGTCGGCGCGCCTTGGCCGCCCTGTTCGACCCGACCCCCCACGGAGACACCATGATCCCGAAACGACTCGTCCTGAAGGCCGCCCTCGGCCTCGTTGTCACGGCCTGCGGTGCCACCGCGCATGCCGCCGACACCGGCCCGATCAAGATCGGCCTGATCCTGCCGATGACCGGCCAGCAAGCCTCGACCGGCCGCCAGATCGACGCTGCCGTGAAGCTCTGGGTCGCGCAGAACGGCAACAAGATCGCAGGCCGCACCGTCGAGGTCATCCTGAAAGACGACGGGGCCGTGCCCGACGCCACCAAGCGCATCGCGCAAGAGCTGATCGTCAACGACAAGGTCGCGGTGATCGCCGGCTTCGGCATCACGCCGACTGCCCTGGCCACCGCGCCGCTGGGCACGCAGAGCAAGACGCCGCTGGTCGTGATGGCGGCGGCCACCAGCAGCATCACCGAAGCCTCGCCGTACATCGTGCGCACCAGCTTCACGCTGCCGCAGGCCACCACCCCGTTGGCCGACTGGGCGATCAAGAACAAGATCAAGAAGGTCGTCACGCTGGTGGCCGACTACGGCCCCGGCTTCGATGCCGAGAAGTACTTCGACAGCCAGTTCCGCCTGAACGGCGGGCAGGTGCTCGACAAGCTGCGCACGCCGCTGCGCGCGCCCGACTTCGCGCCCGTGCTGCAGAAGGTGCTCGACGCCAAGCCCGACGCGCTTTTCGTGTTCCTGCCCTCGGGCCAAGGCGCCACGTTCATGAAGCAGTTCGCCGAGCGCGGGCTCGACAAGAGCGGCATCCGCCTGATCGCGACAGGCGACGTGACCGACGACGACCAGTTGAACGACATGGGCGACGTGACGCTCGGCATCATCAACTCGCACCACTACTCGGCGGCGCACCCCTCGGCCACGAACAAGAAGTTCGTTGAAGCGTTCCAGGCAGCGAACAAGGGCATGCGCCCGAACTTCATGGCGGTCGGCGGCTACGACGGCATGCGCGTGATCTACAAGGCGCTGGAAGCCAGCAAGGGCGCAGGCGGCGACGCCTTGCTGGCCGCGATGAAGGGCCAGATCTTCGAGAGCCCGCGCGGCCAGGTGCTGATCGACGCCCAAACGCGCGACATCGTGCAGGACATCTACATCCGCAAGGTCGAGCGCGTGCCTTCGATGGGGAACGGTTTGTACAACGTCGAGTTCGACGTGATCAAGGCGGTGAAGGACCCGGGCAAGCAGAAATGACAACCCCTCGTCGGCTGCGCCGACACTCCCCCGAGGGGAAGTGCGCCTGGGCCTTGGGGCGGCCCGGCGGCCGGGCGCACGCGCTTGAACAACGCTCCGGGCGCGGATGCTGACCCTGCTCTTCGACGGCATCGCCTACGGCATGCTGCTTTTTATCCTGGCAGTGGGCCTGGCGGTGACGCTGGGGTTGATGAATTTCATCAACCTCGCGCACGGCGCGTTCGCCATGGCGGGTGGCTACATCACCGTGCTGTTGATGAACCGCCTGGGCGTGCCCTTTCTTGCGTGCCTGCCACTGGCGTTCCTGGGGGCTGCGCTGATCGGCGCGGTGCTCGAGCCGCTGCTGTACCGGCGCATGTATGCGCGGCCGCACCTCGACCAGGTGCTGTTCTCGATCGGGCTGGTCTTCATGGCCATCACGGCGGTCGACTACGTTGTGGGGTCGATGCAGCAGAACATCCAGATCCCCGTGTGGCTGAAGGGCCGGTTCGACATCGAATGGGTCGGCATCGGCAAGTACCGCCTGTTCATCATCGGGGTGTGCGCCGCA
Organism: Rhizobacter sp.; assembly: GCA_025350965.1. Lineage (GTDB taxonomy): Bacteria > Pseudomonadota > Gammaproteobacteria > Burkholderiales > Burkholderiaceae_C > LMDS01. The sequence continues at coordinate 68,310 of JANXWV010000097.1, forward strand.
CTCACGCTGGCCTTGCAGTGGGTGCTGTCGAACACGCGCTTCGGCAGCCAGCTGCGCGCCTCGGTCGACGACCCGCGCGTGGCCGGCGGCCTGGGCCTCAACGTGAACCGCATCTTCCTGCTGACCTTCGCGTTCGGCTCGGGCCTGGCCGGTCTGGGCGGTGCGCTCGGTGCCGAGGTGCTGGGGCTGGACCCGACCTTCCCGCTCAAGTTCATGATCTACTTTTTGATCGTCGTTTCGGTCGGCGGCACCACCACGCTGACCGGCCCGCTGCTCGCCGCCCTGCTGCTCGGCATCGCCGACGTGGCCGGCAAGTACTACGTGCCCAAGCTCGGCGCGTTCATCGTCTACACCTTGATGATCGTGATCCTGCTGGTGCGCCCGCAGGGCCTGTTCGCGCGCGCCGGGGGTGGCAAATGAGCGCCGCCGCCGCACTGAAGGCCCACGCCCGCTGGCGCTGGTGGGAGTTCGCCGTGCTCGGCGCGCTGCTGCTGTCGTGGTGGCTGCTGCCGACGCAGGCGCTGCTGCTCAACGAGATCGCCATCCTCGCGCTGTTCGCGGTGTCGCTCGACCTGATCCTCGGCTACGCCGGCATCGTGTCGCTCGGCCACGCGGCGTTCTTCGGCATCGGCTCGTACGCGGCGGCCATCTTCGCCAAGCTGGTCATGCCGGACCCGTGGATCGGGATCGTGGTGGCCATCGCCTCTGCTGCGCTGCTGGGCGCGGCGTGCAGCGTGCTCATCCTGCGCGGCTCCGACCTCACGCGCCTGATGGTCACACTTGGCGTCGCGTCGATCCTGTATGAGCTCGCCAACAAGCTCGACACGCTGACCGGTGGCGCCGACGGCCTGCAAGGCGTGGTGATGGGCCCGCTGCTCACGCCCCTCGGCGCGCTCGAGTTCGACATCTCCGGCCGCACCGCCTACGCCTACACGTTGGGGGTGCTGGTGGTGTGCCTGCTGATCGCGCGCCGGCTTGTGCATTCGCCGTTCGGCTACTCGCTGCAGGCGCTGCGCGACAACCGGCTGCGTGCGCAGAGCATCGGCCTGTCGGTGAACATGCGGCTTGTGGCGGTCTACACCATCGCCGCCGCCATGGCGGGTGCAGCGGGTGGCCTGCTGGCGCAGACCAGCGGCTTCTCGTCGCTCGACGTGTTCGACTTCCACCGCAGCGCCGAGGTCATGCTGGTGCTCGTGATCGGTGGCACCGGGTACCTGTACGGCGGCATCTTCGGCGCCATTGCGTTCAAACTGCTGCATGACCTGATCTCGGCCTGGACCCCGCAGTACTGGAACTTCTGGATGGGTCTGTTCCTCGTCGTGCTCGTGCTCGTCGGCCGCGACAAGTTCATTCGGCCGTGGACCTGGTTTGAAGCAGCGAAGCGATGAGCAGCGTCGTCCTCGAAACCAAAGGCCTGCTCAAGCGCTTCGGCGGCATCGTGCCGACGAACGACGTGTCGATCCAGGTCCACAAGGGCGCGCGCCATGCGCTGATCGGCCCCAACGGCGCGGGCAAGACCACGCTCGTGAACCTGCTGACCGGCGTGCTGGAACCCACCTCGGGCAGCATCTGGCTCGACGGGCAAGACATCACGCGCCTGGCACCCCACTTGCGCGTGCGGCGCGGCATTGTGCGCACCTTTCAGATCAACCAGTTGTTCAGTGAACTCACACCGCTGCAGTCGCTCGCGCTGACGGTGTCGGCGCATCTGGGCCTCAGCGGCGGCTTCTGGAAGCCGTTGGGCAGCGATGCGCGCGTGGCTCCGGCCTGCGAAAAGCTGTTGGCTCAGTTCCACCTCGACGACGTGATGAACCAGAAGGTGGCGCTGCTCGCGTACGGCAAGCGCAGGCTTCTCGAGATCGCCACGGCGCTGGCCTGCGAGCCGCGCGTGCTGTTGCTCGACGAGCCCGTGGCGGGCGTGCCCGAAGGCGAGCGTCAGGAGATCTTCGACATCATCAACGCGTTGCCGGCCGATGTGTCGGTGCTGCTCATCGAGCACGACATGGACCTGGTCTTCAACTTCGCGAAGAGCGTGACGGTGCTCGTCAACGGCGCGGTGTTCGCCGAGGGCGATGTGCAGGCCATCGCGAACGATCCGCGCGTGAAGGCGGTGTACCTGGGTGAGGGGGAAAGCGCGGGCGAAACCGCGGGCGAGGCAGCGCATGGCTGAGTTGCTGAAGGTCGACGGCCTGCGCTCGGGCTATGGCGAGGCGGTGGTGGTGCAAGGCATCAGCCTCACGCTCGAACAAGGCCAGTCGCTCGCGCTGCTGGGCCGCAACGGCACCGGCAAGACCACGTTGCTGAACACCCTGGTCGGCGTGACGCGCCGGCATGCCGGGCGCATCAGCCTGGGCGGGCAGGACATCACCGCCTTGGCACCGCACCAGCGCGCCGCGGCGGGGATCGGCTGGGTGCCGCAGGAGCGCAATATCTTCAAGTCGCTCACCGTGCACGAGAACCTGACGGCAGTGGCCCGCCCCGGCGCGTGGACGGTGGCCCGCGCGTACGACATGTTCCCGCGCCTGGCCGAGCGCAAATCGAACCTGGGCAACCAGCTTTCGGGCGGCGAGCAGCAGATGCTGGCGGTGGCCCGCGCGTTGGTGCTGAACCCGAAGCTGCTGCTGCTCGACGAGCCGCTCGAAGGCCTGGCGCCCATCATCGTCGAAGAGCTGCTGCGCTCGATTGCACGCGTGGTGCGCGACGAAGGCATGAGCGCCATCATCGTCGAGCAGAACCCGAGGCTGATCCTGCCGATCACACAGCGTGCGGTGGTGCTGGACCGGGGCAGCGTGGTGCACGAAGGCGCGAGCGCAGAGTTGCTGGTGGACCGCGAGCGGCTGGATCGGTGGCTGGGAGTGGCGAAGCATTGAGGCCGTGCCGGGCGATCGCCGGGCATGGCGCGGGCGTCAGAATGACGCGCTCTCCGCCCACTGAAAGCTGCTGATGCACCCGGCTTGCATCGCCCTCCGCACCGCCGCAGGCCTGGCCGCAGCCTGACGCTTGAGACGCAGCTCGATGGGTTGCTGCCGAACTTCAAGTCGCCGCTGGCCGGCCGACCCTACGCACGCCTGCTTGAAGAGGCCGTGACGACCCGCTCCGGCTGGCAACATGGAGCACGGCTACCGCCACCGGAGTGCCACGGCAGACGCCCATCGGCTATGTCGGCGACACACAGCGCGTCGAGCCCGAGTGGAACCTGGCGAGCTTCGGTGCCAGCGGCGCGCTCATCGGCAGCGCTGAAGACCTGTGGCGCTTCGACCGCGCGCTCGTGGAGCATCGTTTGCTCGGCAAAGAGGCCACCCGCATCATGTGGGCGGGCGATCCGAAATTGGGCTTCGTCGCGCTCGGCGCATGGAGTTTCTCTGCGTCGCTGGCCGGTTGTCATGAGCCCGTGACCCTGGTCGAACGGCGTGGCGACATGGGTGGCGCTCAGGTGCGAAACCTGATTGCCCCCGGGTTGGATGCGGTGATGGTGGTCTTGACCAACACGTCGCAGACCGGGTTCGGCGAGATATGGCAGGGCAATGGCTTGATGTACGAAATGGCCAGCAGCGCCTTCTGCACACTGGCGCCGACCCAAGGTGTCGCAGGTTCGCCGCAACCGCAGCACTGACCTCGACGAGCGCGCATTCATTCATCAGCGGTGCCGCACCGTGGGCAGGCGCTCTGCGAAGGCCAGGCCGGGCAAGGTCTCGCGCAGTTCGAGCAGCTGGTTGATCTTCATCTGCCCGCGAAGGCGCAGGAAACGCTCGAACGCGAACGCCACTTGAGGCAGTTGCTTGGTCGAGGGCGAATGCGCGACGAACCACTCGCGCTCGATGGTGTTGCGCGGCATCGGCAGCAACGCCAGCAACCCTGCTTTCATCTCGAGCAGGCAGGTGTGCAGCGACAGATACGCAGGCCCGAAGCCGGCCATGCACATCTGCTTGATGGCCTCGTTGCTCGACAGTTCGGAGCCGATGCGCAGATTCAGGCCCGCCTCCTTGAACAGCCGCGTCAGCGTGGCGCGCGAGCCCGAGCCGCGCTCGCGCACCAGCAGGTGTGCTTCGGAAAGCTTGGCCATCGTGAGCCGGCGCTCGGCCATCAGCGGGTGGTTCGGCGTGGCGAGAAAGCCCATCGGGTTCCTGGCGAAGCGCGTGGACGTGGGCTTCAGTTCATCGGGCGGGTTGCCCATGACGGCCACGTCGATCTCCTGTGCGGCGAGGCTGCGCACGATCTCGTCGCGGTTGCCGGTGTGAAGCTTGACCTTGGCCTTGGGGTTCTCGTTCGCGAAGGCCACCAGCAGGCTCGGCAGCCAGTATTCGGTGGTGGCGACGGCGCCTACGCGCAGGGTGCCGGAGAAGGCGCCGAGGAAGGTGTCCATGCTCTCGCCCATCTCGTTCCACAGCGCGATCACGCGGTCGGCGTAGCCCTGCAGCAACTCACCCGCTTCGGTCAGGCGAACACCACGGCCGGTGCGCACCAGCAGTGCGGTCCCCACGGTCTCTTCGATGGAGCCGATCTGGATCGACACCGCCGACTGCGTGAGGTGCAGCGCCTCTGCCGCCTGGGTAATGCTACCGAGGCGGGCCACCGTGTGAAAGGCAGAGAGCTGCTTGAGCGTGGCGACTTTGGCGAGTGGCATGGGCTGATATTAGCCTCGACCAATGTGAGTGTCAAAATTTTCAACTTTCGTTTTTGCGTGCGTGTCCCTACATTCGCATTGCCGGTGACACACGGACCTGCCTCGAAGAAGGCCTTGCCGCACCGGCTCAGGAAGAACACCCAGGAGACATTCGCATGCGCAGTACCGCGATGAACACAGGCCTGACCGCGCCGCACGGCGCGGCCCGCCACGGCCAGCCGATCTCTTCGCAGCGGCCCCGTTCGCCGCACCCGCCGACACCGCTCGCCGGGTCCTGACCCGGCTCACGGGCCGGCGCTCACGCCGGTCCGTTTGCGCCCTGTGCGCAGGCCGTTCACCCGATCAGCCTGCGTGCTCACACGACGATGACAGTCTGCATCGGCGCGCTCGGCGCCGAGGGACGGTTTCGTTCCCATCGTGGCCGAACCGCCACGGCCCTTTCCCCACGACACCCACGGAGAGACCTCGATGACTGAACAGATCGATCGGAACAGAAGGCACATGCTGGCGCTCACCGGCAAGGCCGGCGTCACCACGCTGACGGCGCAGGCCATCGGCGTCAACCTCGGGTTGGTCGGGGTGGCTGCGGCACAGGGCAAGGTCGAGCCCTTCCGCTTCGCGATCATCAGCGACCCGCATCTCTACAGCGGCAAGGACCATGTTTTCGACAAGCAGCTCGAAGACGCGGTGGCGCAAGTCAACGCCATGGCCAAGCAGCCCGATTTCGTGCTGGTCACCGGTGATGTGGCGCACCAGGGCGAGCGCGACCAGATGGAGAAGGGCAAACGCATCCTGTCCGCGTTGAAGGCGCCGCTGCGCTCCATCCCGGGTGAGCACGACTGGTACCTCGACATGGGCGACACGTGGCGCGCGGCCTTCGGCCCGGAGACCTGGTCGTTCGACCACAAGGGCGTGCACTTCATCGGCATGAATTCGATCCTCGTGCCCGACTTCTGGACCGCAGCCGGCCTCACGCCCGCACAGCGCCGCGACTGGTTCATGCCGCTCAACAGCCCCGTGCCCGGTGTGTGGGGTTGCGGCGAACAGCAGCGCGAGTGGCTCAAGAAAGACGTGGCGAAGGTGGCACCGACCACACCGGTTGTCATCTTCACGCACTCCCCGCTGTGGGACTACTACCCACGCTGGAATTTCCAGGTCTCGGATTCGAAGGAGATCCGCCAGATCCTGAGCAAGTTCACGGCGGTCACGGCGTTCCACGGGCACGTGCACCACACCGTCTACAACCGAATCGGCAACCTCACGTCGATTGGCACGATGAGCACGTCGTGGCCGTGGCCCTACCCGCCGATCAAGCTGCCCTACCCGCAGTACCAGCAGAACCGGGCCGACCCGGCCAACACGTCCGACGGGATGGGCAGCGCCTCGATCGACCTCGATGGTGCCGGCAAGGCCTTCGTCAAGTACCAGCCCTTTGCCGAGTCGCTCCCGGCGTCGATCAAGGACGGCTTCAAGGCCTGAAAGGAGACAACCAAATGAACATGCACAACAGATTCGTTCGATGGGTGGCGATGCCGCTGGCAGCGGCAGCCGCACTGGCCACCGCCACGCTCGTCACGGCGCGCGAGCCGTTCACCAAGGAAGAGATCAAGGCGATGGACGAGAAGCTCACCGCCTCCGCCAAGCGCGGCTACGACATGTGGTACGGCGCCCGCGCCGACATGTCGAGCAACGGACTGGCCTGCGCCAACTGCCACCCCGACGGCGCCGCCACCAACCCGCAGACCTTCCCGAAGTACATGCCGCAGACCGACAAGGTCATGGCCTTCCGCGACATGGTGAACTGGTGCATCGAGAACCCGCAGGTCGGCAAGGCGCTCGACGCCAGCAGCCCCGACATGGTGGCGCTCGAGTCGTACTCGTACTACCTGCATCGCGGCGTGCCGATCGACACCGGCCTGCAAACCCGCCAGACGGCCGGCCCGACGCCCAAGAACGCACGCGGCCTGGCCGTCAAAGGCACCGGCATTGGCTTCGACAAGTGAGCGCACGGCGCCGGTGCGCGCGGCCCGCAGGGCGTGTGCCCTGGTCCCGTTGCTGCTGGCCGGCATGGCGTTGACCCAAGGCACCGCGGCGCAGCAGACCTGCGTTGCGGGCGGGTCGACCTTGCCGCAAACGCGCTTTCACGACAACGGTGACGGCACCGTCACCGATGTGGAGTCGAAACTGATGTGGATGCGTTGTGCCAGTGGCCAGCAGTGGGTCGGCAACCGCTGCGCCGGCCCGGCGCAGGCCTACGACTGGGGCGCTGCGCTGCAGCAGGCCGACCAGACCAGCCGCGACGGCAGCGCCTTCTTCAACGATTGGCGCGTGCCCACGCTGCGCGACCTGGCCACCATCACCGACCGCGCCTGCAAGAACCCGCGCACCAACCTCGCGGTGTTTCCGGGCACGCCTGCAGCGCCGTTCTGGTCGTCCACGCCGCGCCCCGGCGAGAAGGCCGAAGACCGCGCGCTCGCGCTGAGTTTCGGTACCGACGGCGTGGTGCTCGCCCGCAAGGAAGAGCGCTTCCATGTGCGGCTCGTTCGCACGGCGCTGTGATGCGCACCGCCCTGCGAACAGAACTCGCCATCGGCCGGCGGCTGCTGCTGCAGGCGGCCTCGATGGCAGGTGCGGCCAGCCTGCCGGCCTGGGCTGCGCCCGCGGCCGACGAGGCGCTCGCGTTTGCAGCGCACAGCTTTTCCGATGCGATCCGCGCGCTCGGCGGGGTGCCCAAGGCCAGCGCGCAGATTGCACTCGAACTGCCGCAACTGGCCGAGAACGGCGCGCTCGTGCCAATCACCGTGACGAGTGCGCTGCCCGGCACGCGCGAGATCCTGATCGTGGTTGATGGCAACCCCCAGCCGTTGGCGGTGCGCTTCACGATCCCCGAAGGCACCGAGCCGTTCGTGGCCACACGCATCCGCCTCGCGCAGAGCGGAACGGTCTATGCCGCAGTGCGCACCGCCGAGGGCTTGTACGCCACCGCACGCACGGTGCAGGTGACCGTGGGCGGCTGCGCGTGATGCCTGCTGACTTTGCACCCGCCACCCGAGCAGGCTCATGAAGCCCGAGCCGATTCGCATTCGTGCCCGCGTACGCAACGGCGTGGCCGACGTGACGATCCTGATGCCGCACCCGATGGAGACCGGCCTGCGGCAGGACGACGCTGGCCGCAACGTGCCGGCGCACTTCATCACCGACGTGTCGGTCACGGTCGGCGCGCGCAATGTGTTCGCGGCGCGCATGAGCTTTGCCGTGGCGCGCGACCCGCTGCTCAACTTCCGGTTCGCCAGGGCCGTGAGTGGCGAGCGCCTTCGCGTGGCCTGGACCGACAGCCTCGGCGAGGCGCGCGTCGACGAGGCCGTCATCACCTGAACCTGTTTCACCCTCACCCGACCCCCAACCATTGACTCGCAACGGAGTACCGCCATGCCCGCCCATAACCGACGTGTCTTCATGCTGCACGCCATCGCCGGCCCGACCGCCCTGACCGCCCTGACCGCACCAGGCAGCGCGCGCGCGCAAGCGGCAACCGATGCCGTCAAGGAGACCGATGCCTACCCCAAGTCGATGGGGTTTCGCCTCAACACCGCCAACGTGGACCAGGCCAAGTTCCCGCGCCATGAAGCGGCGCAGAAGTGCAGCGAATGCCAGCTCTTCAGCGGCAAGCCGGGCGAGGCCACTGGCACCTGCTCGTTCTTCAAGCGTGTCGTGCCGCTCGACGGTTGGTGCCGCAACTTCAAGCCACGCAAGGCGGCGGCGTGACACCGCAGGGCCACACGCGGGGTGCGTGGGCGGCCACGCTGGTGGCCGCCGTGCTGTTGCTCATGGGCTGCGAACGCACCGCCTCCGACCAGCGCGGCCCGCGCGGCACCGCGCAGGTCCAGCTCAAGAAGCCCTCGGCATTGGCGGCGCTGGCCGACGCCAACCGCATCCCGCCCCCGGAAGAAGCGGCCGACCCCGAGGCACCACCGGCGAGCGAGGTGTTCGTCAACGTCAAGGTGCTGGGCGACCTGAGTGCCACCGAGTTCTCGCGTGTGATGCAGGCCTTCTCCACCTGGGTGGCGCCGGAGCAGGGCTGCGACTACTGCCACAACCCCGACAAGCTGGAGTCCGACGAGAAGTACCCGAAGGTGGTGGCGCGCCGCATGATCCAGATGACCCGCCACATCAACACCGACTGGAAGGCGCACGTGGCCGAGACCGGCGTGACGTGCTGGACCTGCCACCGTGGCCAGGCCGTGCCCAGTGGAGACTGGTTCAACGGTCTCGGCCCCCAAGGTGGCGTGTCCGACCTCTCTTCCAACTTTACGCACCGGCCCGCAGGCAAGAACGCGCCGGCGCCGAATGCCGGCGGGTCGGCGCTGCCGAGTGATCCGCTGTCGCAGTACCTGACCACCGGCCTGTCGGAGATCCGCGTTCAATCGTCGACCCCGCTTCGCGAGCGCGACCGGCCGCCGGTCTCGATCAAGAATGCCACGTCGACGTATGCGTTGATGATGTACATGTCGGGCTCGCTCGGCGTGAACTGCACCTACTGCCACAACACGCGCGCGATGGCACGCTGGGACGAGAGTACCCCGCAGCGCGTGACCGCCTGGCACGGCATCCGCATGGTGCGCGATCTCAACACTGCGTATCTCACGCCGCTGGAACCGTTGTTTCCGGCAAACCGCCTGGGCCCGCACGGCGATGGCCCCAAAGTGGGATGCGCGACCTGCCACAAAGGCGTGTTCAAGCCGCTGAACGGCGTGAGCCCGCTGCTCGACTACCTCGCGCTCGCGGGCGAGGGCAAGGTGCCGCCGGGCGTGCCGAGCGAGCCGGCTGCGCCTGAGCCAGCGGCGCCGGCGGCGTCGGCGATGAAGGTGTCCAAGCGCTGACGATCAGGGCGTGGGCTAGACGCCGCCGAAGGCGCCGTCGACCGGCGAGTAGCTGGCCGGCACCGCACCCCAGTTGAGCGTGGTCGTGCGCGTGCGGTCGCCCAGCAGGGTCACTGGCTCGGCGGCGTTGGCATAGCTGCCGGCCAGCAAACCCCAGCGTTCGTCGAAGACGAACTCCAGCGCCGTCAACTGCAGCGTCGGTTCGTAGAACGACACCGGCTTCGGTTCGGTGGTGTCGCGCAAGACGACCGTGCCCACGGTGGGGGCGAAGCGCATCACCAGCGTGCGTTGCGCAGAGCTGGCCGCAGCCACCGACACCACCGGCTTCCAGCGCCGCGCCGCCCAGTCCAGCGTACCGTCGCCCGATACCACCCTGTTGCTGGGCGCGCTGGCCACGCCACCGCTGCCCGACCAGCTGACGGTGGCGGTGTCGCGGCCCACGGTCTGCGAAATCTCCGCACTGGCGGTGAAGACCGCGCGGCTGTCTGCGCTGGTGACCAGGCCGCGCGTCGGATTTCCGTTCCAGCGGTCACCATCCGGTTGCAGCCGGTTGCCGCGAACGTCGGCGCGCAAGGTCAGCGTCACGGTTCTCTGCAACGTCAGCCCCCCGGTGATGGTGGATGTGACCGTGATCGGTATCTCCCAGAAGGTGATCTGCACGGCGTTGGACCAGCGGTCGCCGTTGACCACCTGCACATAGCCGCCGCGCGCGAGTTGGTCGCGGCGCAGGCCGGCCTGGGTGCCGTCGCTGCGCCAGGCGCGCCCGCTGGCCTTGTCGCCGCCGCCCACTGGGCCGTCGGCCCGCGCCAGCAAGGGCTCGGCGGGTCTGGCCGGCGTGCCACCCACGCGCACCTCGGGCGCTTGCGTCAAACCCTGCTCGCGGCCGAACTGGCCTGTCAACGCGATGTACGGATCGTCTTCGTTGATGGTCACGGAGTCGATGGTGGGCACCAGCCCGCTCGCATGGCCTGAAGGTGACATCTCGGGCAGGTAGACCGCCTGCGCCTTGCCCCCCGCGTCGTCGGCCAGGCGGCGGTTCATCAGGTATTCGACCGTGGCGCCCACGCCGTAGCCGCGCAGGCGCGGCGGCGTTTGCTGGCGCGCGGCGCAGCCGTCGAAGTTGTTGGTGCCCAGCTCGATCTGCAGCAGGTCGTCGGCGAACGCGAGCATGTGTTGCCACGGCACCGGCTTGTCCCAGGTGAACAGGTCGCGCAGGCCGGCGCTGCGCAGCGCGCTGTCCCACTCGGCCAGCACCGAGCCGCCCGTGAGTTTGAGGATGGCGATGCATTCCGTGGGGAAGCTCCAGCCCGCCAGCACGGGGAACGCAGGCGTGATCGCCGGGCACGTGTGGGGCTGCCAGGTGCCGTTGGCGCCGCGCCAGCTGACGGCGTAGGCGAGTGCGCCGCTACTCAACTCGGCCGCGTACCGGGCCTCGTGGACACACCCACGCGGTGGAAGGCCGGCATCGACACCAGTTGCTGCGCCAAGGCCACGGCATCGAACTGCGGGCCGCTGGTGGCGGTGGAGGCCAGCGCCGACATCGCCGCCGTGACCTTGTCCAGCGCGGCCACGCGCTACGCAGCGGGCACGGGGGTACCGGCGCTGCCTGCGCCCGCCACGCCGTTGCCTTCGAAGGCGCTGGGGGGCGGCACGGGTACCGATGGCGGGGCGGGTGTTGGCGAAAGCGAAGGCGAATGTGTGTGCCCGCCGTGTCGGCCGGCGATGGCGCGGCGTCACCGCCACCCCCGCAGCCTGACAGCGACACCCAGACCTTGCTGCTGCCCGCAAGCGCCAGCAGCCGGCGGCGGTTGATGCGTTTCGAATCCATGGCTCACCTTGCACCGTTGTTGATGCAGGCAGGCTAGGCCGGGGGCGCCATTGCGGCGTTATTGGCGCCGCGCCGCATGTCGGCCGCGAACCGGGCGACCCGCCACTCTTGGAAGAGTGCGCAGTTGATGATTGATCGGGAGCGGCCGGATCCAAGTTCGCGGATGGCCAAGCGCGGAGGGCGTGGGGCGTCAGCGGCCGCTCTGGTTTCAGCGCCGCACGACGTCGATCAGATTGCCGTTGGCGACGAACTCGTAGTTGACAGCCTGGTTGACCGGGCCGGTTGCCGGCGAATGGCCGACGCGGCCGAACTTCATGTCATAAGTTTTGTTGGTCACACGCTGGTCGTTGGCGACGCGGTCGAACTGCAGCTGCGGCCGTGGAGCGCGGCCGTTGGCGTCAAGCACATGCCAGTGCCGGCGCAGATAGCGTGGCTCGATGGTGTGCGGATTCCAGGGCCCGTCACCCCAGCGTACCGAGTAGCCGACCTTGAAGTTGGTCGGGTTGTGGATCACGAACTCGCCCTGCATGCGCAGACCGCGGGGCGTTGCATTCTGGGGGCCTGGAGCCAGCGACAGCGCGGCACTGGAGGTGCCGACATCCTCTTCGCTGTCGCCGCCTGCCCGGCCGGGCCCGCTGCAGCCCAGCAAGGTCAGCGCGAGAATATCTCGCCGGCGCGGCGGCTTGCATCGCATCAAGGACATGATGAACCTCTCACGGCAACCCGGCGGGCCGCCCAACCAGGGCCATCTTCCGAGGGGCCTGCGCCCCTGTCAACATCACACCGAGGCATTGCCATCGCTATGTCGTCCGTCTTGTCGATGATCGCCGCATGCGGCCTGCGCGCTCTGTCGTTGGCCCTGATGCCGCGGCTGCGCGCGGTCCTGTGCGTGCCGGCGTGCGGACTGATGCTGGCCGGCAGCGCCGGCGCCACTTCGGCCACCGACATGGTGGTCAGCCGCATCGTCGATGCCGGGGGCGAGGTCGCCACGGTCGACGGGCCGCTCAAGGTTCAGCTGCGGGCGGCGTCGGGCGCGGTGACCAATCACCTGCAGCGTGGGCAGGTGCTGGCGCCGCTGACGCAGCTGTCAGCGGGCGCCGGCGTGACGATCGAGCTCGCGCGCACCGACCCGCGGCTGCAGCTGCGCGTGGAGCCGCGCACCCGGCTGACGCTGGTGCGCAGCGACGCCGACGGCGCGGCGGTCGATCTCGGCGAAGGGCGGGCCTCGTTCAGCCTGAGCGGGCGGCTTGGCTTCTTCTTCGGCGTCACGGCCTTCAAGCAGGTGCTGGCACTGGCGCGCGGCACGCGCTTCACGGTTGACGCACGGCGGCATTGCGATGACCGGCCCGGCGCGCCCTGTGTCCAGGTGGTCCTTGACGAGGGACGCCTCAACCTCGAGACGCGGCGCCCGCTGCAGGTGGGAACGGGAGCGGGGTCGGTATCAGGGCCAGCTTCGGCAGCGACCGCGCTGCAGGACGACGCAACGGTGCTGGTGGTCGATCCGATGAGCGCAGGGGAAAGCCGATCACTGTCGCTCGCGCCCGAGCAGTTCGCGTTGCGCTTTGACTCCAACCAGGCCGCCGACACGCACTACGTCGCCGAACTCGAACGCGCGCGCGCCGGTGCGGAGCCTGGCGCCGTGCTGCGCGCGCTGCGCAACCTGCTGGTGGTGCGCCGCCTCGCCGACCGCCACGACGACGCGCTGGCCCTGGCCGACGAGGGACTGGCGCTTGCACAGCGGGACGGCGACCGGCTGTGGGAGTTCCGCTTCCTGATCGACCGCGCCTTCACCACCTGGCGGCTGCGGCGCGACCGCTCGGCGCTGGATCTGTTTGAACGCGCCTTCGCGATGAGCGACGTCATCGAGGCCGCCGACACGCGCACCGACCTGGGCGCGCTGTACGCCCGCTACGGCAACATCCGGTTCGAGGCGCGCGACCGGCTCAGGCCGCAGGCCGACCTCGACATCGCCGAGGCGCTGGTGCGTCGCTCGGTCCAGCTGCGCGAGGCGGCGCCGGGCGAGCCCCCGACACTTGACCTGTCGATGAGCCACTACGCGCTGGGCTTGCTGCTGCGCATCGGTCGCGACGACCCTGTGCAGTCCAACATCCACCTCCAGCGCGCACTTGAGATTCGCCGCGAGGTGCTGGGCGAGCGCGACGATGTCTCCACCGCCGAGATGATGTCCGAAGCCGCATTGACGCTCGAGCGAGTGGTCGCCGACGGGTCGCCTACCTGCCCGGCGGAGGGTGCTGCCGATCCGTACCAGCCCGCACGCCTGCTATTTGACGACAGCCTCGCCATGCTCGAGCGTCTGTCGCCTGATCGACCTTACCGGTCGTACGCCGCGGTGGCCCGCCGCAGCGCTGACCTGCGTCGCCGCAGCGGCGACTGGCTGCTGGTCGACTGCCATGCCGAAGCCGCGGCGCAGGCCGAGTTCGCGGCTGCACGCAGTGGCTATGGGCGATCGCTGGCCGCTTGGTCCGTGCAGCCTGGCAACACGCGCAGTGAGCGGCGCTTCGCGTGGTGGGGCTTGGGCCGTACCACGCTGCGCCAACGCGCCTGGGCCGATGCCGACAAGGCCCTGCAGCAGGCCTACACCCTGGCGCTGGACGAACGCTGCAGCACGCCGCCGAGTCCCGAGGCGCCGTCTTTCGACTGGGTGGCAGGCCTGCTCGAGCTGCGGGCGCAGGCGGCCGATGGCGGCAGCGCACCCGAGGCCGCGGCGGCGCATCGCCGGCTGCGCGCCGACGTGGCAGGGGTCTGCGGCGCGGGCGGCCGCGAGGCGCCGCGATGAAGGCGCTGCTCGTCAAGCTGGCGCTGTTTGCCGGCCTGCTGACCTTGGCCGTGCTCACAGCCGGGGACTGGCGGCGGCTGGATCACTGGGTCTTCGCTCGCATGCTGACGCCGGCTACCGCGCCAGACCCGCGCATCGTGCTGATCGAGCTGCCCGATATGGACCCCGACGATCCGCAGTCGAACCGGCTGCGCGAACAGCTCGGCCACACGCTGACCGAGCTGGCGCAACGGCACCCGGCCAAGGTGGCGATCGATATCCAGCTCGGTGCCCGCGGCGGGCCGCTTGTTGGCGTGGTGCAGGGGCTCGACGCGCTGCGGGCGGCCAACGTTCCGGTCTACCTGGTGACCGACCCGGACGCGAGCGCGAGCGACCTGGCCAGCGAGGTCTATAGCCACGGCGCGGTGGCCGGCGTCGGCCACTCTCGGCTGTGGCTGGATGGACGCCTGGCGTACTTCCGGCCCGTGCTGCGCAGCACGGGCGCGGGGGTGGTCAAGTCGCTCGACTACCTGCCCACCTTGCTGGCCGAAATGCAGGCCGATGATCTGCCCGAGTTCCAGGTGTTCGGCACGCCGCCGCTCAGCCCTGAGATGCTGGCCCAGCCGCTGTCGCGCCTCGCTTCCGCGCTGCCGGGCCAGACGGTCATCGTGGCAAGCTCGGCGCGGGAGTGCCGTGTGCACCGCGGAGGCGGTGACCGCGGCGACGACGACCAGTCGCTGTGCCGGGGTGCGTTGGGCAGCCACGCCTGGAGTGGGCCCGAACTGCTGGTGTGGTCGCTGACCGATCTGCTGCAGCGCGACGCGAGCCGGATCCAGCGCCCGGTGTACAGCGCCGCGTGGACTTTGGTGTCGGCACTGTCGGCGGCCGCGCTGGCGGTGGTGGCGCATGGGCTCGTGCTGCGCCGCGCCGGACGCAGCGGGTCGCCGACCCAGCTCTCGCGCTGGCTGGGCGCGCTGGGCGTGGCGGCGCTGGTGGCCACCGTCCTGGTGCTGGCGCTGGGCGAAGCCTTGCTGTTGCAGCTGGGGTGGTTGATGCCGCCGACATTCCCGCTGATCGCCGCGCTGCTGGCCCTTCTGCTGTGCCACTGGCATGTGCGCCAGAACCTGGCCGCGACGCTCGCGGCGGTGGACCGGCGCGCCGTCGACAACGCCTTGCAGTCCGACGTGGACGTGTTCATCAGTTACTCGCACGCGCCGGGCAACGGCGCCTGGGTCGAGCGCGAGATCGTCGAGCCCTTACGGGCGCTTCGCCTGTCCGACGGGCGCGCGCTGCGGATCTTCTTCGACCGCAAAGACATCACGGTCGGCCAGCAATGGTTCACCCGCATCAACCTCGGCATACTGGGCAGCCGCTGCTTTCTGTGCGTCTGGTCGGACGACTACATGGAGCGTGACTACTGCCGCTGGGAGCTGGAATACGCCCACCCCCGGGCGGCCCGCAGCGGCTTCCTGTTCCTGCCGGTGTCGCGCCTGTCGGCGCAGCAACTGGCGAGCCCCGCCTACGCGCAGTACGTGCAAGTGCGCCAGAACATCGATGCCCTGTCGCGGCCAGATTTCTTCGACGAAGTCAGGCAGGCCGTGCTTGTGCACCTGGATCCGGCGGTGGCGCCGGACGTCCCCCCTGCCACGCCGCGGGCTGCCGGCAACGGCTGAGCTTGTGAAGATGTGAGCCGTGCCCGCAGCGGGGCCGCAGAACCACCCCGCCTTGGGCTTGCCGCCCGCAGCGGCCCGGGTGGGAACTTCATGGGTCAGCCCAATCTGATGCCGCGCGGTGCATGAAGCCCAGGCATCCGTGCCTCAAGTATCCTCGGCCCCTTTACTCAAGAGGATCGACATGGCACTGGCAAAGAAGAAGCGCGTAGGCAAGAGAACCATTTCCGCCAAGCAAGTCAGAAAGACGGCAAGCGGCAGAAAGCGCCACAAGTCCGATGGCACCCAGCCCTCGACGGCGGTGGCTCCAGCGTCGACGCCAGTGGCGTCCTGACAACTCGGGCAAGCGGATCGCACCCGACCGAGTTGGGCCTGATCAACTGCCCTTGATCGACTGGGATCAACGCTCGTGGTGCGGGCGCCCACGTTCGCACCAAACGCGCAGCAACATGGCTTCCCGGTCCCGCCCGAGCTTGCCCGCACGCCGCCGATCATCCGGCCCCGGCACGCCTTCATCCATCACCGCTGCCACCGTTTCGCGGAGCAGCCGCGTGCACAGGCCCGCTGCCTCGGCGCGGCTCAGGTCGACGCGGTTGAAGCCCCGATAGTCGGGGTCGCTTCCTGGCAGCCAGAGCGGCAGCTCACTCCACGGCTTGACCGCTTGCTCGACGAGAAACGCCTCGCTGACCGGCATGGCCGTTGCCGCTGTGACACCGCGCGCAAGGGCCTGTTGCGCGCACGTCGCCAGCAGCGTGCGCCAATCGCACACGTCGGTGTTGGCTCCGACCACCGGCCCGGTCGCATTGATCGCCCCGCTCGCACCCTGTTCGAGCAGCACGACCATCCACTCCGCCAGATCGCGCACGTCGATGAACTGCAGCGGCGCGCCTGCGGGCACGTCGGGAACGAGCATCTCCCCGCCTTGCATCACGCGCCACGGCCAGTAGCTGAAGCGGCCGCTGCGGTCGCCGGGGCCGACGATCAAACCGGGCCGCACCACCAGCGCGCGCTCGCCGAACACGCGGGCGACCTCGGCTTCGCACGCGGCCTTCTGCGGCCCGTAGTGCTGCAGGGCGCGGTCGTCGGGGGCAATGGCGTCGAAGCTGGCCAGCGGGTCGGTTTCTCGCACCGGCATCTGGTGCGTGGTGGCGTAAGCCGAGATGCTGGAGACGAACAGGTAGCGGCCGCAGCTGCGCAGCGCGTCGCAACCGAGCCGCAGGTCGGCGGGGGTGTAGCCGCAGGTGTCGATCACGGCGTCCCAGTGCCGGGCTTCGAGCTGCGCGAGCTCGCTGTTGCGGTCACCGGTGATGGCTTCCACGCCGTCGGGCCAGTGGCTGCGTTCGCGGCCCCGGTTGAACACCGTGACGCGGTGGCCGCGCGCGAGTGCGGCAGTCAGCGTGGCCGCGCCCAGGAACACGCCGCCGCCGAGGATGAGGATGTGCATGGCAGCGCTCTTGTTCGCATTGACTGCGTCACGCGCCGGCCAGAGTGCCCGCATCGACATTGGCACCGCACACCACCAGGCCGATGCGCTCGCCGGGTTGGGGAACGTAGGCGCCGCTGCGCAGCGCCGCCAGCGGCAAGGCGGCTGCCGGCTCCACGGCCAGGCGGAACTCGCGCCACATGAAGCGCTGCGCTTCGAGGATGGCGGCATCGCCGAGCAGCAACGCGTGGTGCACGTGCTGCTGCGTGATCGCCCACGCCAGCGCACCGATGCGCCGCGCACCCAGCGAATCGGCCGCAACGCCGCTGACCGCCACGTCCACCGGCGCCCCTGCGGAGCGCGCGCTGTGCAACGTCGGCGCCAGTTCGGGCTCGAGCGCCACCACGCGGCAGCGGCCGGCGAACCAGGCTGCCATGCCGCCGATGAGCCCACCACCGCCCACGCTCACCAGCACCGTGTCGGGCAGGCCGGCTTCCAGCTCGACCTCGCGCGCCAGCGTGCCGGCGCCGGCCACGACCTCGGGCTGGTCGTAGGCGTGGGTCAGCAGGGCGCCGGTCTCGCGCTGGCGCGCCTCGCACGCCTGCAAGGCGTCGGCATAGGCGGCGCCGCCGACCACCACCTGCGCGCCCAGTGCTTCGAGCCGTTCGCGCTTGGCGGGTGAGATGAGCGTCGGCACGAACACCTCGGCCCGCACGCCGAGCGCACGCGCCGCCACGGCGGTGGCAATGCCGGCGTTGCCACCAGACGCCACGATCACGCCCGCCGCCGGAATGGGGTGGCTGAGCAGCCGGTTGAACATGCCGCGCGCCTTGAAGCTGCCCGAGCGCTGGAGGTGTTCGAGCTTGAGCCACGCTTCGAACGCGGTGCTGCTTTCGGGCAACCGCAAGGCGCTGCCCGGCAGCCGCCACAGCGGCGTTCGGTGCACGTGCGGGGCAATGCGCTCGGCGGCGCGGGTGATGTGGTCGGGGGTGATCGGCATGGCGTGGTGGTGTGGGCAAGTCCAGCCGCAGTATCGCGCCGCGCGTGCCCGCCATCGGCGGCCGGCTTGCGCCTACGATGCGCCACCAAGGCCTCAAGCCGAACCTGGAGAACAGCATGCAACTCGGAATGATCGGCCTCGGCCGCATGGGCGCAAACATGGTGCGCCGGCTCGTCAAGGGCGGTCACGACTGCGTGGTGTTCGACCGCGCGCCCGCGGCCACGCAAGCGCTCGCAGCCGAGCACGCGCACATTGCGCCGGCCGCGTCGCTGGCCGAGCTCATCGGGAAGCTAAAACGCCCATGTGCGCTGTGGCTGATGGTGCCCGCCGGGGCGGTGGACGCCACGGTGGCCGAGCTGCTGCCGCTGCTGGACACCGACGACGTCTTGATCGACGGCGGCAACTCCCACTACGTTGACGGCATTCGCCGCGCCGCCGTGCTGGCCGCGCGCGGCGTGCATGGCGTGGACGTGGGCACCAGCGGCGGCGTGTGGGGGCTGGAGCGAGGCTACTGCATGATGATCGGTGGTGAAGCGGCTGCGGTGCAACGGCTCGCGCCGATCTTCGAGACGCTCGCGCCGGGCGCGGGCAGCATCGGCCGCACGCCGGGCCGCAGTGCCGATCAAGGCACCGCCGAGCATGGTTACCTGCACTGCGGCGCGGCAGGTGCCGGGCACTTCGTCAAGATGGTGCACAACGGCATCGAGTACGGAATGATGGCCGCCCTCGCCGAAGGCCTGGGGATCCTGCGCGGCGCCAACGTGGGCGCGGTCAACCCAACCAACGCGGCCCACGACGCCGAGACCACGCCGATGCGCGAGCCCACGCACTACCAGTACGACATGCCCGTGGCCGACATCACCGAGCTGTGGCGGCGCGGCAGCGTCGTCAGCTCCTGGCTGCTCGACCTGACGGCTGCCGCACTGCACGAAGACCCCGAGCTGCAGAACTTCCAGGGCCGCGTGTCCGACTCGGGCGAAGGCCGCTGGACCATCCAGGCCGCCATCGACGAAGCCGTGCCCGCGCCGGTGCTCACGGCAGCGCTGTACGCCCGCTTCAGCTCGCGCGGCGAGGCCGACTACCAGAACAAGCTGCTGTCGGCGATGCGCCAACAGTTCGGCGGGCATGCGGAAGGGAAGCACACTTAGCATGATGAGAATGCATCAAATGCAGTAGCATCTGATGCGTTTGCATCAATCGGAGCAACCCATGCGCACCACCCTCGACCTGGACGATGACGTTCTGGCCAGCGCCAAAGAGATCGCCCAGCGTGAGAACAAGACCGCCGGGCAGGTGTTGTCAGCGCTCGCGCGGCAGGCTCTGACCCAGGGCTTGCCAAGCCCACGCGCAGGCGCCACCGTGCGCAGCGGCGCAGCGGCATTCGGCTTCAAGCCCTTCGCGCAGCGCGGCGCCGTCGTCACCAACGACATCATCCGCAAGCTCCGCGACGAGGCCGACGAGTGACGCGCCAGCCGGTTGAGGCGCGCGAACCCCGTGCCCGTTACGGCGCCGCCGCCGAAAAAGCGGCCGCGCGGGCCGCACTACAGACCGCAGCGCCCCGTGCCCTGCTCGACGTGAACGTGTTGATCGCATTGCTCGACGCCGACCACCTGCACCACCGCCGTGCCAGCGCCTGGCTGACTGACAACATCGCCTCGGGCTGGGCCTCGTGCGCGGTCACGCAGAACGGGTGCGTGCGCATCATGTCGCAGCCCGGCTACCCGAACCCGCTGCCCGCCGCCCGCGTGGCCGAGCGCCTGCGCGAGGCCACGCTCACCGCGCACCACCAGTTCGTGCCGGGCGAGCCGAGCCTGCTCGACACCGAGCACTTCGACACCGAGCAGTTGCTCGGCCACCGCCAGGTCACCGATGCGTGGCTGCTCGGGCTGGCCGTGGCGCACCGCCTGCGCTTCGTCACCTTCGACGCCAACATGCCGCTGCGCGTGGTGCGCGGGGCGAAGGCGGGGCATGTGGTGGCGCTCTGACGCGCAAACGCCGTCCCATGATGTAGGGAGGCGCGCCGTGCGGGTTGCAACAACAATGCGGAACAACCTTGGAGTGAAGTAATGAAGAACCTTTGCTTGATGACCGCCGTCACCGTGGCCAGCGTCTCGTTGGCGGGTTGCGTGCACCCACCGCAGCTGATGGGCGGGCTCGCTCTCGCGACCTCGACTTCGGGCCCGACCTGCCCGAGCGGGGCCCCGGTGAAAGGGACGACGGTCGTGACGCTCAGCAATTTCGTGGACGTGGGCGGCCAGAAATCGGTGACCCTGAGCACCGACCCCGCCATGATCGAAGTCGGTTGCTGGAACCTGACGTGGATCATTTCGTCGGGGCCGTTCACCTTCGCAAGCCCCGGCATCACCTTTGTGCCGGCGCTGCCGAGCAACCAGGCACCCGGCTTTCCGCCGTCCTACAACATCTGGATTGCCGACACGGCGGCGGCGGGGACGTTCAAGTACACCATCCACGCTTTCGTCAACGCGCCGGGTGGCGCCAAGTGGAAGTGCGACCCGCGCGTGATTGCCACGGCGTCGAAGGCGCCGCAGCCAACGAACCCCACTGCCGAGCGCTCCGCCACCGTGGAAACCGCCGCGATGAACGTCAAGGTGCCGTGCCTGCCCGAGTAGCAGGCGCCTCACCCACTCAGCGCGCTGACGGCCTCACACGCTGCAGTGCCTGTCCGAACTCCGAGTCGGGCTGGACCACCGCCAATTCCGTCTCGATCTGCAGCGCAGCCGCCAGCGCCGCGCCGGCTGCCGTCGCATCGCCCGCCAGCTGTTCCGCTTCAGCGCGTGCGCACCACAACACGCCCAGGCTCACGCGGTCCGACACCGCCTCCAGCAGGCCGCCGCCTTCGACGAGGCAACTGCGCGCTTGCGCAGCGCGCCCGTGGCGCGCGTGCAGCAGACCAAGGTACGTGAGGCACTGGCCTTCGGCGCGCCGGTCGGTCAGGTCGCGGGCCACGTTCACCGCTTCGGTGTAGCGGGCCAGCGCTTCGTCGGGCTGGCCCATCGCTTCGGCCACCAGCCCCAGGTTGCACGGCACGATCGACAGCAGGCGCGCATGCCCCATGTCGCGCGCGGCGGCGAGCGAAGCCTGCAACTCGGTGCGGGCATCGGCGAAGCGGCCTTCGGTGTGGCACAGCAGGCCGAGGTTGCAGCGCGCAATGGCCTCCCACTGGCGGTCGCCCAACTCGCGCGCAATGGCCACGGCCTGCGCGTACAGCACTTTGGCTTCCGCGAGCTTGCCCTGGTCGGCATAGAACTGCGCCAGGTTGCCGGCGCTGCCGCCTTCCCAGCGGCGGTCTTGCGCGAGGCGCGCCAGGCGCGAGCCGGCCTCGAAGTGCGCTTGTGCTTCCTCGAGCCGGCCCAGGCCTTCGCACAGCCCGCCCAGGCTGTTCAACACGCCGCATTCCAGGGACCGATTGGCGCTCTCGCGAGCCGCAGACAACGCCAGGCCATACGACGCCTCCGCCTCGGCAGTGCGGCCCTGTGCGGCCTGGAGTTTGCCCAGCGCATTCGATGCACGGCCTTGCAACGCCATGTGGCCCACGCGCCCTGCGCCTGCCGATGCGCGGGCGATCAGCGGGAACGCTTCTGCCGCGCGGCCGCACAACTCGAGCGCCGTGCCGTGAACGAAGTCCAGCTCGGCCGCCAACGCCTCCGGCAATGCGCCGGCCGTGCGCACCCGCTGGGCGAGCTCGTCGACGATCCGGAACGGCCCGCTCAGCTGCACCACGCCCCACACAGCGGCCAGCGCGCGCACTGCCACTGCGCCGTCGCCGCGCGCCACGGCGCACTGGCAGGCAGAGATCAGGTTGTCGAGTTCGCTGTGCGGCCAGTGGTGCATGCCAGGCGCGTTGGCGGCAGTAAAGAACGCGGCATGGCGCACCTCGGCGGCCAGCAGCGCGTGCGGCCCGCTGCCCTGGAACCGGCCTTCGGTGCGCAGGTGCTCGGCGGCATAGTCGCGCACGCTTTCCAGGAGGTCGAAGCGCTCGGCGCCGGCGCGCCGCACGAACGACTTGTCGACCAGTGAATGCAGCAGGTCGATCGGCCACGGCGCGCCAGGCAGCAGCGACAGGTCGAGCACCGCTTCGACCGACGCCATGTCGAACCCGCCACGGAACACCGAGAGCTGCGCCAGGCCCGCTTTCTCGGCGTCGGTCAGCAAGTCCCAGGACCAGTCGAAGGTGGCGCGCAGCGTGGCTTGCCGGTCGTGGCGGGTGCCGCGCGACGACAGCACCGCGAAGCGCTCGCTCATGCGCGCCAGCAGGCTGCGCACCGGCATCACGCGCACCCGCGCCGCAGCGAGTTCGATGGCCAGCGGCAGGCCGTCCAGCAACTTGACGAGCTGCTCGATGTCCTGGCGTTCATCGGCCCCGCCGCCCAAGCCTTGCCCGCCGGCTTCGGCGCGCCGCATCAGCAGCGTCACGGCGTCAGTCTGGGCGAGCGGCGCCAGCGCGATGGTCTGCTCGCCGCTGATGCCCAGCACTTCGCGCGTGGTCACGGCGAAGCAGGCTTCGCCGGCCCGATCGAGCCACGTTCCGAGCGTTTCCTCGGCGTGCCGCGCCACTTGCTCGAAGTTGTCGAGGATGACCAGACAGCGCCCGCGCCCGGCGATCGCGTGGGCGAGCTGCACGACCGGGTCGGTCTTGCCCAGCGGCACGTCGAGCCCCTGTGCCACGGCGAACACGATGCCGTCCACGCTGCGTGCCTGCGACAGGTCGCAGAACCACACGCCGCCCGGGAACTCGCCGAGCCAGCACCACGCGAAGCGCGTCACGAAGCGTGTCTTGCCAGTTCCCCCCATGCCCAGCACCGAGACCAGGCGCGCGCCTTCGTCGAAGCGGCGCGCCAGATCCACCTGCACGGCTTCGCGGTTGACGAACACGTCGCGCTCGGCCGGCACGCTGTGCTTGACCTTGCGCACCGGCAGCCACACGCTGCCCTGGCGCACCACGCGGTAGGCCTTGGCTTCGTCGGGCGGCGGTGTGAACGGCGACTGCGCATCGCCCACTTCGAACAGCTCGACGGGTTCGGGCAGGCCCTTGAGCCGCCACTGGCCGTGCGACTGCACGCGCAGCAGTGTCACGCCCAGGGCCGCGCGCGCATCGGCGGTCAGGAGCGTTTGCCCGCCGAGCGCGGCGGCCATCACGCGCGCGGTAATCGGCTTGGCCAGGCCGTCGATGTCGAAGCGCTTGGCGCCGTGGGCCACGTCGTCGGCGCTGCTTTCGCGCACGCTGAACGGGGCGACATGCACCCCGGCCCGCGCCGCGAACGGCAGGCCGAGCGCGGCCAGGGTGCGGTGGTAGGCGAGCGCGAAGGCCACCGCATCTGCGGCGCTGTCGAACACGGCCAGCAAGCCGTCGGTCTTCTCGATCTCGCGGCCGCGCCAGGAGCGCAGCAGGTCGCGCGCGGCGCGGTCGTGCGCGGCCCAGTGCACGGCCATTACCGCATCTCCGAGGGCTTCGGCAATGCGGGTGCTGTCGACCATGTCGGTCAACAAGAGGGCGCGGAGTTCGTTCACGCAGCCATCTTAGAACCTCCGCATGGCGTGGCGCCATGCGGCTCGCTATCAGGCGGCGTGGGCGAGTGCGTCCATCGCGTACACGCGGCCGAAGCGGTTAGCGAGGAACGCGGCAAGCGCCACTTCTTCCTGGCGCACGAAGCCTTGCTGCGGCAAGGCACCTGCGCAGAGCAGGTCGAGCATCGCGCACAGGCTGGAGGCGGTGGTGATCTGGATCGCACTGCACAGGCGGCCGGCCATCACGTGGCTGTAGATCTTGCGGGCGTAGGTGTCCTGCTGCAGGCGGCCGTCGCGCTGGCCGGCGACCGTGACGAACACGATCACCACGTCCTGCATGGTCGCGGGCAGCGCCTGCTCCAGGATGTCTTTCAGCACATCGCGCCGGTCCTTCAGGCGCAGGTCGTGCAGCAGCGCTTTCATGATGGCCGCGTGGCCGGGGTAGCGGATGGTGCGGTAGTTCAGCGTGCGCACCTTGCCGGCCAGCGTTTCGCACAGTGTGCCCAGACCACCGCTGGTGTTGAAGGCTTCGTAGAGCACGCCGTCAAGCGAGAACTCTTCGCGCTCTTCCAGCGCCGGGACCTCGCGCACCTGCCCGTCGACGATGGCCTCGCACGGCTCGCAGTACTCGTTGATGACGCCTTCGGTGCTCCAGGTCAGGTTGTAGTTCAGTGCGTTGCTCGGGTAGGCGGGCAGGGCGCCGACGCGCATGCGCACCGAGTCGAGCGCGTCGAAGCCGCGCGCCAGGTCGGCCGCAGCGATGGAGATGAAGCCCGGCGCCAGGCCGCATTGCGGAATGAACGCGGTGGCCGCGCCCTCGGCCAGCGCACGGATGGCGCGCGTGCTGGCCACGTCTTCGGTCAGGTCGAGGTAGTGCACACCGGCCTCCTTGGCGGCGCGCGCCACCTGCAAGGTCAGGTGAAACGGTGCCGCACTCAGCACCGCGTAGCGGCCGTGCAGCGCGTCGGCCAGGGGCTGCGCGTCGGCCACGTCGAGTGGCAGCGTGGTGAGGCGGGGGTGGTGGTGCAGGTCGGCCGCGATGCGCGCCAGCAAGGCGGGGGAGCGGTCGGCCACGGTGACGCGGTAGCCGCCGGCCTCGGGCGTGTCGACCAGCAGCGCCGCCACGACCGAGCCGATCTTGCCGCCGCCAATGACGAGGATGTCTTTCATGAGGGTTCTCCGGCCGGTGGGTTGCGTTGCTGAATTTTCCTGCCCTTGGCTGCAAAACGCATCCAGCAATCAGACGAATCACAGTCCATACTTCGGCGAATCGCAGGCTAAAAATTGTCGAAATGACCACATCTACCTCCAGACCCGCGCCCACGCCCACCCTCGACACCACCGACCGTGCGCTGCTCGCACTCCTGCGCGACGACGCGCGCGCCCCCACCGCCGAGCTGGCGCGCAAGCTCGGCCTGTCGCGCACCACGGTGCAAAGCCGCATGGAGCGGCTGCAGCGCAGCAAGGCCATCACCGGCTTCACCATCGCCGTGCCCGATGCGCTCGAGGCCGGCCTGGTGCGCGCCCATGTGCTGATCACGCTCGCGCCCAAGCGCGGTGCCGCTATCGAGCAGGCGCTGCGGCGCATTCCCGAGGTCCGGGTGCTGCATTCGGTGAGCGGCCCGTTCGACCTGATCGCGGTGGTGGCCGCGCATTCCATCGGCGAGCTCGATGCGCTGATCGACCGCATCGGCCTGCTCGACGGCGTCGAGCGCACGACCACGGCGTTGCTGCTGTCCACGCGAATCCAGCGCTGACGCGGCCTGCGGGCCCATCGGGTGGCTCGGGCGTGGCGCCTCGCGGCTCAAGTCGCCCGCGCTGTCGCCGATATGCCAATGAGGCGTGTGTGCCTGTTGTTTCACGAGCATTCCCCCATGAAAGCTGTAGCCGACCAAGACATGATCGACGTGGACGCTGTGTGCGTGGGGATGTTCGTGCACCTCGGCTTGAGCTGGATGTCGCACCCGTTTCCCCTTGGCAGCTTCAAGATCTCGAACGCCGAGCAGATCGAGACGATCCGCTCGCTCGGCCTGAAGCGGTTGCGCTGGAACCCGGCGCAAAGCGACGTGGTGGCAACCTCCACCGGCCGCTGGGGGCCACGTGAAGAAGACGGCGCTGCGGCCTGCGGCGCCGATGCCGCTGCGCTCCGCGGCGAGAGCGGCCCCGCCCCGACCTTCGAGCCGGCCGAACCTGCCGAGCCCCCCGTGCCGCCCGAGGTGGCGGGGCGCCAGGCGCGCAAGCGCGCCATCTCCGAGCAGCGCGACGCGCTGGCGCTGTGCGAGCGCCAGTTCACCGAAGCGTCGCACGACTTCAAGCGCCTGAACGACCTCGTCGTCGGCAAGCCGCAAGAGGCCCGTGCGCAGGCCGAGGCGCTGTCGAAGGCGCTGGTCGACAAGATGCTCGGCGAGCAGGACCTGTGCGTGCGCCTGCTCACCGACGCGGCCGGCGACAAGGCCTCGATGCATGCGCTGAACGTCACCATCATCTCGCTGCTGATGGGCCGCACCTTCGGTCTCTCGGAGCCCGACATGCAAGACCTCGGCGTCGGCGCGATGCTGCACGACATCGGCAAGAGCGAACTGCCCGATCGGGTGCGCCACCGCGACGAGAGCCTGAGCCCGTCCGAGCTGCGCTTTTATGAAGAGCACGTGGCGCACGGCGTGACGCTCGCGCGCAAGATGGGCCTCACGCCTGGCGCGATGCTGGTGCTGGCGCAGCACCATGAACATGCCGATGGCAGCGGCTTCCCGCTGCACCTGAACACCGACCGCATGACGGCGGGCGCGCGCATCGTGGCGCTCGTGAACCGCTACGACAACCTGTGCAACCCGCACTTCGCCGCCCGCGCGCTGACGCCTCACGAGTCGCTCTCATTGCTGTTCGCGCAGGGCAAGAGCAAGTTCGACACCGCCATCCTCGGTGCGTTCATCCGCATGATGGGCGTGTACCCGGCGGGCTCGACGGTGCAGCTCACCGATGACCGCTATGCGATGGTGGTGGGCGTCAACTCAAGCCGGCCGCTGAAGCCGCGCGTGCTCGTGCACGAGCGCGGCGTGCCGCGCGACGACGCGCTCATCGTCGACCTGGAGACAGCGCAGGGGGTGGGCATCCGGCGCAGCATCAAGCCGATGCAGTTGCCGGTCGAGTCGCTCGAATACCTGGCCCCGCGCCCGCGCGTGGCCTACTTCTTCGAGCCAATGCGCCTGGCCGACGAAGGCGCGCTGGCGGCCTGAAACGCGGCAACGCAGCGTGTCACCTCACACCACCACAGAACGCACGCGCACGCTCGCGCTGTGGCAGCCGCTCATTGACGCCATGCTGCACGCGGTGTGGCTCGTCGATGCGCAGAGCCTGCGCATCGTGGCCGCGAACCGTGCCGCCGGCATGTTGCTCGGCATGCCGCTGGCCGAGTTGGTCGGCACCGAGGTGCTGGACCTGGCCGCCACCCCCGAGGACCTGTGCTTCTGGGGCGACGTGGCCGACCAGGTGGACGGCGGCGTGGCGCAGCAGATCGAGTCGGAAACGCTCGTGACGCGGCGCGACGGCACGGCCGCGCCGGTGCTGCGGCGCGTTTGCCGCTTGAACGCCAGCTCGCTCGTTGCCGATGCCGCCGAAGGGGCTGCGGACAGCGCACGGCGTGGCGACGCGCTCTACTGCGTTGCGCTGCACGACCGAAGCCAGCAGGTGCGCGTGGAGCGCGAACTCGAACTGACGGTGGCCGACCTGCGTGCCACGCTCGAGTCGACCCAGGACGGCCTGCTCGTCACCGACCTGGCCGGCCGCATCCGCAACTTCAACCAGCGGTTCGTGCAGGTCTGGGGCCTGCCGCAGGCCTTGCTCGGCAAGCGGGCCGACGATACCGTGCTCGACTGGATGCGCGCCAGCGTCACCGAGCCCGGCGCCTACATGCGCCGGCTGGCTGCGCTCGACAGCGATGCCATGCTGCAGGCGACCGACGTTCTGGAACTGCAGGGCGGGCGCGTGCTCGAACGCGTGGCCATGCCGCAATGCGCGCAGGGCCAGCCCATCGGGCGGGTGTTCTCGTTTCGCGACATCACCGACAAGATCGAGGCGAATCGCCGCATCCAGCAGCTCTCGACCACCGACGCGCTGACCGCGCTGCCGAACCGCCGCCTGCTGGCCGACCGGATCGAGGTGGCCTTGGCACGCGCTGCGCGCGACGGGTCGCGCTTCGCGCTGTTGTTCATGAACCTGGACCATTTCCAGCACATCAACGAGACCCTCGGCCGCGCCCTGGGCGACCGGGTGCTGCTCGACGTGGCCGAGCGCGTGAAGGCCAGCCTGCGCCAGGCCGACACCGTGGCCCGCCTCGGCGGCGACGAGTTCGTGGTGCTCACCCACCAGGCCGATGAAGCGGGTGCGGGCCACGCCGCCCAGCGCCTGCTCGACGCGTTCAAGCGCCCGTTCACTCACGCCGGCATGAGCTTCACCGTGACTGCCAGCGTGGGCATTGCGCTGCACCCGAACGACGGCGCCACGATGGACGAACTGCTGCGCCGCGCGGAGGCCGCCATGCGCGAGGCCAAGCTCGCCGGCCGTGCCAGCTACCGCCTGCACCAGCCGCGCCCCGCGCATGCGGACGCGCGCTCACGCACCCGCATGCAACTCGACCACGCCATGCGCCAGGCGTTGAACGAAGGGCAATTCCGCTTGCACTACCAGCCACAGGTGAGCCTGGACACCGGTGAGGTGGTGGGCTGCGAGGCATTGATCCGGTGGCGAGACGCCGTGCTCGGCGAGGTCTCGCCTGGCGAGTTCATTCCCGTCGCCGAGGAGAGCGGCTTCATCATCGCCATCGGCGATTGGGTGCTGCACGAGGCCGTGCGCCAGGCCGCGCAGTGGCTGGCGGCAGGGCGCGGCGTGGCGGTGTCGGTCAACGTGTCGGCGCTGCAGTTCCAGCAACCCGGCTTCGTGGACGGCGTGGCGCGTGCGTTGCAGGCGGCTGGCTTGCCGGCGAAGTGGATCGAGCTCGAACTGACCGAGTCGTGCCTGATCCACGACGCCCAAGACGCGATGCTGCGCCTGCAGGCGCTGGCGCGGCTCGGCGT
Organism: Rhizobacter sp.; assembly: GCA_025350965.1. Taxonomy (GTDB): domain Bacteria; phylum Pseudomonadota; class Gammaproteobacteria; order Burkholderiales; family Burkholderiaceae_C; genus LMDS01. Next base: position 97,106 of record JANXWV010000097.1, read on the forward strand.
GCGCCTGGCCATCGACGACTTCGGCATCGGCTATTCGAGCCTGTCGTACCTGAAGCGCTTCCCGATCAGCCGCCTGAAGATCGACCGCAGCTTCGTCGGCGGGCTGCCGGCGGGCGAGAGCGACGTGGGCATCGTGCAGGCCATCATCAACATGGGCCGTGCGCTGCGGCTGGAAGTCGTTGCCGAAGGCGTCGAGACCGAGGCGCAGCGCGAGTTCCTGCAGGCGGCGGGCTGCCACCTGTTCCAGGGTTTCCTGTACGCACCCGCGCTTGCCGCGCCGGCGTTCGAGGCGCGCGTGGGGGCGGCCCTGACCTGACCCCGGCGCTGCAGGTGGTGAACAGGTCGGCCAGCGCGACGCGGCGGTGACGCTGCACCTGCACGACCTGGGCACGCCGGCCCACATCGCCACCGACGACTGCTCAAGCCCGGTGGCTTGCTGATGAACCACGGCATCACCGCCGGCGGCACCGGCAACGACCAGTTCGGCCCCGGCATGGGCGACTTCATCGAGCGCTACATCTTCCCCGGTGGCGAGCTGATGCATGTGTCCAAGGGCTGCAGGTGATGAGCGAGGCCGGCATCGAGCCGCTTGACGTGGAGAACCTGCGCCCGCCCCGACGGCGACCGCTGGCAGCGGCAAGGGTGGCCACCTGCGCGGCGCACAATCGGTCTATCCGTTCCAGCGCGACCACATCGTCGCGCCGACCCCGCTCACCGACGAAGGCGCTGCCCCATGATGTACAAGTTCAAGTCCAAAGCCGCCGGCGACGTGATCATGATGGGCCCGGCCGGCGACGACGTGCTGCGCCTGATCGGCAAGGCGCCTGGCGCCACCGGCATCATCGAGGTGGCGGCCATGCCTGCCGCCATCGCCGCCATCGAAGCGGCGTTGGCCGCCGACGACGCCGCTCGGGCCCAGGCCGAAAAAGACGCCGCCGCCGAAGGCCAGAAGCTCGGCCCCCGCGAAGGCGTGACCTTGCGCCAACGGGCCTGGCCGCTGGCCGAGATGATGAAGCGCTCGGTGGCCGAGGGTGCCGACATCGTCTGGGGCGTTTGAGCCCGGGCCCGGTGATGGAGGACGCGGCACAGCAGGTCACCCGGGTTCTGGCCATCCGCCACGGCGAGACGGCATGGAACGTGGACTCGCGCATCCAGGGCCAGCTCGACGTGCCGCTCAACGACATCGGCCGCTGGCAGGCGCACCGCCTGGCGCTGGCGGTGAGCGATGAAGGCGTCGATGCGGTCTACGCCAGCGACCTGTTGCGCGCGATGCAGACGGCGCAAGCCGTGGCGGCGGGCACCGGCCGCGAGATCGTCACCGACCCCGGCCTGCGCGAGCGCGGCTTCGGCGTCTTCGAGGGCCTCACCTACGCCGAAATCCAGCAACGCTACCCCGAGATGAGCGAGCGCTGGAGGAAGCGCGACCCGACCTTCGGCGCACCCGGCGGCGAAACGCTGCGCGACTTCTTCGACCGCAGCGTGGCCACCGTCACGCGGCTGGCGCTGGCGCACCCGGGGCAGACGATTGCCGTGGTCTCGCATGGCGGAGTGATGGACGCGCTGTACCGCGCTGCTGCGCGCGTTGCGCTCGATGCGCCGCGTTCGTGGCAGCTCGGCAATGCCAGCATCAACCGGTTGCTGCACACCCCGCAGGGCTTCACGCTCGTGGGCTGGAGCGACACCTTCCACCTCGAAGACGACTCGCTCGACGACTCCAGCGACGGCGAAACCGGGCGCGAACGCAGCGGTTGAGCGCTTGTGTCAGCCGGTTTTGTCCGGCAGTTGCTGAACCTGCGTCGACAGTTCCTTGACCTGCGCGCGGCTGCGCTCGAGCTTGTCATCGGCTTCGTGGCGCTTCTGTGTTTCGTGCTCGAGCGCGGCGGTCACATCGGCCAGCGTCTCGGCCGACTCGGCGAGCTTGTGCTCCAGTTCCCCGGTCTGTTCGAGTGCCTGCGCCACTTCGCCGACCTGCAACTCATCCGGCAGTTCTTGCGCCAGCACCGCGCCGATGACGCCCACCTGGCTTGCCGCGCTTTGAATGTCGGCAGCGACCGCACTGGTCTTGTCGAGGGTGTCTTGCAAGGGGTGTGCGTTGGGGTCGGCAGGCGCTGCCATCACAGGTTCTCCGCAGAGGTCGAAAGGTCGAGTTTACTTGTCGGGATCGGCCGGCATGCGCTGCGGGCAAGCCCTCTACGGAGATACCCGCAAAGCGCGTGATCGGGCGCCCGGGCGCCCTCCTCCGTCCTTAGACTCGGCGTCCTGTTGCCTGAAACGGGTTCAGCTGATCGAACGACCGGCTGCAACCCATCGCTCGCAACCCACACCGCCCGAATCGCCGCCCGAATGCTCATGCACCTCGCCTCCACGGCCCGGCCGACCCGCGCCCCGCTCGTCACGGCGCTCGTGCCGGCGGTGTCGCGCGCCCTCACGCTGCTCGACCGGCTGGCGCGCGAGCGCGTGCCGATGAGCCTGGCGCAGCTGACGAACGAGCTGGCCCTGCCCAAGAGCAGTGTGCACGGCCTGTGCAACACGCTGGTGTCGTTCGGCTACCTGCGCCGCCAGCCCGACGGCGCGTTCCTGATCGGCCCGGGCGTGATGGGCCTGGCGGAGGCCTTCGTTTCGGGCATCGACGTGGCGCAGGAGTTCAACGCGCTGTGGGCCCACGTGGGCGCAGCGCCCGAGGAAACGGTGGTTCTTTCGGTGCTCAGCGGGTGCGACGCGCTGTATGTGGCGGTGCGCAACAGCGCGCGCCCGCTCGGCCTGGCATTCACCGTGGGGATGCGCTTGCCGGCTTACCTGTCGGGCAGCGGCAAGGCGATGCTGGCGCACCTGCCGCCCGGCGAGGTGCGAACCCGCTTTGCGGCGGGCCTGGGCCCGCACCTCACGCGCAAGGGCCCGCGCGAGATCGAGGCCTTGCTGAAGGAACTCGCCTCGACCCGCAAGCGCGGCTACAGCGTCGACGACGAATGCGTGCGCGAAGGCGTCTATTCGTTCGGCGCGCCGGTGCGCGACGCCGCCGGTGGCGTGGTGGCCGGCGTGGCGGTGTGCATCAACAAGGCGCTGCTCGGCGCCGACCGCGGCGAGCGCCACCGTGCGGCGGCGCTCAACGTGGCGCATGCCTTGTCGCGGCGCCTCGGGTTCGCCGCCGCCCAGGCCAATCCAGCGGCCGGTGCCCGAGGTGCACGCCAATGAACAGCACCGACTACATCCTGGAGACGCGCGAACTCACCAAGGAGTTCAAAGGTTTCGTCGCCGTCAACAAGGTCGACCTGAAAGTGCGGCGCGGCAGCATCCACGCGATGATCGGGCCGAACGGCGCCGGCAAGACCACGTGCTTTAACCTGCTGACGAAGTTCCTGATCCCCACGCGCGGGCAGATCCTCTTCGACGGGGTCGACATCACGCCCGACAAGCCGGCGGCCATTGCGCGGCGCGGCGTGATCCGGTCGTTCCAGATCTCGGCCGTGTTTGCGCACCTGAGCGTGCTCGAGAACGTGCGCGTGGCCTTGCAGCGCAAGCTCGGCACGAGCTATCACGTCTGGAAGCCCGAGGCGTCACTGCACACGCTCGACGCACAGGCGCTCGCGCTGCTGGCGCAGGTCGACCTGGAAGCCTACGCGGCGCTGCCGGCGGTGGAACTGAGCTACGGCTGCAAGCGCGCGCTCGAGATCGCGACCACGCTGGCGATGGAGCCGAAGCTGATGCTGCTCGACGAGCCCACGCAGGGCATGGGCCTGGAGGACGTGGACCGCATTCGCCAGTTGATCAAGAAGGTGGCCGCCAGCCGAACCGTGCTGATGGTCGAGCACAACATGAGCGTGGTGGCCAGCATTGCCGACACCATCACCGTGCTGCAACGCGGCGCGCTGCTCGCCGAAGGGCCGTATGCCGAGGTGTCGAAGAACCCGGCCGTGATCGAGGCCTACATGGGCAGTGCGAATGTCGAGTTGAAGGGCGCGCATTGATGGGTACGCCCTTTCTTGAGGTCAACGACTTGCAAGGCTGGTACGGCGAATCGCACGTGCTGCACGGTGTGAACTTCCACGTCAATGAAGGCGAGGTCGTCACGCTGCTTGGGCGCAACGGCGCGGGCCGCACCAGCACCATGCGTTCCATCATGGGCCTGATCGGCCGGCGCACCGGTTCGATCAAGGTGCGCGGCGTCGAGACCATCGGCCTGGCCACGCACCGCATCGCGCGGCTCGGCCTGGGCTACTGCCCGGAAGAGCGCGGCATCTTCTCGTCGCTGTCGTGCGAAGAGAACCTGATGCTGCCGCCCATGCTCAGCCCTGGCGGCATGGGCGTGGAGCAGATCTACGCCATGTTCCCGAACCTGAAAGAGCGCGCCGGCAGCCAGGGCACGCGCCTCTCGGGTGGTGAGCAGCAGATGTTGGCTGTGGCGCGCATCCTGCGCACCGGCGCCAAGCTGTTGCTGCTTGACGAGATCTCGGAAGGCCTGGCCCCGGTCATCGTGCAAAAGCTCGCCGAGATGGTGGTCGCCTTGCGCAAGCAGGGCTACACCATCGTGATGGTTGAGCAGAACTTCGTCTTCGCCGCCCCGCTGGCCGACCGCTTCATGGTGATGGAGCACGGCCAGGTGATCCAGAGCTTCACGCAGGCTGAACTTCCCGCCCGCATGGAGCGGCTGCATGAATACCTCGGCGTCTGAGCCGGCCGCACCGACCCACACTCACACCCACTTTCGTCTCACAGGAGAACCCGCATGAAACTGACCCGACTCTCTGCCGCCTGCGCCTTGACCGTCGCAGCACTCGCCGCACCCGCACAAGCCCAGGTCTCGGGCGACGTGATCCGCATCGGCCTGATCACCGACATGTCGGGCCTCTACGCCGACATCGACGGCCCGGCCGGCGCCGAGGCCATCAAGATGGCGATCGCCGACATGGGCGGCGCGGTGGCCGGCAAGAAGATCGAAGTGCTGGTGGCCGACCACCAGAACAAGCCCGACGTGGCGGCCGCCAAGGCGCGCGAGTGGTTCGATACGCAGGGTCTGGACATGCTGATCGGTGGCACCAGCTCGGGCACCAACCTCGCCATGTCGAAGGTTGCCCTCGAGAAAAAGAAGGTGTTCATCTCGGTCGGCGCTGCCACCTCGGCGTTGACCAACGAACAGTGCTCGCCGTACACCGTGCACTGGGCCTATGACACCGTCGCGCTGGCCAAGGGCACGGGCAACGCGGTCGTGAAGGCCGGCGGCAAGAGCTGGTACTTCCTGACCGCCGACTACGCCTTCGGCGCGCAGCTGCAGGCCGACACCTCGGCCGTGGTCAAAGGGGCCGGCGGCACCATCGTCGGCTCGGTCAAGCACCCGTTGGCGGCGAGCGACTTCTCCAGCTTCCTGCTGCAGGCGCAGGGCAGCAAGGCGCAGATCCTGGGCCTCGCGAACGCCGGTGGCGACACCATCAACAGCATCAAGGCGGCGAACGAGTTCGGCATCACCAAGACCATGAAACTCGCCGGTTTGCTGATGTTCATCAACGACATCCACTCGCTCGGGCTGAAGGCCACACAGGGCATGTACCTGACCGACAGCTGGTACTGGAACCGCGACGCTGAAACCCGTGCCTGGAGCCGCAAGTTCTTCGAGAAGATCAAGCGCATGCCGTCGAGCATTCAGGCCGGCGACTACTCGGCCGCGCTGAACTACCTGCAGGCCGTGAAGGCCACCGGAACCGACGATGCCGACAAGGTTCTCGCCCACATGCGCAAGACCAAGGTCAACGACATCTTCGCCAAGGGAGGCTACATCCGCGAGGATGGCCGCATGGTGCACGACATGTACCTGATGCAGGTCAAGTCGCCCGACAAGTCGACCGAGCCTTGGGACTACTACAACGTGGTCGAGACCTTCAAGGGCGACACGGCCTGGACGACCAAGGCCGACACCAAGTGCGCCGCCTGGAAATGATGAAGCGCTGATGCGGGCCCACCACCGCTGACCCATGGAAGTCTTCGGCATCCCCCTGCAGGCCTTTCTCGGCCAGCTCCTGCTCGGCCTCGTGAACGGCTCGTTCTACGCAATGCTGAGCCTGGGGCTGGCGGTGATCTTCGGCCTGCTGGGCATCGTGAACTTCGCGCATGGCGCGCTGTACATGATCGGCGCGTATGTCGCGTGGATCGGCATGGAGAAGCTCGGCATCAACTACTGGTTCTCGCTGGTCACGGCGCCGCTGGTGGTGGGCGCGCTCGGGGTGCTGATCGAGCGCACCTTGCTCAAGCACCTGTACAAGATCGACCCGATCTACGGCCTGCTGCTGACCTTCGGCCTGGCGCAGATCGCCGAGGGCCTGTTCCGTGAGCAGTTCGGCGTGTCGGGCCAGCAGTACGCGGTGCCCGAGCTGCTGCAGGGCGCCACCAACCTGGGCTTCATGGTGCTGCCCAACTACCGCGCCTGGGTGGTGGTGGCGTCGCTCAGCGTGTGCCTGGGCACGTGGTTCGTGATCGAGCGCACCCGGCTGGGCGCGTACCTGCGCGCCGGCACCGAGAACCCGGCGCTGGTGCAAGCCTTCGGCATCAACGTGCCCGTGATGGTGATGCTGACCTACGGCGCTGGCTGCGGCCTGGCAGCGCTGGCCGGCGTGCTGGCTGCGCCGGTGATTCAGGTGACACCGTTGATGGGCAGCAACCTGATCATCGTGGTGTTCGCGGTCGTGGTGATCGGCGGCATGGGCTCGATCCTCGGCTCCATCCTGACCGGCGTGGCGCTCGGCCTCGTCGAAGGGCTGACCAAGGTGTTCTATCCGGAAGCGTCGAGCGTGGTCGTGTTCGTGATCATGGCCATCGTGCTGATGATTCGCCCCGCCGGCCTGTTCGGCAAGGAAGCCTGATGACTGCCGCCACCGACTCACCCGCTGCCGTCGCGACCGTGCCCGCCACCACCCCAGCGCCTGCCTCGCGCATGGCGCAGGCCGCGCTCTGGGTGGGGCTCGCGGTGCTGATCGCCGCACCGTTCATCGGCCTGTACCCCATCTTCATGATGACGGCGCTGTGCTTCGCGATTTTCGCCTGCGCCTTCAACCTGCTGCTGGGTTTCACGGGGCTGCTTTCGTTCGGCCACGCGGCCTACCTGGGTGTGGCCGCCTACACCACCGGCTGGCTCGTGCGCTCGGCGAACCTGTCGCCTGAACTGGGCGTGCTGGCCGGCACGCTGCTGGCGGGGGTGTGCGGCCTGACGGTCGGGCTGATCGCCATCCGACGTCAGGGCATCTACTTCGCGATGGTCACGCTCGCGATGGCGCAGATGATCTATTTCGTGCTCTTGCAAGCGCCCTTCACCGGCGGTGAAGATGGCCTGCAGGGCGTGCCGCGCGGCACCCTCTTCGGCGTGCTGTCGCTGGCCAACGACCGCGTGCTCTACTACGTGGTGCTGGTCGTGTTTGTTGCCGTGTTCCTGGGCATCAAGCGCATCGTGCACTCGCCCTACGGCCAGGTGCTGAAGGCAATCCGCGAGAACGAGCCGCGTGCCATTTCGCTGGGCTACGACGTCGACCGCTACAAGCTGCTGGCCTTCGTTCTCTCGACCACCTTGGCGGGGCTGGCGGGCTCGCTCAAGTGCATCGTGGTCGGCTTCGCCGCACTGCCCGACGCGCACTGGTCGCTGTCGGGCGAGGTGGTGCTGATGACACTGCTCGGCGGCATGGGCACGTTCGCGGGGCCGGTCGTCGGCGCGCTCACGATCATCGGTCTGCAGAACTTCCTGGCCGACCGCGTGGGTTCGTGGATCAACGTGATCATTGGCGCGATCTTCGTCGTTTGCGTGGTCGCGTTCCGGCGTGGCATCGTCGGCGAGCTGAATGCCTGGCAACAGCGGCGGCGCGGGCGCTGAACGGGGCTCCCTTAGACTGACTGTTTGCTGTTCTCAGGAGACATGACCATGACACTCAAGCGCCTCACGCGCGACGACATTCGCAACGCCACCGGCAGCTTCAACCCGACCGGTCACGCTGTGCTGGCATTCGCCGACAACGCAGTCTCGAAGCAGGCCGAGCAAGCGCTGTACGCGGCCGGCTTCACGGCGGAAGACGTTCTGGCCTACACCGGCGAAGCCGTCAAGCCGCGCTTGCAGAAGATGGTCGACACGGCCGGCGAGGGCGCGGGCTTCGGCTACGAGATCACGCTGCTGCGCCGCTACCTCGTGCTCGCCGGCGAAGGCTGCGGCTGGCTCATCGTCTACTGCCCCGACGACGACGCCACTGCGCGCGTGACCGACATTGCCGCCAGGTTCAAGGCCAGGTCGGCGGTCAAGTACAACCGGTTGGTGAACGAAGAATTGGTCTGATCTCGAATACACCCAAAAGCGTGTCGAGGTCCGGCCGCTGAACTGGCGAGATCGAACTTGCCCGTTTGCGTGCGTCAAAGCGGGGTCACCACCAACTCGCGGGCAATGCCTGCGATGAGCTTGCGCAGGCTGGGCGATGCTGGCGCAGACAAGTCGAGGTGCGGGCAAATTTGGCGAGCCCAGCGCAGTTTTTCTGTGCCTGACGAATCGCGTGAAGCACCGATTGCTGCGGCAAGCGCTTCCCACGCGCCGATGATCGCGTCAGGTCGAATCTTCCGCAACGATGCGATATTCGCCCTCGGGAAGGCTGCTTGCACTGCCGCCGGATCTGCGATGAACCAGCTTTCCGTCTCTTCGACGGCCAGCCGAAAGAGCACACGCTTCGGACGCACCGGCAGTCTGGACAACATGCTCGTCAGGTCGTCGAGCATCTGCTTGCAAGGGGTGTCGTCAACGTCCACGACGACCAGAACAACGGCGTCGGCGGGCATCGACTTCGCATAACCGCGCAGTTTGGCGGGGAGTTGGTGAAGCAGTTGCCGTTGCTTTGGGTCCGGCTTTGCCAAGGGGTTGGCGGGTAGCCGGCCTCTCCCCTGGTGGGGGTGGATCCGGAAGTGTTCACCTTCGACGAGTCCGAATTTCCGAGTCAAAACTTCATTGATTGCCGGAACGTCGGAGACCCCTTCCACCAGAACTTCAAACCAGGTCATGGATGGCTGCTAGCGAGGTGGTTGCTGTACCAAAGGCTGCCCATCGGGACGCCTTCGTCATACATCTCCTGAACCCCTGGGATGTCGGCGGCCCGCTTGATTTGCGCAAAGCCATCACTGGCTTTGTCGAGCGTCCACACCTCACTCGGGCTCAAGGCGTCGATCAGATTTGGCGCGTGTGTGGTGATGAGAACCTGTGGGCCATTCTGCTTTGCTGCGAAGGCCTTCAACTCGCTGGCCAGCAAGCCGAGCAGCTGGTGGTGCAAGCCGTTCTCGGGCTCCTCGATCCCGACGAGTGGTGCCGGCGCTGGGTCCTCCATTAACAACAGGTACGCGAGCAACTTCAGTGTTCCGTCCGACATGTCTTGTTGGTAGAACGGTTCGGCATAGCCCTCCGCGTAGAACTCCAGCAGCAAGCGCCGATCCTGGGTTTGGACCGAGCGAATTTCTTTCAGGCCTGGAATCGTCTTTGCAATTCGCGTCAGCATCGCCCGGAAGGCCCTGGGACGTTCGCGCTCGATGAACTGCAGGTACTTTGCCAAGTTCTCGCCAGTGCGATCCAGATGCGGGTCGGCCCCTGACATGGGCTGGGTACGTGCCAGCTGCGGCACGAAGTACGAGAGATACCAGCCACCGAGAAACAGCG
>JANXWV010000101.1 GCA_025350965.1 Rhizobacter sp.
TTGGCGGGTCTTTCGACGGGGTCTGTGATGCAGCCAAGCAACGCTCACGGTGAAACCGGCTTCGTCCAAGCGCTGACGCGGCGGCGCTGCACCGTGTTGTTCGCGGATCTGGTCGAATCGGTCCGGCTGTTTCACGACGCCGAGTGCAGCGTCATCGAGCGCTGGCATGCGTTCACCCTCTTCGTCGACTCCGACATCGCCGCGCAGCATGGCGGCCGCCTGGTCCGTACCGCCGGCGACGGCTTGTTGATGGAGTTCGGCTCGGCGGCTCAAGCCGTGTCGGCAGCGCACGCTTTGCACACCGGCCTGGCGCGCTTCAACCTCGGGCAGCCGGACGCAGCTGCGTTCTGGTTGCGCATCGGCGTCCACGTGGCCGATGTGGTGTCGTTCCCGCACGAGATCTATGGCGACGGCGTCAACCTCGCGGCGCGCCTGGCGTCGCTCGCACAACCGGGCCAGACCGTGGCGTCGACCCAGGTGCGGCAAGACGTGGCCGACGGCGTTCACGCCACCGTGCATGACCTGGGCCTGCGATTCGTCAAGCACCTCGACGAGCCGCTGCGCGTCTTCCGCCTCGATCCGCCGGGGCCCGGTGGCCCGCAGCGGCACGGGCCCGATGCCGCCGCCGACCTTCGCCCGACTGTCGCAGTCGTGCCGTTCGTGGCCATGCCGCCCGACCCCGATCACGACGCGCTCGGCCACGCGCTGGCCGACGACGTGATTGCCTCGCTCGCACGGCACCCGTCGCTGCGGGTGCTTTCGCGCGTCAGCACCGCGATGTTGCGCATGTCCGCCCCCGACCTGACGCATGTGCGCGACGCCCTGGGCGCCACCTTCATGCTGACCGGCCGCTTCTACGTGCAGGGCCAGCGCGTGCGGCTGTCGGTCGAGCTGTGCGAGCTGGCCACCGGCTCGGTGTTGTGGACTGGTCGCACGGTCGGGCACGTTGCAGAACTGTTCGAGGGCACCGATGAGTTGGTGCCGCACATCGTCACCCAGGTGTCGCAGCAGATCATCGGTCACGAGCTGGCGCGCGCGCGCAGCCTGCCGGTGGACAGCCTGTCGTCGTACAGCCTGTTCGTCGGTGCCAGTGGCTTGATGAACAGCCTGGTGAAGACCGACTTCGACGGCGCGCGCCAGGTGCTGGAGCACCTCATCGAGCGCCACCCGCGCCACGCTGCGCCGGTGGCGATGCTGGCGCGCTGGCAATTGTTTGCGCTGGAACAGGGTTGGACCAACGACCGCCAACGCGCCGGCGTGGTCACCCGCGAGCTGTGCGAGCGCGCAATCGGCCTCGACCCTGGCAGTGCTGCGGCGCACGCTGCGCTGGCGCAGGTGTGCTCGAACTTCGAAGGCAAGCTTCAGGAAGGGCGCGAACTCAACGCGCGCGCCATTGCACTCGATCCGTCGGATGCGGTGGCGCTGGCCCAGCTCTCGGGCACGCTGGCGTTTCTCGGCGAGGCCGATGCGGCGTGCGAGGCCGTGTCCGAATGCCTGCGCTTGTCACCCCTCGACCCCAGCCGCTACGTCTTCGAGGCCTATGCGGCGATGGCCTTCGTGGCGGCGGGCCAATACAAGCGCGCGGCCATCCACGCCCGCAGTTCGGTGCGCCAGCACAGCCTGCATGCGCCGGGCTTGCACTTGCTTGTGGGTGCGCTGTGGCTGAATGGCGAATGCGACGCCGCCCAGCGGACCGCGCAGCGCTACCTGGCCCTCTTTCCCCAAGCCAAGGCCGGGCCCACGAGCAGTCGCCGGCTCGGCGCTGGCCTCGCGTGGCGCCAGACCTTTGAAGACGCGCTGATCAGCGCGGGCGTTCCACCGTGACCGGCCCGCGGGCCAGAAGGACGACGACATGGCAACCTACGTGATCGCCCCAGGCGCCTGGCTCAGTGGCAGCGCGCTCCAACCCGGTATGGCCGGGTTGAGCCCCTTGCACCCGGGAATTGGCGGCAACGCACCGCTGCACCCTGGCATCGGAGGCAACGCACCGCTGTACCCTGGCATTGGAGGCAACTCGCCACTGAATCCGGGCATTGGTGGAAACAGCTCTTTGCATCCTGGCATTGGCCGAAAAGGCGTGTTGCTACCGACTTTCGAAGCAAACAGTCCGGCCGCCAGTCTGGCCGCCGCTGCGGCCCGGTTGACGGCCGCAGCGCCTTGGCATGGCGAAAGCGCCGAGTGGGTATACGACTCCGGTCCGACCATGCTGGCCGAAGCCATCAACCGTTCGCGGGCGCGCACCGTGCGCGACACCGACCCGCGTCGTGAACCGGTTGTCGGCCCCTTCGTGGCCGCGCGCTCCGATGGCACGGACGACGACGAGCCACTCTGGCGCTGGGGCGTCGAGCCGCGCGCATTGGCCGTGCTGGCCGATCTGAACTGGCGCTTCGCCGTCAGCGATTCGTGCTTGTGGTACCTGAACAAGACCGACTCCAGCGGCCGCACGGTCACGTTCGACGAGAGCATCAGCTTCGCCGCCATACCTACGAACGGGCCTTGGTACGCCGAGCAGATCGACAAGGTCCTGCGCGCCGCCGTCGAACGCGAAGACCGGTTGCCCGAGATCCTCAGCCAGGCCGATGGCTTGATGGATTTCTACTGCAACCTCATCGGTCTGCCACCCGCGCGTGCGCCCATCACCTTCGGGATGCTCGACATCGCCCAACGCTGGGCCACGCCGCTGGTCATGGCGTTGAAGAACCAGGTCGCCGCGAGGCGGCCCGATGCCGCCTCCACGCGCATCGTGCCGGTGATCGAGACCCCGATGCATGGTTCGCTGCCCAGCGGCCACGCCACGATTGCCACCTTGATGGCGCGGCTGTTGACAGAGTTGATCTACCCCCAGTTCGGCCTGGCCCACCCGAAGGCGCTGCAGCTCGACCGCCTGGCCCGGCGGATCGCGTTCAACCGGGTGGTCGCGGGCGTGCACTTCCCGATCGACAGCCGTGCCGGCTATGCGCTCGGCCTGCAACTGGCGGCCCATTTCATCGGGCTCGCCGATGGGCGGGGTCAGCCGAAACGCTTCGACGTGGCCATGGGCATTGCGCGGGAGCACGGGTTGGGCGAAGAGGGCGAACCCGAGCCCTTGATGTTGCTCCGGCCGAACCGCTCCGGCGTGGCCGAAAGCCCGCAGCTCGGTTTGCTGTGGCGCGCGGCGCGGCGCGAGCTGGCTCAGTTGGGAGTGCAGCCGTGAAGTGGCAGGCCGAGCGCGGCCTGCGGGGTGCCAATATCGACCCGTACTTCGAATGGGCGGAACGCACCGAATGGCGCGGCTTCCGGCGCCTGCTGGGGCAGCGGCTGGGCACGGGCGACCGCGCCATCGAGGCGCTCCGCGTGCTTGTCCAAGCCCCTGACGCAGCCTCTGCCAAAGCTGCGATGGGCTACTCGCAATGGAAGGTGGCCGAGGTCTACACCGCCTCGCCGCTTGACCTGCGTCACTTCGTTGCCGAGGTGCCCATCGGCAACCTTGCGTGGCTGAAATCACTCGCCACCACTGGCGCCACCACTGGCCTTCGCTGGGAACTGGCCCTGCCGTTTCGCGATGCCGAAACCGAGGCCCGCGCCGAGACCATCGGTGCTTATGGCGAAACCCGCGAGGCGCTGAGTTTTCGTACCTCAGAGTACTTCGAGATCGATGCCGGCAACCCGCCCGGCAAGATCAAGGGCCCGGTCATGGCCGTGATCGACTTCGGTTGCCCGTTCATGAACCACGCGTTCCGGGGCCCGCGCGGCACCACGCGCATTCGGGCACTGTGGGACCAAGGCGCCAACCGAACACCTGCACGCTCGCGCAGCGGCAGCGCGTTGCCATGGCCCTGGGCCGATACCACCGGCCGAATGGGCTACGGCCGTGCGCTGTACGGCACGACGATGAACAAGATCATCCAGGAGACTGCCCACCAGGCTGCTGCGGGCCGGCCACTCGACGAGTCCGAGGCCTACCGCCGCATCGACTACCTGATCAACTACGACGACGCCCGCAGGCGCATCTGGGCTGCCACGCACGGCAGCCACGTCACCGCCGTGGCGGCCGGCAGCCCCGACCCGCTGCTCGGCGCCGCGTACCCACCCGACGACGCGGCCAGGGCGCCGGTGGTGTTCGTGCAACTTCCGGCGTTGACGGCGGCCGACAGCGGCGGCGGCTCACTGTCTGCGCAGGTGCTCGATGCCGTGCACTACGTGCTCGACGTGTGCGAACCCGACGCACCCATCGTCGTCAACCTGAGCTACGGCAGCTTCGCCGGCCCGCACGACGGCAGCTCGCTGATCGAGCAGGCGCTGGACGAGATCGTCATGCTGCGCGGCCAGAACCTGGCCATCGTTTTGGGCGCCGGCAACGGGCACCAGGCGGCGTGTCACGTGAAGCGTTCGGCGCAGGTGGATCGCAGCGCGCTGCTGCGCATCGGCCTGGAGCCAGGGGACTTCACCGACACGTATGTCGAGACTTGGTTCGATCAGCACGATCCCCTGCTCGGCCGCGTACAAGCACGCGCCCGAACGGCCAGTGGCGATTGGAGCCCGTGGGTCGGTGTGGGCGAGGTTGCGCAGATGCTGGACGTCGGCGAGCACCGGCCGGTGGCGCGCCTGAGCTTCGTGCAGAACCCGCCCAATGGCGGGCGGCCGCTGCTGCTGCTCGCGATGGCGCCCACCGCTCGGCCAGCGGACGACGATGGCCCGCTCGCGCCGGTGGGCTCATGGCAGATCGAGGTAGGCCTCAAGCCCGTCGTGTGGAAGCAGCCGGATGGTGACAGCGGCACCACCAACGCGAGCGACGAGCCCGAGCCCGAGCAAGATGCCGAGACTGTTCACTTCGAATCCTGGGTCGAACGCGATGACCCGGGCTGGCTGGGGGTGGGCGTGCAGCCGCGCTTCGAAGAGCAGCGCATCGGCGACGCCGACCAGACGCTGAGCAGCATCGCCACGGGCAAGTACACGATTGCGGCAGGCGGCTTCCGGCTGTCGGACGCGGTGCCGGCCCACTACTCTTCCACTGGCCCGCGCAAAGGGCCGGCGCTGATCTATGCAGCTTGCGAAGAGAGCGCCGACCAGCCGAACATCAGCGCGGCGGCCGTTCGCAGCAGCGACTCATTGCGGATGAACGGCACCAGCGTGGCCGCACCGGTGCTGGCGCGCCGCATCTACAACCACTTTGCGTCGAACGCCACGCCTGACGTGGCTTTCGATGCATGGCCGGCCGCCCTGCGCGTGGTCGTCGACAGCGAGCTGACTGCTGCTGCGGCCCAACACCGCGCGAGCGTCTTGCGCCATGACCGGCCAGCGCCTACCGCCCGCGCGCCAGCCGCGGGTCGAGCAGGTCCCGCAGCCCGTCGCCCATCAGGTTCAGGCCGAGCACGCTGAAGCCGATCGCCAGGCCCGGGTACAGCGCCAGGTGCGGCGCCTGGAACAGCAGCTGTTGCGCCTCGTTCAGCATGCGGCCCCAGCTCGGCATGGGCGGCTGGGTGCCCAGGCCGAGGTAGCTCAGGGCCGCTTCCGCGAGGATGGCCACGGCGAACTGGATCGTTGCCTGCACGATCAGGATGCCGGCGATGTTCGGCAGCACGTGGGCGAACGAAATGCGCCATGCGCCCTTGCCGCAGGCGCGTGCGGCGAGCACGTAGTCGCGTGCCCACACGCTGTTCGCTGCGGCCCGCGTGATGCGCGCGAACACCGGCACGTTGAAGACGCCGATGGCGATGATCGACGTCGCCAGCCCCGGCCCGTACACGGCCGTGAGCATGATGGCCGACAGCAGCGCCGGGAACGCGAAGGTGAAGTCCGATGCGCGCATCACCAGTTCTTCGACCCAGCCCCGCCTTGCTGCGGCGAGCAGCCCGAGCGCCACGCCGAAGCCGATGCCGATGCCCACCGCGATCACGCCGACTGCGATGGAGTTGCGGGCGCCGACGATCAGCAGCGAGACGATGTCTCGGCCGAGGCTGTCGGTGCCCAGCCAGTGCGCGGTCGACGGTGCCTGCAGCTTGTTCGGAATGTCGAGTTCCGCCGCCGGCCAGGGCGTCCACACGAACGACAGCAGCGCGGTTGCGACCAGCAGCGCCACCAGCACCGCGCCGATCACGAAGCTCTTGTGGTGCAGCGCGCGCCGTATCACGACGAAGTGGCCTTCAGGCGCGGGTCGATCACCGCGTACAGCACGTCGACGATGAAGTTGATCGCGATCACAGCGGCGGCCAGCAGCATCACCACGTTGCGCACGACGATCAAATCGCGGTTTGCGATGGCCTGGAAGATCAGCCGCCCGAGGCCCGGCAACGAGAACACGTACTCCACCACGATGGTGCCGGTGAGCAGGTTCGCGAACTGCAGGCCCATGACGGTCAGCACCGGCACCATGGCGTTGCGCAGCACGTGGCGCCACAGCACCGCGCGGCGGCTGAGGCCCTTGGCGCGCGCGGTGCGCACGAAGTCTTCGCGCAGCACGTCGAGCACGGCCGAACGCGTGATGCGCGTCAGGATCGCGGCCTGCACCACGGCCAGTGCGGTGGCCGGCAGCACCAGCGCCTTGATCGGCTCCCACAGGCCATCGTCCCAGCCCGGGAAGCCGCCGGCCGAGAACCATTGCAGCTTCACCGCGAACAGCAGGATCAGCAAAATCGCGAACCAGAAGTTCGGGATCGCCATGCCGATCTGGCTTGCCACCATCACGCCGACGTCGCCGAGCCGGTTGTGGCGTGACGCCGCGTACAGGCCGAGCGTGAGCGCGATGGCCGCTGCCAGCACCATGGCCATCACGGCCAGCGGCAGCGTCACCTGCAGCCGCTCGGCAATCAGGGCGGCCACCGGCGTGTCGTAGGCCACGCTGGTGCCCATGTCGGCATGGGCCAGGCCAGCCAGCCATTGGGTGTAGCGCAAGGGCGCGGGCCGGTCGAGCCCGAGCTTGGCGACAAGTGCGGCGCGCGCCTCCGGCGTGGCCGACTCACCGAGCATCACGTCGGCCACGTTGCCCGGCAGGATGTCGAGCACCGCGAAGACCACGAGGCTCGCCACCAGCAAGGTGGCGATGAACGTGGCCAGCCGCTTCAGCAGGAACAAGCCCATCGTGCGGGTGGCCGGCGCGCCCGTCAGCGCGCCATCAGATCGCGGATCTGCTGCAGCGCGGTCGGGTCTTCGATGGTCGTCAGGTCGCCCGGGTCGCGCGCCTCGCACACCGCCTGGATGGCGCGGCGCAGCAGCTTGCCCGAGCGTGTTTTCGGCAGCACGGTCACGAAGCGCACACGCGACGGCCGCGCCACCGCGCCGAGTTGTTCATCGACGCGCTTCATGATCGCGCCTTCGAGCGCCAGGCGCATCGCCTCATCAGCCACCAGCGCGGCGCTGCGCGGCACCACGAAGGCCATCGCCACCTGGCCGCGAAGCTGATCGGCCACGCCCACCACGGCCACTTCGGCCACGCTGGGGTGGCTGGCGATGCTCTCTTCGATCTCGCGCGTGCCCAGGCGATGGCCGGCGACGTTGATCACGTCGTCGGTGCGGCCGAGGATGAAGTAGTAGCCGTCGGCGTCGCGCACGGCCCAGTCGAAGGTGCTGTAGATCTGCCTGCCGGGCACGCTGTTCCAGTAGGTGCGCACGAACCGCGCATCGTCGCGCCAGATGGTCTGCGCGCAGCCCGGCGGCAGCGGGCCTTCTATGGCGAGAAGGCCTTTCTCGTTCACACCCGTCAGCTCCTTGCCGGTGGCCTCGTCGATCAGCTTCACGTCGTAGCCGTACATCGCCACGCCCGGGCTGCCGAACTTGCTGGCTTGCGGCGCCACGCCGTTCGCGATGGTCAGGATCGGCCAGCCGCTTTCGGTTTGCCAGTAGTTGTCGATGATGGGTTTGCCGAGCGCCTGGGCGATCCACTGGGCGGTGGGTTCGTCGAGCGGCTCGCCGGCCAGAAACAGTGCGCGCAGCGAACTCAGGTCGTGGCGCGTCAGGGCGGTCGGGTCTTGCGTCTTGAGCACGCGCACGGCCGTGGGTGCACTGAACATCACCGTCACCTGGTACTTCTCGACCAGGCTCCACCACACGGCCGCATCGGGCCTGGTCGGCATGCCCTCGTAGAGGATGGTCGCCATGCCGGCGATGAGCGGGCCATAGACGATGTAGCTGTGGCCGACGACCCAGCCGATGTCGCTGGTCGAGAAGTAGGTCTCGCCGGCGCGGCCGTCGAAGATGTGCTTCATGCTTGCGGCCAGCGCCACCGCGTAGCCGCCGGTGTCGCGCTGCAGGCCCTTCGGCGTGCCGGTGGTGCCGCTGGTGTAGAGCGTGTAGCTCGGCGTGTTGGCCTCCAACCAGACGCAGGGCACGCTGGCATCCATGTGCTTCTCGCGCAGCGGCGCGTACAGCTCGTCGCGGCCGGCCTGCAAGGGGGCGGGCGCCAGGCCCCGGTCCACGAGCAGCACCTTGGGTGTCTTGTGCGTGGCCAGACGCATGGCCTCGTCGAGCAGCGGCTTGTAGGCCAGCACCTTGCCGGCACGGCTGCCGGCGTCAGCGGTGACGATCAGCGCGGGCTCGGCATCGTCGATGCGGTTGGCCAGGCTCACGCTCGCGAAGCCGCCGAACACGACCGAGTGGATCGCGCCGATGCGCGCGCACGCGAGCATCGTGAACACCGCCTGCGCAACCATCGGCATGTAGACGAGCACGCGGTCGCCCTGCTTCACGCCCAGATCCTGCAGGACGGCCGCCATGCGCACGACTTCGGCGTGCAATTCGGTGAAGCTGTAGACGCGCTCGGTGTTCGTTTCAGTCGAAACAGTGATCAAGGCGCGTTGCTCACCGCGCGCGCTCAGGTGGCGGTCGACGGCGTTGTGGCACAGGTTGGTGCGGCCGCCGCCGAACCACTTTGTGAACGGCGGGTTGCTGGTGTCGCAGACCTGCTCGAACGGTGTGTGCCAGTCGATCAGTGCCGCCTGCCCGGCCCAGAAGGCGTCGCGGTCGGTGATGGAGCGTTGGTGGAAATCGGCGTAGGCCGTGGCCTGCGTTGCCTGCGTGGCTTGGTTCATGGCGAGTCTCCGGCGCGCCTTGTACTCAGCGCATGGTGGTCAGCGGCCAGTGTCCACAACCAGCCTTCCACGAACCTGACCGGCCATCAACTGCCCCGCCGCCACGATGGCGCCGGAGAGCGGCACCTCGGTGGTGATGGCTTCCAGCACCGCCGGGTTCAGGTCAACGGCCAGGCGTGCCCAGGCCTGTTCGCGCGCGTGCATCGGCGCCATCACGCTGTCCACGCCGAGCAGTGCCACGCCGCGCAGGATGAACGGCATCACGGTCGCCGGCAGGTCGATGCCCTGGGCGAGCCCGCACGCCGCCACGGCACCGCCGTAGCGTGTTTGCGCACAGGCGTTGGCCAGCGTGTGGCTGCCCACCGCATCGACGACCGCAGCCCAGCGCTCTTTCTGCAGCGGCTTGCCGGGTGCGCCGAGCTCGCTGCGGTCGATGACGGCCGCTGCGCCCAAGGCAGTCAGGTAGCCCGCTTCAGGCGCCTTGCCGGTGGCGGCCACGACGCGGTAGCCGAGCTTTGCGAGCAGCGCGACAGCGACCGAGCCCACGCCGCCGGTGGCGCCGGTCACGAGCACGTCACCGGCCGCCGGGCGCAGGCCATGCTTCTCGAGCGCGAGCACGCACAGCATCGCGGTGTAGCCGGCGGTGCCGATGGCCATGGCCTGGCGGGCACTGAAGGCGTCGGGCCGGCGCACCAGCCAGTCGCCCTTCAGGCGCGCGCGCTGGGCCAGGCAACCCTTGTGGGTTTCGCCGACACCGAACCCGTTCAACACCACCGCGTCGCCCACTTTCCAGGCCGCGTGCGTGCTGGCCGTGACGGTGCCCGCGCCGTCGATGCCGGCCACCATCGGCCAGTTGCGCACCACCGGCGAACGGTTGGTGATGGCCAGGCCGTCCTTGTAGTTCAAAGTGGAATAGTCCACATTGATCGTCACGTCGCCATCGGGCAGGAAGCCATCGTCCACCGCGCGCACGCTGGCCTGGAAGTCGGGGGTTTTGTCGAGCACGAGGGCGTTGAACATGGTCGTGGCTTTCGGCGGGGGTCGTGAGTGAAGAAGGGTCTTGAGTGCGGCAACTTTAGTCGCATCGGCCGCATGCGAAAGAATCGGGCAGCGCTCGCGACCAACCGGATCGCGCCACCCCGGAGAACCCACCATGACCCGCCGCAACCTGCTCGCGTTCCTCTCGGCCATCGGCTTCGCACCCAAGCCTTCCATGGCCCAGGCGCCAACGGCGGCCAGCGCGGTGGTGCCGCTCAGCCTGCCCGATGCCGAATGGAAGAAGCGGCTCACCCCCACGCAGTACGACGTGCTGCGCCACGAGGGCACCGAGCGTGCCGGTACCAGCCCGCTCAACGACGAGAAGCGCCGAGGCCGCTTCCATTGCGCCGGCTGCGACTTGCCGCTGTTCGAGTCGGCCACCAAGTTCGAGAGCGGCACCGGCTGGCCGAGCTTCTTCACGCACATCACCGGCGCGGTGGTCACGAAGACCGACTACAAGCTCATCATGCCGCGCACCGAATACCACTGCGCGCGTTGCGAGGGCCACCAGGGCCACGTGTTCAACGACGGGCCGGCGCCGACCGGCAAGCGCTATTGCAACAACGGCGTGGCGCTGAAGTTCGCTCCGACCTGACACCGTCGCGGGCCTTGCCCGAGTTCGTCGTTCGCCTCGCTGGCTGCAGTCGCCTTCGGCATTCATGCAGGCCTGCGCCTGTGGTGGGTTCGGCCGGGGGCCGCGGCCACCGCCAAGAACGCACTGTTGTTCGGGCTGGCGGTTGACGTGGTCTCGGCCGCCGTGCACACCGCCATGGGGCCGGTGGCCGAGTCGGGCTCGGCGCTGCGCAGCGACCTGACGAGCACCCTGCTGCCGGGCCTCGTCTTCTTCACCGTGTGCTTCGCGTACCTGAACCGCTCGGCGCGCGTTCAAGCCACTTACACCGCGTAGCTCGGCCTCTCGGCCACCCAGCCGCCCAGCCGCTCAGCCGCTCAGGCCGGCAGCTTCGCTGCGGCCTTCATCGTCGAGGCGATCACGCCATAGACTTCTGTCCAGGCTTCTTCCACCTCGGGCGTGTAGGCCACGCCCAGGCCCTGGCGCAGCGTTGTCAACAGCGCCACACCCACCGTGTCGTAGTGTGCGTCGCGCACGCCGTAGCCGGCGTGGCGTTGGCCCAGCTGCGCCAGCGCGGGCATCAGCGTCGTCGGCTCGTCGAGTTTGCTGACCGCCAGCGCGATCATCTGCATCAGCCTGCGCCCCTGCGCTGCCATGTCGCCCTTGAAGAGCGGCACGAGCAGCGGGTCGGCCGCGAACAGGTTCGCATAGAACATGGCCGCCGCCTGCGGCGCGATCGGCTCGACCAGATCGAACGTTTCCCGGACCAGCTGGATCGAGGTGTCGTTCATGGATGTTCCTCCGGAAGGTGCACTCGGGGCGCGCGGCCCGCACTCAAGCAAGTGCGGTGCCGCCCCGGTGCGGTGCAGGAGGAGGGTGGCCGCCCCGGCACGAGAAGCGCCGGGCGCTGCGACCGGCGGGCCGGAGTGCCGCAGGAACTGCAGGGTTCAGCGCGCCAGGCGCACGTGCCCGCCTTCGACCACCACCGAAGACCCCGCCGCCAGTGCCTGACCCTGGCGGATGCTGCGGTACGAGCCGTCCTGCATGCGCACCTGCACGTCGTACAAGGTCTGGCCTCGGGTGCGGCGTTCCACTTCGTTGCCGGCCAGGCCGCCCCCGAGCGCGCCGAGCACGGTCATCGCAGTCTTGCCGCTGCCGCCGCCGATCTGGTGGCCGACCACGCCGCCCAGTACACCGCCGGCGACTGCGCCCAGGCCGGTGCCCTCGCCCTTGAGGCGCACCGGCTCCACCGACTCGACGGTGCCGCACGACAGACAGGCCACGACGTGGCTTGTTGGCCGCGCATCGGCATGGCGCGTACCTGCGGCGGCGCGTCCAGGAGTTGGTGCGGGGCTGGCCAATTTCGCCGGTGCAGGCGCCGGGGCAACCTGCTGAGTGGCGGCCGTGTTCGCGGGCGTGGGCACGCCGTCTTGCGGCACCGGCGCGTAGGCCATGTTGCCGGGTGCCGTCTGTGGCGTGGTCGGTGGCGTGGTCGGTGGAGTCGTCAGAGCGACCGGCGCGCCCAGGTTCGCGGTGGGCGCAGTCGACTTGTTGATCAGTGCGCCGGCCAGACCGGCCGCGACGAGGGCCAGCACACCGCCCCCCGCCCACACGGCGCGCGGCACTTGGCCGAAGCCCATGCCCGCGCCGGAAGCGGTGGCTGATGACGTGCCGTTGGTGGTGTTGTTCGTGCTCGACATGGGCGCTCCTGCAAAACCTCCATGATGACCATTGAACGCCCCATCGAACGCCAGCGTCGGCCCCAGGGTGTTACCAGAGGCAAGCCCTGTCCGGCGTACGCCGAGGCCTACACCGGCCCGTGCAACGCCGGGCGTTCAGCTGAACAGGTCGCGCAGCATCATCGCCACCGCGGCAGCCATCAGCGCCACCGCGCCCCAGCCGAGCACGCGCGTCTTGCGCCGCACCGGCAGCGCGCCCATCACCTCGGGCTTGCCGGCCAGCAGCATCATGGCGGCCATGATGGGCACGGCCACCACGCCGTTGACCACCGCGCTCCAGTAGAGCGCCTTCATCGGGTCGATGGGCGTGAAGTCCAGGCCCGTGCCCACGATGGTGGCCACCGCGATGATTGCGTAGAAGCCCTTGGCCTGGCGCCACTGGTGCTCCAGGCCATCGACCCAGCCGAAGGCCTCGGCCACCGCATACGCCGCCGACGACGCCAGCACCGGCACCGCGAGCAGGCCGGTCGCGATGATGCCGAACGAGAACAGCACGAACGCGAAGTCGCCCGCCAGCGGCCGCAGTGCCTGCGCGGCCTGTGCGGCGCTTTGCACATCGGTCACGCCACCGGCATGCAGCACCACAGCGCCCATCAGCATGACGAAGAAGGCAATGCCGTTCGAGAACACCATGCCGATCACGGTGTCGAGCCGCATGCGGCGCTTGGCCCGCTTCAGCGCATCGCGCGTTTCACCGCCGACGGTGCGGCCGCGCAGCCGCAACTCCTCCACTTCCTGCGAGGCCTGCCAGAAGAACAGGTAAGGCGAGATCGTGGTGCCGAGGATCGCCACGATCATCATCCAGAACGCCGGGTCGGCCGTGATGTGCGGCACCACCAGATCGTGCATCACCTGGGGCCACGGAATGCTCACGCTGAACGCGGCCGCCACGTACACGAAGAGCGTGAGCGTGAGCCACTTCAGGATGGGCGCGAGTTGCCGGTAGGGCACGAACACCTGCAGCAGCAGGGTCAGCACGCCGAACACGACCGCATGGAAGTGCGCGCCGCCGCCGACGATGAGCTGCAGCCCCTCGCCCATGGCGGCAATGTCGGCGGCGATGTTGATCGTGTTGGCGACCAGCAGCAGCCCGACGATGGCGTACAGGAACCAGCCCGGCGCATGCCGCTTCAGGTTGGCCGCAATGCCCCGGCCGGACTGGCGCCCGATGCGCGCGCTGACGAGCTGGATCGCCACCATGAACGGCAGCGTGAGGAACACCGTCCACAGCACGCCGGTGCCGAACTGCGCGCCCGCCTGGGTGTACGTCGCGATGCCGGACGGGTCGTCATCGGCCGCACCGGTGACCACCCCCGGCCCGACGTGGCGCAGGAATGAGGGGAAGCGCAGTCGGCTGCGCGGTCGTGGCGTGGTCATCCCGTGATGATCCCACGCGGCAAACTCCGCGCCGGTGGACGGCGCAGCGCCTTGGCGCCAATTGCCGGTGCGGCGCTACCGCGCCGTCGTTCGCGCTACGACGCAGCCACCTTCGTCAGACCAGCGGAGGCTTCGACATCACGGCGCAGCTTCGGCCGCACACCCACAGGCGGTCGAGGTGCACTCCTACAGCCCGCGTTGCACCTGCGGACCACACTAACCCATGGCCTTCGCTCGCATGCGCACCCCGATGGCGGCACCCGTCAAGCCGAGCACCCGTGCGCGCGCGTCGCACCCGTGGATAGCGACCTACTGCGTGCGCCTGCTCGAGCTGCTGCCGTCGATGCGTGTCGAGGCGGCGCTGCAGCGCGCGATCCTCGCGTTCCCCTATTGCGCCGACCTCGACCCCGCAGCCGCTGCCGACAAGTACGTGGTGGCCACTCACGCCGAAAGGCAGGCGCTGGCATCGCAGGCGCCGAGCTACCGCATCAACTGCCTGCGCGGCTGATCGGCCGCGAAAACGCCCCTTACTCGGTGCCCGCGCCGCCAATGCGTGCCCCGCACAACGCTGCGCTTAACGCCGCGCTGCACCCAAGCCCCCCAAGCGCCGCGCCCCACCCAAGTGACCCAGCGGCAAGGCCGCCACCGCCTTCACCTCGCCGAGCGAAAAGCTGGTGTGCACGTCTTTCACATGCGGCAGCGTCAGCAGCGTGTCGAGCGTGAACTTCGAGAACGCGTCGAGGTCGGTCGCCATCACCTGCAACTCGAAAGTGCCCGAGCCCGAGATGTAGTGGCAGGCAATCACCTCGGGCAGGCCGCGGATCGCGTCTTCGAGCTGGCGCGTGCTGGCGGCGGTGTTGCGGTCGGCGTCGATGCGCACGAAGGCGAGCACGCCCAGGCCGATCTTGCGGCGGTCGATCTCGGCGCGGTAGCCGGTGATCACGCCCTGGTCTTCGAGCCACTTGACGCGCCGCCATGTGGGCGCGGCCGACAGCCCGATGCGCAGCGCGAGTTCGGTGTTGGACAAGCGAGCGTCGCGTTGCAGCTCGTGCAGGATGGCGATGTCGTAGCGGTCGAGTACCGAGCCGTGCGGTTCGGGCGGGGCGTCGGGGGCACGCGCGGCGGGCCGCGCGGCCCCGGCGCCTTTCTTCGATACGGGCTTCTTGAGCGTCATTGGCATCTTTGACTGGCTATTCGAGCAAGATTATTGCGCCGAAGACCGAAAGGTCAACAAACAAAGAAAGGACTTGCCGAGCCCGAATCCCTACACTGGGTGGCCTGCGCGCCGTGGCTACGAGCTGCGGTTGCGCTTCTGGCTCAACCCCTTGCCCCTGTGGAGCAACCGCCCATGAATGCACCGCTGCCCGAGTCCGTCCGCCGCGCCATCGAGACCGTCACACTCGACGACAAGTACAGCCTCGACCACGGCCGTGCGCTGATGAGCGGCACCCAGGCGCTGGTGCGTTTGCCGATGCTGCAGAAGACGCGCGACGCAATGGCCGGCCTGAACACCGGCGGCTTCATCAGCGGCTACCGCGGCTCTCCGCTGGGCGGCTACGACCAGGCGCTGTGGCAGGCGAAGAAGCACCTCGCGGCACAGAACATCGTGTTCCAGCCCGGCGTGAACGAAGAGCTGGCGGCCACCGCCGTGTGGGGTTCGCAGCAACTGGCGCTGTACCCGCAAAGCGCCAAGGTCGACGGCGTGTTCGGCATCTGGTACGGCAAGGGCCCGGGTGTGGACCGCTGTTCCGATGTGTTCAAGCACGCCAACATGGCCGGCACCTCGAAGCACGGCGGCGTGATCGCGTTGGCCGGTGACGACCACATCGCGAAGAGTTCGACGGCGGCGCACCAGAGCGACCACATCTTCAAGGCCTGCGGGCTGCCGGTGTTCTTTCCATCGAGCGTGCAAGACATTCTGGACATGGGCCTGCACGCGTTCGCGATGAGCCGCTTCGCCGGCGTGTGGAGCGGCATCAAGACGATCCAGGAGATCGTGGAATCGACGTCGAGCGTGTCCGTGGACCCGGACCGCGTGAACATCTTGCTGCCGGAAGACTTCCAGATGCCCGAAGGCGGCCTGCACATCCGCTGGCCCGACGCGCCGCTCGAACAGGAATCGCGGCTGATGGACCACAAGTGGTACGCCGCGCTCGCCTATGTGCGTGCGAACAAGCTGAACTACAACGTCATCGAAGGCCCGAACGACCGCTTCGGCATCATCGCCAGCGGCAAGGCCTACAACGACACGCGCCAGGCGCTCCACGACCTGGGCTTGCATGACGACGTGTGCCGCCAACTCGGCATCCGGCTGCACAAGGTCAACGTGGTGTGGCCGCTCGAAGCGACCATCACGCGTGACTTCGCGCAGGGCCTGCAGGAGATCCTGGTCGTCGAAGAGAAGCGCCAGGTCATCGAGTACCAGTTGAAGGAAGAGCTTTACAACTGGCGCGCCGATGTGCGGCCCAACGTGCTCGGCAAGTTTGATGAAGCCGAAGGCGACGAGAGCGGCGGCGAATGGAGCCAGCCGAACCCGGGCAAGAACTGGTTGCTGCGGGCGCAGGCCGACCTGACGCCGGCGATCATCGGCCGCGCCATCGCGAAGCGCTTGAAGAAGCTCGGCGTCGATGCCGACACGCAGGCGCGGCTCGATGCGCGCATCGCCCTCATCGATGCCAAGGAGCGCAGCATGTCCGTGCAGACGATCGACGCGTCTGCCGACGGTTCTTCTGCGGACAGGACACCGTTCTTCTGCAGCGGCTGCCCGCACAACACCAGCACGCGCGTGCCCGAAGGCTCGCGCGCGGTGGCCGGCATCGGCTGCCACTACATGACGGTGTGGATGGACCGCAGCACCGTCACTTTCAGCCAGATGGGTGGCGAAGGCGTGTCGTGGATGGGGCAAGCGCCGTTCACCACCGACAAGCACGTGTTCGCCAACCTCGGCGACGGCACCTACTACCACTCGGGCCTGCTCGCGGTGCGCCAGAGCATCGCGGCGGGCGTGAACATCACCTACAAGATCCTGTTCAACGACGCGGTCGCGATGACGGGCGGCCAGCCGGTGGACGGCACGCTCAAGGTGCCCGAGATGACGCGCGAGCTGGATGCCGAAGGTGCGAAGCGCATCGTCGTCGTCACCGACGAGCCCGAGAAATACGAGGAGGCTGGCATCGCTGCGCGCCTGGCGAAGGGCGTGACGGTTCACCACCGCGATGACCTCGACGCGATCCAGAAGCAGCTGCGCGAGGTCGAGGGCTGCAGCATCCTGATCTACGACCAGACCTGCGCCACAGAGAAGCGCCGCCGCCGCAAGCGCGGCACCCTGGTTGACCCGGCCAAGCGCGTCGTCATCAACGAGCTGGTGTGCGAAGGCTGCGGCGATTGCTCGGTGCAGAGCAACTGCCTGAGCGTCGAGCCGGTCGAAACCGAGTTCGGCCGCAAACGCCGCATCAACCAGAACTCGTGCAACAAGGACTACTCATGCGTGAAGGGCTTCTGCCCGAGCTTCGTCACGGTCGAGGGCGGGCAGATGAAGGGCAAGAAGCCGAACGTTTCACGCCCCGACCCGTTCAAGCTACCGCCGCTCGCGGAGCCCGCGCTGCCGCTGGCTGAAACACCGTGGGGCATCGTCGTTGCCGGTGTCGGCGGCACCGGTGTCATCACCATTGGCCAGTTGCTCGGCATGGCAGCGCACCTCGAAGGCAAGGGCATCGTCACGCAAGACGCCGCGGGCCTGGCGCAGAAGGGCGGCGCGACCTGGAGCCACATCCAGATCGCGAACCGCGCAGACGCGATCCTGACCACCAAGGTCGGTACGGCCGAGGCCGACCTGGTGATCGGCTGTGACCCGATCGTGACGGCCAACAAGGCCACGCTCGCGGCCGTGCGCGAAGGCCGCACGTTTGTTGCGATGAACACCCACGGCGCGCCGACGGCCGCGTTCGTCAGCAACCCGGACTGGCAGTTCCCGGCCGGCCATTGCGACACGGCGGTGCGCGCGGCGGCCGGTGCTTCGAGCGTGGGCATGCTCGACGCCGACGCGCTGGCGGTCGGCCTGGTCGGCGATTCGCTCTACACCAACCCGCTGATGCTCGGCTATGCCTGGCAGAAGGGCCGTGTGCCGCTGGGGCTGCCGGCGCTGCTGCGCGCCATCGAGCTGAACGACGTGCAGGTCGAGAACAACAAGCTGGCCTTCGAATGGGGCCGGCGCGCGGCGCACGACCTCGCGGCAGTGCAGGCGTTGTTGAAGCCCGGCCAGGTGATCGAGTTCGTCAAGAAGGCCACGAGCCTGGACGACATGGTCGCCAAGCGTGTCGACTTTCTCGCGGGCTATCAGAATGCCGCCTACGCCGCCCAGTACAAGGCCTTCGTCGAGAAGGTGCGTGCGGCCGAGGCGCCTCTGAACAGCAAGAAGCTGACAGAGGCCGTGGCCCGCTACCTCTTCAAGCTGATGGCCTACAAGGACGAATACGAAGTGGCGCGGCTGCACACCGACACCGCGTTCACCGACCGCATCAAGGCGCAGTTCGAGGGTGACTACAAGTTGACCTACCACCTGGCCCCGCCCGGCATCGCGAAGACGAACGACAAGGGCGAGCTCGTCAAGCAGCCGTTCGGCCCGTGGATGTTCACGGCCTTCAAGCTGCTCGCGAAGTTCAAGGGGCTGCGCGGCACCGCGCTCGACCCGTTCGGCAAGACCGACGAACGCCGCACCGAGCGCGCATTGATCGGCGAGTACCGCGCCGCCATCGACGAGCTGCTGGCCACGTTGAGTGCCGCCAACCTGGGGCTGGCGGTGCAGATCGCGCGCCTGCCGGAAGACATTCGCGGTTATGGCCACGTGAAGGAGCGGCACCTCGCTGCGGTGCGGCCGAAGTGGGCCGCGCTCGTGGCCGAGTGGCGCGGTGGGGGCATTCGCCGCGCCGCCTGACATGCGCAATATTTGACGGTCACGACAAGCCCCGCGAAAGCGCGGCCCGGCAGGGGCTTGCAGAATGCGGCCCTGATGCAACCTGCCGACACCACGCGATACAGCCCCATCGCCATCGCCTTCCACTGGCTGCTGGCGCTGGCCATCGCGGGTTCGTTCAGCGTCGGTCTCTACATGCACGAGTTGCCGTTCTCGCCGACGCGGCTCAAGCTCTACAACTGGCACAAGTGGGCTGGCATCACGATCATGGTGCTGTCTGCTGCGCGCCTGCTCTGGCGCCTGACGCACCGGCCGCCGGCCGGCCTGCCCATGGCGATGTGGCAGCGCCGCGCTGCGCACGTCACCCACACCGCGCTGTACGTTCTGTTCTTCGCGGTGCCGCTGAGCGGCTGGGCCTACAGCTCGGCGGCGGGCTTCCCGGTGGTCGTCTATGGCGTGTTGCCGTTGCCCGACTTCGTGCCGGTCGACAAGGCGCTCGCCGAATGGCTGAAGGGCACGCACAAGGTGCTCACCATCACGCTTTCGCTCTTCGTGATCGGCCATTTGGCCGGCGCGCTGAAGCACCAGTTCATCGACCGCGACCGCTTGTTGTCGCGCATGTGGCCCGCACGTTTCTCGGTACGACCATGATCCGAATCTTCACGCCCTTCGGGCTCGTGTTCGCGCTCGCCGCCACGCTGAGCACGCCCGCTTTCGCGCAGCAGAAGCTCGTGCCCGCGCAGAGCGAGATCGCCTTCACCAGCAAGCAGATGGGCGTGCCGGTCGACGGCAAGTTCAAGAAGTTCGACGCGCAAGTCGCGTTCGACCCGAAGAAGCCCGAGGCCGCGAAGATTGGTTTCAGCATCGACCTGGCCAGCGCCTCGCTCGGTGCGCCCGAGACCGAGGCCGAGCTCGTCAAACCCGAGTGGTTCGGCACCAAGCTGTTCCCGCAGGCCACGTTCGCCAGCAGCGCCGTCAAGGCGGCCGGGCCGGGCAAGTTCGAGGTGGCCGGCAAGCTCACGATCAAGGGCGCGAGCCAGGATGTGCTGGTACCGGTGGTGCTGGCGCAGACCGGCGGCGGCGGCGCCCTCACCACCACCGCCAGCGGCATGTTCGTCATCAAGCGGCTCGACTTCCGCATCGGCGACGGCGACTGGAAAGACACCTCGATGGTCGCGAACGACGTTCAGGTCAGGTTCAAGCTGGTGCTCAGCGGGGTCGGCGCGCTATGAACTGCGGCCGCGACATTCCGCTCCACCCTGTCTCCCCCTTCAACCCGAAAGCCCGCCCATGAAACATGTTCTCCTCGCCGCCGTTTTGACCACCGCCCTCGCCAGTGCCCATGCCGAAAGCGCCACCTACGCGATCGACCCGACGCACACCTTCGTGAGCTTCGAGGCGAACCACTTCGGCACCTCCACGCTGCGCGGCCGCTTCGACAGGAAGGAAGGCTCGGTCGCGCTCGACAAGGCGGGCAAGTCGGGCAAGGCCGACATCACCATCGACACCACTTCGGTCAGCACCGGCGTGCCCGCGCTCGACACTCACCTGAAAAGCAAGGACTTCTTCAACGCGGCCGAGTTCGGCACCGCCAAGTTCAGCGCCGACAAGTTTGCCTTCA
Organism: Rhizobacter sp.; assembly: GCA_025350965.1. Taxonomy (GTDB): domain Bacteria; phylum Pseudomonadota; class Gammaproteobacteria; order Burkholderiales; family Burkholderiaceae_C; genus LMDS01. The sequence continues at coordinate 20,261 of JANXWV010000101.1, forward strand.
ACGGCGACAAAGTCAGCGAGCTGACCGGCACGCTCACTCTGCTCGGCAAGACGCAGCCGGTCACGTTGAAGGCGAGCAACTTCAACTGCTACACCAGCCCGCTGCTCAAGCGCGAGGTCTGCGGCGGAGACTTCGAAACCACCATCGCGCGCAGCAGCTACGGCATGCCCTACGGCCTGAACTACGGGCTGCCCGACAACATCCGCCTCTTGATCCAGATCGAGGCGATCAAACAGTAAGGATGATGTCCTGCCGCACCACCCGGCTTGCGACCACCGCTGCGCTGGGCGCGTGTGTCGCTATCGGTGCAGCGGCAGAGCCGCAGAACTTCGTGCTCGACGCCACGAACACCCACGCGCACTTCGAGCTCAAGCACTTCGGCACGTCGACGATCCGCGGCCGCTTCGATGTGATCGACGGCGCCATCACACTCGACCGTGCTGCGCGCACCGGCAGCGTGTCGATGAGCATCGCAACCGGCGCGGTCAGCACCGGCTTCGCGCCGTTCGACGGCATCATCCGCGGTACCTATCTGCTGGGCAGCGCCGCGTATCCAACCGCGTACTTCGTGGCTTCGCGCATCGAATTCGCGGGTGACAGCGTGGCCGCCGTGACCGGCGAGTTCACGCTGCGCGGCGTGGGGCGCACGCTCACGCTGCGCGCACTGCGCTTCTCGTGCCGCATGGCCGCCGAGCCCGTGCGTGAGGTCTGTGGGGGCGACTTCGAGGCCGAGTTCCCGCGCAGCGACTTCGGCATCACCCACAGCCTGCCGTTCGTGGCCGACCGGGTGCGCGTGCAAGTGCAGATCGAGGCGGTTCGGCAATAGGTCGGCTGGCGCAGACCATGCCGCGCCAGCCGGGCTGTCGGCACCGCCCGCAGCCTGTCCACCGGTTGCTGCGGCCCGTCACGGGGCACTGGGCAGGCGTGGTGGCGACCCGTAGAGTGCGCCCATTGCAACGCTGTCCGATGGCCCGCCTCCATGCCTGACTTTCCTTCCGACCGCGCCACGTCCGGCGCCACGCGCTTCGGGCCAACCACCCCAGCGACCCCGCAGACACGCTGGCACCGCTTCTCGGCCGAGGCGGTGCGCCTGTTCCACCTGTATGCGAACTGGCTGGTCAGCATCAGCTGGAAGCGCTTCTTCGTGCTCGCCATCCTGCTGATCATCACGATGGCGATGTTGTCGAACATCCCGCCGTTCCGCTGGTCGATCACCGAGGTGCTGGATGCGCCGACCGAGGCCAAGGGAGTGGCGCCGCCGAAGGCCGTGCCCCCCGCGCCGCCTGCGGTGAAGACCGTGCCCGACGTGAAGATCGACAAATCGGGCGTTCGCATCGAGGCGCCGAACAGCAACGGCGACGACAACGTCGTCATCTCCATCGACAAGAACGGCGTGCGCATCTCGCCGCACATCCGCGCGGCGTCGAGCGCGTCAGGCGGGGCACCGGCGGCATCTGCGGCATCGAACCCATCCGCTGCATCCAGCGCCGGCGCCATCGCCAACCTCAGTGCCGCCAGCGCCGCATCGCTGTCTGCATCTGCCGCCGACGACCACGACGCGATCACGATCAAGCTGCCACCCGGCGCGGACGTGGCGGCCATCAAGGAGGCCGTGCGCGAAGGCCTGGCGCAGGCCCGCGAGGCCGCCGCCGAAGCGGCCAGGGACGCGAGCGAAGCGGCTGCCGATGCCGCCGCAGAAGCCGCCGCAGAGGCGAAGGCAACGCACACCCAGCGCCGCACGCGCATCGTTCGCTACGGCGACTTTCTCACCGACTTCGCGGCCCTCTTCATCGCTGCTTCGGCAATCCTGAAGATCACGTACAAGGGCCGCATGCAGGCCGAGGTGAAGGCCGCCGCAGCCACCGAGACGGCAGAAAGCGAGCAGCTCAAGCGCCAGGTGGTCGAGGCGCGCATGGCCGCGATGCAGGCGCAGGTCGAGCCGCACTTCCTGTTCAACACGCTGGCCAGCATCGACCACCTGATCGAGACCGACCCGCCGCGCGCCAGCCAGATGCAGAAGAACCTGATCGCACTGCTGCGGGCCTCGATGCCCACCATGCGCGAAGCCCATCCCACGGCCCACAACCTGGGCCGCGAGATGGCGGTGATCCGCCCCTACCTCGAAATCCTGAAAGTGCGCATGGAAGACCGGCTGCAGACCGAGATCAGCGTGCCCGACGGGCTGCTCTCGGCCGACTTCCCTTCCATGATGATCCAGAGCCTGGTCGAGAACGCCATCAAGCACGGGCTGGAGCCCAAGGCCGAAGGCGGCAAGCTCACCGTGCGCGCCGAAGTCAACCACGGCAAGCTGGCCGTGACCGTGGCCGACACCGGGCTGGGCTTCGGCAAGGCCGCCACGGCCGGCACCGGCATCGGGTTGGCCAACATCCGCGAGCGGCTGCAACTGGTCTATGGCAACAAGGCCTCGATGGTCGTCACCGAGAACCTGCCCACCGGCACGCTGGTCACGCTGACCGTGCCCTATCAAGCGCAAACGCGCGAAGGAGACACCGCATGATGGCTCGATGGATGAAGAGGCTGCTGCTGACCGGGCTCGCGCTGGCCGTGCTGTGCGTGGTGGCCGGCGGGGTGCTGGCCGCGCTGGGCAGCAGCGGGGCCGGGCCGTTCGGCAGTGCCCACATCGAAATCAACGGCGACGAGGTCTCGCTCGCCCAGTTGCACGGCGGCCATTGGCTGGTCGCTGCCGCCGGTCTGGCGCTTGCGCTGCTGATGGCGATGGTGGTGCTGCCGGTGGCCCTGCTCGTGCCGTTGCTGGCCATCGCAGGGGTGCTGGCCCTGGTGCTGGGCTTGATGGTCGGGGTGGTGGCGCTGCTGTTCTCGCCGCTGCTGGTGGTTGCCGGGCTGTGCTGGCTGACCTGGCGCTTGGCGCGCGGCAGCCGGCGCAAAGCGGCAACACGCGGTGCCGACCACGGAGCCCTGCCGCCGATTGCCTGAAAACACGGGCGTGTCGGCGACGGGTAATTGTCGTAACGGCGATGGAGCAAACGGTGAGAGTCAGGCATGGTGTTGGAAAGCACCGAACCCACCCTCGCCCAAGGAGAGCCGCCCATGCTTGTGACCATTTTTCGGTCCCGCCTGAACCCTGACCATACCGCCGAATATGCCGACGCCGTGTCGCTGACCGCCGGCCTCGTCGAAACCGCGCCGGGCTTCCGTGCGCACAAGATGTTCGTCGCCGAAGACGGCGAGCGCCTGACGTTGGTCGAGTTCGAGAACGAGGCCGCGCAGCGCAACTGGTCGCTCAGCCGCGAACACCGCGACGCCGCCAAGGCGGGCCGCGCGCGCTACTACAGCGAGTACAAAATCCAGATCTGCACCGTCAACCGCGAGTCAGAGTTCCGCAGCACACCGGACCCTTCGAATGAACCCCAACCCGACGTCGCCCACCTCACCGTTCTCGCTGCGTGCCCTGATCGCTGACGACGAACGCTTGCTGCGCGAACAACTGCGCGCGCGGCTCGCCGAGGTGTGGCCGGAGCTGGAGATCATTGCTGAGGCGAAGAACGGCGACGAGGCCGTGCAACTCACCGAGGCGCACCACCCCGACCTGGTGTTCCTGGACATTCGCATGCCCGGCATGACCGGCGTCGAGGCAGCGCGCGCCATCGGCCAGTTGCCCACCGATGACGACACGCCTGACGGCTGGCTCGGCTGCGAGGTGGTGTTCATCACAGCGTACGACCAGTACGCGGTCGAGGCGTTCGAGCACGGCGCTGTCGACTACGTGCTCAAGCCGGCCGAGCGCGAGCGCCTGGCGGTCACGGTCGAGCGGCTCAAGAAGCGCCTGGCGCAGCGCCGCAGCGGCGAACCCGCAGGTTCGGCCGACGCCGCCGACTCAGCGGCCGGTGACGGCCCGAGCGCCGCAGACATGCAACTGCTGTTGCAAAAGCTGCAGGCCCGCATGGTGCCGAACGGGCCACCGCAATTGCGCTGGATCCAGGCCACGGTGGGCAGCAACATCCAGATGATCCCGGTCGAAGAGGTGCTGTTCTTCATCTCCGACGAGAAGTACACGCGCGTTCAAACGGCAACGCTGGAAGCCTTGATCCGCAAGCCCATCAAGGAGCTGATCGCCGAGCTCGACGCGAACGTGTTCTGGCAGATTCACCGCTCAACGCTGGTGAACACGCGCTTCATCAGCGGCGTGAACCGCGACCTGCGCGGGCGCCAGCTCGTGGCGGTGAAGGGCCACCCCGAGAAGCTCGAAGTCTCGCGCAGCTTCACGGGGCTGTTCAAGGGCATGTAGCGGCCTGCCGCCGCCTCTTGGTGGCGCACAACTCGTTGCACTGCATCGGTAGGCACCGTTCCTGCGCTGATACGGTCTGGTGAGTCGATTTCGCGCTCGGCAATGCCCGGCGCGTGAATCGTTCACACGCCTCGACAGTTCCTGTCGAGGCGTGTCTTCCCACCGACACGTATTGCCAGACTTGCAAGCAGGCGCACCCATGACCGATGTGATCCCGAACCGCCCCGCAACGCTCGCCTTGCTGCTGCTGGCCACCGCCTTGCTGGCAGCCTGCGGCGGGGGTGGCACCACTGCACCCAGCGACACGGTCGCCGCCGCGCCGCCCCCGTCGATCGCGCCGCCCGCACCTTCGCCCGCACCCGCACCTGGACCGGCACCGGCACCGGCACCGGCACCGGCACCTGGACCGGCACCTGGACCGGCACCTGGACCGGCACCCGCACCCGCACCCGCACCTGCACCTGCACCTGCACCGGCACCGGCACCTGCACCGGCACCGGCACCGGCACCCGCACCGGCACCCGCACCCGCACCCGCACCCGCACCCGCACCCGCACCCGCACCCGCACCTGCACCTGCACCGGCCGCCGTCACCGCGCGCGACGCGGTTCGGCTGGCGGACCAGGCGAGCTTCGGCCCGACCGAGTCGCTCGTCACCACTATTCGCGCGCAGGGCATCAGTGCGTGGGTCGCGGCACAGATGAAGCTCGCCAACTCGCGCTACACCAGCGGCAAGGGCGGCGAGATCCATCAGTTCACCGCCACCAACGCCGAGTTCTGCGACGGCAAAGGCAGCACCTGCTGGCGCGACTACTACTCGACCGAGCCGCTGCTCTGGGACTTCTACCGCAACGCCACCAGCCAGCCCGATCAGCTGCGCCAACGCGTGGCTTTCGCGCTGCAGCAGATCGTGGTCGTGAACAACCTCGAGGTGACGGGCAACTACGGCTTTCGCATCTACTACAACAACCTGCTCGACAACGCCTTCGGCAACTACCGCCAGGTGCTGAAGAAGGTGGCGCTCTCGCCGGTGATGGGCGACTTCCTGAACAGCGCCAACAACGACAAGGCCGCACCGAACGAGAACTTCGCGCGCGAGTTGCTGCAGCTCTTCAGCATCGGCACCTGCGAGCTGAACATCGACGCAACCCTGAAGGGCGGCCGCTGCACGCCCACCTACACCAACGACGTGGTGCGCTCGTATGCCTACGCGATGACCGGCTGGACCTACCCCGCAGGCGGCGCCACGTCGTGGGGCTGCTGGCCCGCCGGCATGAACTGCCGCTACTACAACGGCGACATGGTGGCCGTGGCCAGCTTCCACGACAGTGCCGAACGCAAGCTGCTCTCGGGCATCACGCTCGGCGCCGGCCATGCCGCGCCGGCTGCGCTCGAGAAGGTGCTCGACAGCCTGATGGCGCACCCGAACATGGCGCCGTTCATCGGCAAGCAGTTGATCCAGCACCTCGTCAGCAGCAACCCGTCGCCCGCTTACGTGGCACGCGTGGCGGCCGCGTTCACGAGCGGCAAGTACCAGGGGTTCGGAGCCGGCGTGGCCGGCGACTTGGCCGCCACCGTGGCCGCCGTGTTGCTCGACGCCGAGGCCCGTGGCGACACCACCGCGCGCACGGCCGGCAAGCTGCGCGAGCCGGTGCAGATGTTCGCGGGCGTGCTGCGCGCACTCAACGGCGCGACCGATGGCGAAGCGCTCGGCTGGTGGTGGGGCGACAGCCTTGGCCAACACGTATTCCGCCCGCCCTCGGTGTTCAACTACTACCCGCCCGACTACCCGGTGGCGGGCACCAACCTCGTCGGGCCGACGTTCGGCATTCACAGTGCCAACGCGTCGCTCGAGCGCCTCAACTACCTGATCTACCTGCTCGACTGGGGCGGCAGCGCACCCGACGCCAGCGTGCCGGCGGCCGTGGGCACCCAGGTCAAGTTCGACGCGTTCCTCGTCGATGCTGCCGATGCCGCCAAGCTCGTCGACCGCTTGTCGCTGCTCGCACTCGGCCAGCCCTTGCCGAGCGTGCCGCGCGCCAAGGTGATCGACGCTGTCTCGTGGTGGACGGCGAGCACCGACGCCGCCAACTGGAAGATCAACCGCGTGAAGTTCGCGGCCTACCTCGTGTTCGGTTCACCGAACTACCAGGTGCTGCGCTGATGAGAACCACCATGAAGCGACGCCCACACCCACCCACCCCCGCCGATGCAGCGCGCCGCCGCTGGCTCATGCGCAGCGGCGCCACGCTGGCCGGCGCGCTGGGCGCGGGCACGTTGGGCAACCTGATCCTCGGCACCAGGCCCGCGTATGCGGCCGACTACAAGGCGCTCGTCTGCGTGTTCCTGTACGGCGGCAACGACGGCCTGAACACCATCGTGCCGACCGACGCGCGCCATGCGGCGTATGCCGGCGTTCGCGGCGGTCTGGCCTTGCCCAAGGCGAGCCTGCTGCCGCTGGGCGGCGTGCCGTTCGGGCTGCACCCGTCGCTCGCCGCGCTGGGCCCCGCGTGGAGCGACGGCAAGTGCGCCCCGGTGTTCAACGTCGGCCCGCTCACGCAGCCGGTCACCAAGGCGCAGTACCTCGCGGCGCCCGCCAACTCGGGCGTGTTGCCGGACAGCCTGTTCTCGCACTCCGACCAGCAGATCCTCTGGGAAACGTGCGGCAGCAACAAGCTTGCCCGCAGCGGCTGGGGCGGAAGGGCGTCGGACGCACTCGCCACGGTCAACCCGGTCATCTCGGTTGCGGGGAGTGCGCGCTTCGGCATCTCGGCCTTGCAAACGCCCTTGGTGCTGCCTGGGCCAGGCTCCACCTTCGGTGCCTACGGCATGCAGCCGGTCGACCTGACCTGGGCGCCCAGCATGGCCCGCAAAGTCGCCATTGACGCGCTCTATGCGGAGGTGCAGGACGTGACCCTGGGCGACGCCTACGCCGCCGCCCAGCGCAACGCCTTCGCGATGTCGGCCCGACTCGGCGAGCTGGTCAAGGTCAAACCCGGCGACCCGAACGCCATCCGCATCATCGACGACGCGTTCGCCCCGATCACCAGCAACGGCAAGGTGGCGCCCGGCCTCGGCGAGCAGCTCTATCAGGTCGCGAAGCTTGTGTACGGCAACGCCACGGTGCAGGGCAACCGGCAGGTGTTCTTCGCCTCGATGGGCGGGTTCGACACGCACGGCAACCAGGCCATCACCGGCACGCCCACCGACGGCGAGCACGCGCGCCTGCTCAAGAGCGTGGGCGATGCGCTCGGCGCGTTCTACACCGCGATGAAGAACCTCGGCCTCGGCGGCGCCGTCACCACCTTCACGCAGAGCGACTTCGGCCGCACCTTCGCCCCCAACAGCAGCAACGGCACCGACCACGCCTGGGGCAACCAGCACCTCGTGATCGGTGGTGCGGTCAAGGGCGGCGCCACCTACGGCACCTACCCCGAACTGGCTCTCGGCGGCGC
>JANXWV010000028.1 GCA_025350965.1 Rhizobacter sp.
CCACCGCAAGCCGCCGAGCTACGACGAGCTGAGCCCGTCGCAAGACCTGCTCGAGACAGGCATCAAGGTGATCGACCTGGTGTGCCCGTTCGCCAAGGGCGGCAAGGTCGGCCTGTTCGGCGGCGCCGGCGTGGGCAAGACCGTGAACATGATGGAGCTCATCAACAACATCGCCAAGGCGCACAGCGGCCTGAGCGTGTTTGCCGGTGTGGGCGAGCGCACCCGCGAGGGCAACGACTTCTATCACGAGATGTCCGACTCCGGTGTCGTCAACCTCGAGAACCTGCCCGAGTCGAAGGTCGCGATGGTCTACGGCCAGATGAACGAGCCGCCGGGCAACCGCCTGCGCGTGGCGCTGACCGGCCTGACGATCGCCGAGTCGTTCCGCGACGAAGGCAAGGACGTGCTGTTCTTCGTCGACAACATCTACCGCTACACCTTGGCCGGTACCGAAGTGTCGGCACTGCTGGGCCGCATGCCTTCCGCCGTGGGCTACCAGCCGACGCTGGCTGAAGAGATGGGGCGTCTGCAAGAGCGCATCACCTCGACCAAGGTCGGCTCGATCACCTCGATCCAGGCCGTGTACGTGCCTGCGGACGATTTGACCGACCCGTCGCCTGCCACGACCTTCGCCCACCTCGACTCGACCGTGGTGCTGAGCCGCGACATCGCCTCGCTCGGCATCTACCCGGCCGTGGACCCGCTCGACTCGACGAGCCGCCAGCTCGACCCGAACGTCGTCGGCGAAGACCACTACAACACCGCCCGCGCGGTGCAAGGCACGCTGCAGCGCTACAAGGAGTTGCGCGACATCATCGCGGTGCTCGGCATGGACGAGTTGAGCCCCGAAGACAAACTGGCCGTGGCGCGTGCGCGCAAGATCCAGCGCTTCCTGAGCCAGCCGTTCCACGTGGCCGAGGTGTTCACCGGCTCACCAGGCAAGTACGTGCCGCTGAAGGAGACCATCCGCGGCTTCAAGATGATCGTGGCCGGCGAGTGCGACTCTTTGCCCGAGCAGGCGTTCTACATGGTGGGCACGATCGACGAGGCCTTCGAGAAGGCCAAGAAGATCAACTGACCGGAGCCCTGAGCATGGCAACCCTGCACGTCAGCGTGGTCTCGGCCGAAGGCAGCATCTTTGAAGGTGAGGCCAAGTTCGTGGCCTTGCCCGGTGAGAGCGGCGAGCTCGGCATCCTGCCGCGCCACACGCCGCTGATCACGCGCATCAAGCCCGGCGCGGTGCGCATCGAGCGTGCCGACACGGGCGAAGAAGAGTTCGTGTTCGTGGCCGGCGGCATTCTCGAAGTGCAGCCCGGCACCGTGACCGTGCTCGCCGACACCGCGATCCGTGGCAAGGACCTCGACGAAGCGAAGGCGTCCGAAGCCAAGCGCCTGGCCGAAGACGCGATGAAGAACGCGAAGAGCGACATCGACTTCGCAAAGGCCCAGGGCGAGTTCGCCGCAATGGCCGCGCAGATCGCTGCCATTCGCAAGTTCCGCGGCAAGTGAGCGCTGCGGCGCTGCGCGCCGCACATCAGAAAGGCCCGCCAGCGACCTTCGCCGGCGGGCCTTTGACATGGCGAGCTTCGTTGGCTTCAGCGCTCGCGGCGCGGCTCGGCGAACGGCAGCAGCTTGGTGTCGAGTTCGCGCAGCCGCTCCTGCGCGACCTGTTCGCCGTGGTGGCGCGCAATCACGTCGAACAGCGCCGTGCGCACGTTCCACAGGTCGCTGGCGCGGCGCATCGTGGACAAGCGCGCAAGCATCGACGTGCTGTCCAGCGGTGGTACGTCGGCCAGCAGTTCGGCGCAGAACTCGCGCATCGTCGTCATGCTGGCTGCGGCCGGCCGCTGGCTGAGGGTGGACAGAAACTTCTGCTGGATGTCGTTGAGCGTGGCCATGATGGGGTGCGGCTTAGTTGACAGGTGGTTGACCGGTGGTTGAGCGGGCGGTTGAGCAGGCGCAGAAAACAGACACGGGCCAGCGCAAACAGGGGCGCGCTCACGGCTTTCGGCTTGAGCACCGAGCGAAGTATTCAGCGCAACGCCTGCACTGCGGCGTAGAGCCGGCGCCTTAAACCGCGCAAGCAGTGAAGGCCGCACCGATCAAGGCCGCCGTGTCGGAAACCGTGCACGTGACTGAGACTTATGCCCACCCAGCAAGCCCGCCGAGAAGGCGCCGCAACGGGCTGGCGTCGCGCCTCGCTGGCTATCATCGGCGGCCACCGTGGACCCGTCTCCTTGTCTTCTGCCCCTGAATCCCTGAACCCCGCACAGCTGGAAGCTGTGCACCACCTGAGCGGGCCCTGCCTCGTGTTGGCCGGCGCCGGTTCGGGCAAGACGCGCGTCATCACGCACAAGATCGCGCGGCTGCTGCAGGCGGGCTATGCGCCCGGGCAGATCGCCGCAATCACCTTCACCAACAAGGCCGCGCAGGAGATGCGCGAGCGCGCGAAAGAGATGGTCGGCGCGCGTGCCGCCAAGCACCTGGTCGTCAGCACGTTTCACTCGCTCGGCGTGCGCATCTTGCGAAGCGACGGCGGCCAACTCGGCCTCAAGCCGCAGTTCAGCATCCTCGACAGCGACGACGTGCTCGGTGTGCTGAAAGACGCCGGTGCCAGCAGCGACAACGCGCTCGCGCGGCGCTGGCAATGGGCCATCAGCCTGTGGAAGAACCAGGGCTTGACGAGTGCGAGCGTCGAGCCCGCGAACGAAGACGAGCGGGTTGCGCAGCGCGTGATGCAGCGCTACGAAGAGCGCCTGGCCGCGTACCAGGCGGTCGACTTCGACGACCTCATCAGCCTGCCGCAGAAGCTGCTGCAAACCAACGCCGACGTGCGCGCCAAGTGGCAAGACACCTTGCGCTACGTGCTGGTCGACGAATACCAGGACACCAACGCCACGCAGTACGACATGCTCAAGTCGCTGGCCGGCGAGCGCGCCCTGTTCACCGCCGTGGGCGACGACGACCAGAGCATCTACGGCTGGCGCGGTGCGACCATCGACAACTTGAAGCGCCTGCCGCAGGAGTACCCGCGCCTGAAGGTGATTGCGCTGGAACAGAACTACCGCTCGACCGGCAACATTCTTCGCGCCGCGAACATGGTGATCGGCCACAACCCGAAGCTGTTCGAGAAGAAGTTCTGGAGCGCCTTCGGTGACGGCGAGCCGGTGCGCGTGGTCGAGTGCGACAACGAAGAGCACGAGGCCGAGCGCGTGGTGGCGCGCATTCAAAGCCTGCGCGGCGGCGGTGTGGCGGGTGCCAGCATCAGCGGGGGTGCCGAGCAAGAGTTCCGCAACTTCGCGGTGCTGTACCGCGCCAACCACCAGGCGCGCATCTTCGAGAAGGCGCTGCGCAAGGCGAGCAGTCCGTACAAGGTGTCGGGCGGCCAGAGCTTCTTCGACCGCGCCGAGATCAAGGACCTGTGCGCCTGGCTGCGCCTGCTCGTCAACAACGACGATGACCCCGCCTTCCTGCGCGCCGTGGCCACGCCCAAGCGCGGCATCGGCCACCAGACGCTCGGCACGCTGGGCGAGTTCGCGGGCCGCTGGAAGACGAGCCTGTACGAGGCGCTGTTCGCAGAGTCCCTCGGCAGCGTGCTTAGCACGCGCGCGGTCGGCTCGCTGCACGAGTTCGGCCGCTACGTGAACGATCTGGAATACCGCGCCCGCCACACCTCGGGCGCCGAAGACGCGAAGGCCTTGCTGCTGGGCTGGCTCACCGACATCGGCTACGAGAAGCACTTGTACGAAGGCGAAGACAGCGAGAAGCTCTCGGCCGCGCGCTGGAGCAACGTGCTCGACTTCGTTGACTGGGTCGCGCGGCGCTGCGGCGGCCGGGATGACGACGGCGCCTCCAGCACCGGCGCGAACGACGGTGGCGTGAGCGCCGAGACCGAGAAGAAGACTGTGCTCGAAGTGGCGCAGACCATCTCGGTCATCATCAGCCTGGCCGAGCGCGGCGACGACCCGAACGTGGTGACCTTGTCCACCCTGCACGCCGCCAAGGGCCTGGAGTGGCCGCACGTGGTGCTGGTGGGCATCAACGAAGGCCTGCTGCCTTTCAGAAGCGACGACGACGACATGACCGCCGAGCGGCTCGAAGAAGAGCGCCGCCTGATGTACGTGGGCATCACCCGCGCGCGCACCACGCTCGCCGTGAGCACGCTAAAGCGCCGCAAGCGCAACCGCGAGACGGTCATGGGCGTGCCCAGCCGCTTCATCGGCGAGATGAAGCTCGATGAGGTCAAGAGCCAGGAAGACCCGCGCGAGCGCATCAAGGCCCTGCGCGCGGCGGCCGCTGCGCGCGCCGCGCAGGTACTGGCGGCCGACAAGGCCCGCTGACCACCCCGCTGACGATCAACACGAAGACGAAGGAGCCCCACCATGGAAGTCGACCCGCTGGACACCATCGAGTCTGCACAGCAAGACGAGCCGAAGAGCCCGCGTTCCGCGCGGCTCAATGCGATGGTCGCCGTGACCATTGCCGTGCTCGCCACCTTCATGGGCATCTGCAAGGTCAAGGACGACAACATCGTCCAGGCCATGCAGCAAGCGCAGGCCGACAAGCTCGACCACTGGAACTTCTACCAGGCGCGCAACATCCGCCAAGAGGTGGCCGTGGCCACCATCGAGCAGCTCAAGCTCGCCCGCATGGGCCACAGCGCGCCCGAGGCTGCGGCCTACGACGCAACGATTGCGCGCTACGAGAAAGTGGTGGCCGAGCAAAGCCAGAAGAAGGAAGAGCTGAAACAACTGGCCGCGCAAGACCAGAAAACCTACGACGCGCTGAACTTCCACGACGACCAGTTCGACCTCTCCGACGCCGCGCTGTCACTCGCCATCGCCCTGCTCGCAGTCACCGCCCTGACCCACCTGTGGTGGCTCTACTGGGCCGCGTGGGTGCCCATCGGCTTCGGTGTGTTCATGGGCTTGTCGGGCTTGCTGGGCTGGGCGTTTCACCCGGATGCGCTGGTGAAGTTGTTGACCTGACGGCGACGCGCCGTCGGTGTTGGCGTCATTGACAAGCACCGGCTCGCCGACCTGGTTCGGGGTGTCTGCGTCGCCCGCCATGACAACGAAGCCGGAAAAGGCGACCATCGCCAGGGTGATGGCGCCGAGCACGCTCATGCATTCACAGACCCTGATGACTTGATCGCGGCCTTTCAGGCCGACATTGCGAGGTGGAACCATGACAACAGTGACGCTCGATGTCCGTTCGCCCCAAGACGTGACGAGCGACTTCTCCACAGCGTGGAAGACCGGCACGGCGCAGAAGACCGCCCGCATCAGTTTTGCCACGCCTGAGCTGCTGTGGCAGGTGTTGACCGCGAAGCGCCGGGAGTTGCTCAAGGCGCTTTGCGGCGCTGGGCCGGTGTCGATCCGCGATGCGGCGCGGCGCGTCGGGCGCAACGTGAAAGCGGTTCACGGCGATGTCACCGCACGGCTCGCGGCCGGTGTACTCAGCCGAGCCGAAAGCGGTGGTGTCGAGTTCCCGTTCGATGCCGTCAAGGTCGAATTTCTCCTGCAGGCGGCGTGACGGTGGAACAACCCGACGCCATCGACGCAACCACCGCCTTCATCACCCGCTGGCAAGCCGCCTCCGGGTCGGAGCGCGCCAACTACCAGCTCTTCGTCACCGAGCTGTGTGACCTGCTCGGCGCACCCAAGCCCGACCCGGCGCGCGACGACACACGCGACAACGCCTACGTGTTCGAGCGCCGCGTGCAGTTCGCGCATGGCGATGGCTCGGCGAGCAACGGCTTCATCGATTGCTACAAGCGCGGCCACTTCGTGCTCGAAGCCAAGAAGGTGCGCGCCGGCAGCCACACCAAGGGCTTCGACGACGCCCTGCTGCGCGCCCGCGCGCAGGCGGAGAGCTATGCCCGCGCGCTGCCCGCCGCCGAAGGGCGCCCGCCGTTCCTGGTGGTGGTCGATGTCGGCCACGTGATCGAGCTGTATGCCGAGTTCAGCCGCAGCGGCGCCACGTACACGCCCTTCCCCGACCCGCGCTCGCACCGCATCCGGCTCACCGACCTGCACGACGAGCGCACCCGCGAGCGCCTGCGCACGCTCTGGCTCGACCCGCTCGCGCTCGACCCGGCGCGCATCAGCGCCAAGGTCACGCGCGAGGTGTCGAGCGAGCTGGCCGCGCTGGCCACGTCGCTCGAAGCATCCGGCCATGCGCCGCAACTGGTGGCCGCGTTCCTCACGCGCTGCCTCTTCAGCATGTTCGCCGAAGACGTGGCGCTGCTGCCTGAGCGCAGCTTCAAGGAGCTGCTGCAACGGCACCGCGAAGCCCCGGTCACGCTGCGCAAGATGCTCGGCGTGCTGTGGGCCGACATGGACCGCGGCGGCTTCAGCGCCGCACTCGCGCGCGACGTGCTGCGCTTCAACGGCAAGCTGTTCAAGGGCTCCGCCGCTGATGGCTACGTGCTGCCGCTCACGCGCGATCAGATCGACGGCCTGCTGCGCGCCGCCAACGCCGACTGGCGCGAGGTCGAGCCCGCCATCTTCGGCACGCTGCTCGAACGCGCACTCGACACCGACGAGCGCCACGCGCTCGGCGCGCACTACACGCCGCGCGCGTATGTCGAGCGGCTGGTGCTGCCCACGGTCGTGCAGCCGCTGCGTGCCGACTGGGCCGACGCGCAGGCCGCCGCCGTGCTGCTGGCCGGCGAAGGCAAGCTCGACGAAGCACGGGCCGAGGTGCGGCGCTTTCATCACCAGCTGTGCAGCACCCGCGTGCTCGACCCGGCCTGCGGCAGCGGCAACTTTCTGTACGTCACGCTGGAGCATTTGAAGCGCCTCGAAGGTGAGGTGTTGAACCAGTTGCAAGCGCTCGGTGAGACCCAAGACAAGCTCGGCTTCGCGGGCGAGACCGTCACGCTGCAGCAGCTGCTCGGCATCGAGATCAATCCGCGCGCCGCCGCGCTCGCTGAGCTGGTGTTGTGGATCGGCTTCCTGCAATGGCACATCCGCACCTTCGGCCACACGAGCGTGGCCGAGCCGGTGATTCACGACTACGGCAACATCGAATGTCGGGATGCGGTGCTCGCGTACGACCGTGTCGACTACGTGATGGATGCGAGCGGCAAGGCCGTGACGCGCTGGGACGGCATGCACTTCAAGCCGCACCCGGTGACCGGCGAGCAGGTGCCCGACGAAGCGTTTCAGACCGCGCTCGAGAAGTACACGAACCCGCGCAAGGCGGCGTGGCCGAAGGCGGATTTCATCGTGGGGAACCCGCCGTTCATTGGTGCGAGCACAGTGCGGCGGGCGCTCGGTGATGGTTACGCCGAAGCACTGCGCAGCACCTGGAACGACGTGCCCGAGAGCGCCGACTTCGTGATGCACTGGTGGCACGCTGCGGCGCAAAAGCTGGCGCGCGGCGAAGTGCGGCGCTTCGGGCTCATCACCACCAACAGCTTGCCGCAGACCTTCAACCGGCGCGTGGTCGAACGTGCGCTCGCCACCGGGCAGGTGTCGCTCGTGTTCGCGATCCCGGATCACCCGTGGGTCGACAACGCGGGCGGAGCGGCCGTGCGGATCAGCATGACAGTGGGCGCACCGGGCGTGTGTGAAGGCGAGTTGCTCGGCGTGGTGCGCGAGACTCCGCTGGCAGATGGCAGCAGCGATGTGAGCTTCAATTCGCGGTGCGGGATCGTGCATGCCGACTTGCGGGTTGGCGCCAACATCGGGGCGGCGAGGTCGCTGCGGGCGAACGACGACTTGAGCAATCGCGGCTTTTGCTTGTTCGGCGCCGGCTTTATCGTGACGTCTGGCGAGGCCTCCGGCATGGGCCTCGGCACGGCGCACGGGCTTGACCAGTTCATCAAGGACTACCGAAACGGCCGCGACTTGATGGACAGGCCTCGGGGCGCGAAAGTCATTGACCTATTCGGTCTGAGCACCGACGAAGTACGGCAACGCTTTCCTGCCGTCTATCAATGGGTTCTTGAACGCGTGAAGCCAGAGCGAGACTCCAACAACAGAAAGTCTCGGCGCGACAACTGGTGGCTCTTTGGTGAGCCAAACACAAAGTTGCGCGTGCAACTCATAGGCCTTCCGCGCTACATCGCGACCGTCGAAACCGCGAAGCACCGCACCTTCCAGTTTCTCGACGCAAGCATCGCGCCGGACAACATGTTGATCGCCATCGCACTGCCAGACGCAACAACACTCGGCGTGCTCGCCAGCCGCACACATGTGCAATGGGCGTTGAGCACGGGCGGCAGGCTCGGCTTCGGCAATGACGCGCGGTACAACAAGACGCGCTGCTTCGATCCCTTCCCCTTCCCCAACCTCGCCGACCAACCCACCCTCGCCGCGCAGATCGCCGCCATCGCCGAAGAACTCGACGCGCACCGCAAGCGCCAGCAGGCCGCGCATGCGACGCTGACCTTGACCGACATGTACAACTTGCTCGACGCCCTGCGCCTCGGCCGGCCGCTCTCGGCAAAAGAAAAACTAACGCATCAACATGGGTTGGTCAGCGTGCTCGCCGAGTTGCACGACCGGCTCGATGCGCTGGTGTTGCAGG
This sequence comes from Rhizobacter sp., assembly GCA_025350965.1. Lineage (GTDB taxonomy): Bacteria > Pseudomonadota > Gammaproteobacteria > Burkholderiales > Burkholderiaceae_C > LMDS01. The sequence goes on from JANXWV010000028.1 coordinate 8,539, forward strand.
CCTACGGCTGGGCCGACCTCGCGCCCGCGCTCGTCGGCCAGCCCGGCGGCACGCTGCCGTGGCCCGAGAAGCCGGCGGCGCAGGCGGCGGCCGAGGAAGAACTGCTGGTGCGCCTCGTGGCGCTCAACGCCGAGCGCGCCGCCGAAGAAGCGCGCGGTCAGGTGCGCTGGCTGCGGCCCGAGTTTCAAGACCCGGCACGGCGCGCATCGGGCACCGCAGCCACCGCTACGCAGGACGAGATGGACCTCGGCGATGTGCCTGCGCCGCTGCCGCCGAAGAAGGGCAGCAAGCCCGCAGCCACGCCAGCGCGCCGGCCTTGGCCGAACACCTTGCCGGAGCAGATGCGGGCGGTTGCCGGTGTGCTGGTTGCGGCGGGCCGGCCGGTGGCGCTGGCGGCGATGGAAGCCGAGTTCACAGGGCGCGGGCCGTGGAAGCGGCGCCTGCCGCAGATCCTGGAGGCGCTCTGCGCACTGGGCCGCGCGCGGCAGGTCGGCGAGGGCTGGACGTTGGGGTGACAAGCGGGTGTCGCACGGGTGTCGCGCAGGCGTGCGCGGGGCGTATGCGGGCGTATGCGGGCGTATGCGGGCGTGTGCGGCGCGTGTGCGGCGCGTGTGCAGGCATGTGCGGGGTGTGCGGACGTGGCGCGGGCGCGGGCGTGTGCGGGCGTGTGCGGGCGTGTGCAGCGCGGGCGTGGGCGGCCGCCGACAGCTCGCCTCCGACCCCCGCTCGGCCAATCACCTGTTCACAGGAACGCGAGCTTGCGGGTGCCGAAGTTCTTCAGGTTCGGCAACACCGCATCGAGCTGCGCGTCGCTCGCGCCGAACCAGCCGAGCAGCGTGGCGGCGTACTGGTCGACCGAGGTGGTCGGGATCCAGCGGCCTTGCAGTTCCCAGCTTTCCTTGCCCACGTCGTCAGCGCCGCCGAGAGCCAGTTCGGGGTAGGTGCCGTAGGTGGCGCCGCCCTTGACCGCACCACCGATCACGAGGTGCTGGTTGCCCCAGGCGTGGTCGGTGCCGTTGCTGCTGTTGGGGGCGAAGGTGCGGCCGAAGTCGCTC
>JANXWV010000032.1 GCA_025350965.1 Rhizobacter sp.
AGCGTGGCCTACCTCGTCAACCAGTACCCGAAGGTCAGCCACACCTTCATTCGCCGCGAGATCCAGGCGCTGGAACGGTTGGGCATCGCGGTCGAGCGCATCGCACTGCGCGGCTGGGACGCCGAGATCGCCGACGATCAAGACCGCATCGAGAAGTCGCGCACCCGCTACGTGCTTCAGCACGGCCTGCTGCCGCTGATGCAGGCCACGGTCGCAACGCTGCTGAATGCGCCAGGCAGGTTCTTTGCGGCACTCGGCCTGGCCTTGCGCCTGTCACGCCGTTCCGACCGCAGCGTGCTTCACCACCTGGTGTCGCTGGCCGAGGCCTGCCGCATGCTGCCGTGGTTGCGCGCCTCGGGTGCCACGCACTTGCATGCCCACTTCGGCACCAACTCGGCCGAGGTGGCGATGTACGCGCACGCGCTCGGCGGGCCGCCCTACAGCTTCACGGTGCACGGGCCGGAAGAGTTCGACCGGCCCGAGTTCATCGGCCTGGGCGAGAAGATCCGCCGCTCGGCCTTCGTGGTGGCCATCAGCTCGTTCGGGCGCAGCCAGCTGTACCGCTGGGTCGACCACACGCAGTGGCCCAAGGTGCAGGTGGTGCACTGCGGCCTGGACGCCGCGTTCCACGACGTGCCGCCGACCGACCCGCCAGCCGTGGCACGCCTGGTGTGCGTGGGGCGCCTGTGCGAGCAGAAGGGGCAGCTGCTGCTGGTCGAGGCCGCGAGCCGCGTGGTGGCCAAGGGCCTGCCGTTCGAGCTGGTGCTGGCCGGTGACGGCGAGATGCGTGCCGAGGTCGAGGCGCTGGTGGCCGCGCGCGGCCTGCGGGCGCACGTGCGCATCACCGGGTGGATCGGCAGCGAGCAGGTGCGCGCCGAGATCCTGAGCGCGCGTGCGCTCGTGCTGCCCAGCTTCGCCGAAGGCCTGCCGGTCGTCATCATGGAAGCCATGGTCTTGCGCCGGCCGGTCATCAGCACCTTCGTGGCCGGCATCCCGGAACTCGTGCGCGGTGGCGAGAGCGGCTGGCTGTTCCCGGCGGGTGACGTGGACGCGCTGGTCGCTGCCATCGAAGCCTGCCTGGCGACACCGGCCGACGCGCTGGCCCGCATGGCCGACGCCGCGCAGGCGCGCGTGCTGGCCCGGCACAACATCGACACCGAGGCCGCCAAGCTGGCGGCCGCGTTCGAGCGGCCTCCGGCTGCTGGGCAGGGCTGACGCCATGGTCACGCTGCCCGCGCTGCTCTACGGCCTGTTTGCGGCCCTCGGCACGGCCTTGGCGCTGGTGCTGCTGGTGCCCGCGGGCGTGCTGCTGGTGCAAACGCTCGCCGGCCGCCGCCCGGCACCTCCGACGGTTGCAACGGCTGCAACGCCCGCGCCCGGCCGCCGCCCCAGCGCGGCACTGCTGGTGCCCGCGCACAACGAAGCGGCCGGCATGGCTGCGGCGCTGGCCACGATGCTGCCGCAACTGCAGCCCGGCGACCGCGTGCTCGTGGTCGCCGACAACTGCAGCGACGCCACCGCCGCCATCGCCGCCGCGTGCGGCGCGCAGGTCGTCACCCGTACCGACACCCAGCGTCGTGGCAAGGGCTATGCGCTCGACCACGGCATTCGCCACCTTGCGGCAGCGCCACCCGAGGTGGTGCTGATCGTCGATGCCGACTGCCACATGGGCGCCGGCAGCGTCGACCGCCTGGTGCGCGAGTGCGCCGCCACGCTTCGCCCGGTGCAGGCGCTGTACCTGATGCAGTCGCCCGCCGCTGCCAGCCTGAAGACGCGCATTGCAGAATTCGCCTGGGCGGTGCGCAACGAAGCGCGCCCGCTGGGCTGCGCGCGCCTGGGCCTGCCCTGCCAGTTGATGGGTTCGGGCATGGCCTTTCCGTGGGCCCTGATCGCCGGCGCACAGCTCGCCTCGGGCCACATCGTCGAAGACATGCAGCTCGGGCTCGACCTGGCAGCTGCCGGCACGCCGCCGCGCTTTTGCCACGCGGCGCGCGTGACGAGCGTGTTCCCCGAGACCGAAGAAGGCGCGGTCGCGCAACGCACGCGCTGGGAGCACGGGCACCTGGGCATGATCGCCTCGCGCGGCTTGCCGATGCTGGCGCGCGGCCTGTTCAGCGGCCGGCCGGCGCTGGTGGCGATGGCACTCGACCTGAGCGTGCCGCCGCTCGCATCGCTGGTGCTGCTGCTGCTGCTGGCCACACTGGGCACGGCCGCGTTGTGGGCCTTCGGGGGCCCTGCGCTGCCGTTCGGCTTGTGCGTGCTGGCATGGGTGCTCGTGACACTTGCCATCGCCGTGGCGTGGCGCCGCGTGGCGCGGCACATCGTTTCGCTCCGTGAGCTGATGTCGGTGCCGGGTTACGTGCTGGCCAAGCTGCCGATCTACCTGAAGCTCTTCACCGCCCGCCAGATGGAATGGGTGCGCACCAAGCGCGACGGGGCGCCAAAGTGATGCTGCGATGAGCCCCATCAACACCACGCCAGCGTTCGACCCCGACCGCATGGCCCACAACGAATCGGTTTCGGCCACGGTGCCCGACTGGTCGCGCGAGGCCAAGCCCTTCTGGGCCTGGGCGCCGTCACGCTCATTGCTGGCGAGCCTGCGCGACCACGCGCGCAACACCGAGGGCCGCATGCCGTGGCACGCGCTGCTGCGCAAGTGGGCGGTGCTGCGGCACCGCTTCTGGAGCGTGGTGACCGGGGCCGACATTCCGCTCGGTTGCCGCATCGGTGGCGGCCTGCTGCTGCCGCACCCGAACGGCGTGGTGATTCACTGCGACGTGGTCATCGGCCCGAACTGCCTGATCTTCCAGCAGGTGACGTTGGGGGTAAGTGGCGCGGGCGTGCCCGCGCTGGGCGGCCATGTCGACGTGGGGGCGGGCGCGAAGGTGGTCGGCCTGATCCACATCGGCGACCACGCGCTGATCGGCGCGAATGCGGTGGTGCTGCGCGACGTGCCAGCCGGCGCCACGGCAGTCGGCGTGCCCGCAGTCGTCAAGATGCCGGGCGCCGGGGGTGGCTGAGCCGCAAGCCACTGCGCGCGCGCGGGGCACCCGCCTTGCCTTCGCCGACGGCATCCGCGGCCTGGCCGCGCTGTGGGTGGTGTTGTTCCACGCCTCGGAAGGCGGGCATGTCGATCACCTGAAGGCCGTGCTGCCCGCGTGGTTCAGCCGCCTGGTGTTCGACTGGGGCCACCTGGGCGTGGCGCTGTTCTTCGTGCTCAGTGGCTTCGTGATGATGCATTCGGTGCGTGGCCTGGCGTTCAACGCCGGCATGGGCCGGCGCTTCATGCTGCGCCGCCTGCTGCGCCTGACCCCGCCCTACTACGCGGCCATTGCGTTCGTCATCGGCTACGCGGTGCTGAAGGCGGTGTTGCAGCACCAACCCGCGCCGTTGCCGGGCGCCGGCGCGGTCGTGGCCCACCTGCTGTACCTGCAGGACATCCTGGCCCTCGACACCATCAGTGTGGTCTTCTGGACGCTGTGCATCGAGATCCAGTTCTACATCGCGTTCACGCTGCTCATGCTGGCGCGGCACCACGCGAGCCGGCGCTGGGGCGAGCGCAAGGCAACGCTCCTTGCGCTGGCCGGCGCCGCGCTAGTCGGCCTGCCGTGGGCCTTCGGCATCCTGTCGGTGCCGCTGTACCCGGGTGGCTTCCTGTCGTTTTGGTATTGCTTCATGCTGGGCGTGCTGGTCAGCGCGCAGGCAGAGCGCAGTGCGCTGAGGGCGGTGTTCTTCGGCTTCGTTGCACTGCTGGTGGCGGCCGGCGCAGCCACCGGGTCGGGCGTGGCGTGGGCAGCGCTCGCGGGCACGGCGTTGATCTATGTCGGCACCCGGTCGGCGTGGCTGGACCGGCTGCTGAACCTGCGTGCGTTGCAGTACCTCGGGCTCGTGTCCTACAGCCTGTACCTGACGCACAACCAGATTACCGGGGCGACCCAGACGGTGTTCAAACGGCTCATCGGGCCATCGGCCCTCGGCGAACTCGCACTGCTCGGCGCGACGATCGTTGCCTGCGTGCTGTTCGCTTCCCTTTGCCACTGGGTTGTCGAGAGGCCGAACATCGAATGGAGCCGGCGTATCCGCTTGACGCCGGCCGGTCGCGACGGCGTCAAGCGAGGCGTGTGAGTTGCCGGCCGGCGTGCCGACGTGTCAGTACCAATCCAGGCAGATCTTGTTGTTCAGCCCGAGGCTCTCGATCCGGCCACGCAACGCCTGGGTGGGCGCCACGAGATGTGGCATCTGTTCTTCGTGCGTTTCAACGATGACATGGTCGATCAAATCGATCGCGCCTGTATCCATCAGCCGGTTCAGCACCTCGATTTCAGCGCCTTCGATATCGACCTTCATGAGGCGAACCCGCTTGCCGAGTTGGCGCACGAATGCATCGATGTCGATGCATTCGATCCGTTCGACCTTGACCGCATAGTCGGGTGACTGGAGCGCTCCGACGTTGAACGAAGCTGCCACCGTCGTTTCGAGTGAATCGAAACCCGCGTGCGGTTCCGGCGTCGACAGGTTGAGCACACAGTTGCGATCCATCACACCGTTGTGAAGGCAATGCACTTTCGGCATCAGCGCGAAGCGTTTTGTGATGACGTCGAAGCACAGCGGGTTCGGCTCGAAGGCGTAGACAGTCGCACCGGTTCGGGCGAGCTTGGACGAAATGTCGCCGACGTTCGCGCCGCAGTCGAGCATCACGTCGTCAGGGCTGACGCTGATGGTGAGGCCGACAGCCTAGTACCAACGTGGGGCTTTTGCGAAGATGGTAACGAAGACGCTCAGTGACACCGGCATGCCGGAAACGTCGACTAACGTTCTTGCGGAAGGAACTGGTATTCATGTGAGGATCCAATCTGTAGCCTATGTTTTCGTGCGTACCCAAGTCACTGCAGGCGTGTCGGGCGCGTAAAAACCGTTGGGCTTGAAGGCCCAAGGCTTGGTTCCGGTGGTGTCCCGAAAGGCGCTCGTGGCTTGCGCAACCAGCGTGAACGTGCAATCGATCGTCAAGCCGGCGTCGACCATCTTGTCGTGGTGGTAGTCGAGCACAGTCACGCCGGTTCCATCGACCGATTTGTTGGCCCACAACTGCGTGAGGATCGTTCGATTGAAGGCTGTCAGGCGCGAGTTGTTGATGACGAGCATGTGGCCGTCTTCGCCACCGATGCGGGGCTTGCCAGCGGCGTAGTCCGCCAGCGTGGCGTAGATCTGCAGGGCACCCGCCACACACCGGCAAATGAAGGTGCGGTACGCGGTGACGCCGGTGTTGCCGTTGTAGCCGACCTGCATCAGGTCACCATCGCTGAACCACGCTTCGAGCGGCTCGCCGGCATCGCTGAACGCGAAGCCGCCCACGGTGGCGTTCGCGGG
>JANXWV010000102.1 GCA_025350965.1 Rhizobacter sp.
ACGTCGGGCTCAGAGATGTCGGTGTACTTGACCGCGCCGTCGTGTCGCACAAACGTCCGCGACAGCCGGCCTGCGCCGCGCTTGCCGTCGAAGTGTTCGAGCAGCGCGAGCAGCGGGCGCTCGCCGGCGTCGAGCGTCACGGCGTCGAAGTAGTCGAACACGCGCGGCTCGCTCAGCTCGCGAAGTTCGGTGTTGACGAAGCCGCCGCCGAGCACGGTGCGGATGCATGGGTGCCGGGCCTTGATCGTCTGCGCAATGCGGAAGGCCGCGTACACCGCGCCGGGGAAGGGCACCGAGATCAGCACCACGTCGGGCCGGTGCTTGTCGATGGCGGCCAGCGTGAGTGATGCGAGGTTCCGGTCGATCAGGTTCGCAGGTGCCGCAAGCGACTGGGCGAGCGGCTCGAAGGTCGGCTGGCTCATTGCGAGCTGCTCGGCGTAGCGCACGAACTCGAAGCGCGCATCGACCGCGTCGCGCAGCACGTCGGCCAGGTCGTTCAGGTACAGCGTGGCCAGGTGGCGCGCGCGGTCTTGCTGACCGAGTGCGCCGAAGGCCCACGCGAGCGGGTCGCCGCCTTCGAAATCGTCGGGGTCGATGTAGACATCGAGCGACGCGAAGCGCGGGCCCTCGGGCAGGAAGCTGCGCGTGACGATGCGGTGCGCGACCGTGGCGTCGCGCCCCTGCAGGAACGCGATGGTCGGGCCGATGGTTGCGGCATGGCGCGCGAAGTCGGCATCGAAGGCCGCGACGCCCGGCGTGCGCTGCGCGACGGGCAAGGCGTGCACGCACCCGCGCACGGCCGCCAGCCCCGTGGCCGAGAACAGCTGGAGCACCAGCGCCAGCGCCAGGTCTTCCTGCACCGCGCAGATGCCGCGCGAGCGCAGGAAGCCGGTCAGGTACGCGGTCGACGGGTAGGGCGTGTTGAGCTGCGTCATCGGTGGGATGAGCGACAGCACGCGTTGCGTCGTCATGCGGCCACCTGCGCGCCAACGCGCTGCTGGCCGCGCACGCGGCTCAGCAGGAACAGCGCGATCGACAGGTTCAAGAGGTTCCAGCCGATGCCGTTGATGAACGCGGCGTGGTACGAGCCCGTCAGGTCGAACACCTTGCCCGACAGCCAGCCGCCGAGCGCCATGCCGAAGAGCGTGGCCATCAGCACCGTGCCGACGCGCGCGCCGGCTTCCTTGGCCGGAAAGTGCTCGCGCACGATAATCGCGTAGCTCGGCACGATGCCGCCCTGGAACAGGCCGAACAGCGCCGAGATGGCGTACAGCGACACGAGCGAATCGAAGGGCAGGAACAGCAGCAGCGCCAGGCCCTGCAGCACCGAGCCGAGCAGCAAGGTGCGCAGGCCGCCGATGCGGTCACAGATCAGGCCGCTGACCAGCCGGCTGACGATGCCGCAGCTCAGCATCAGCGACAGCATCTGCGCGCCGCGCGCGGCGCCGAAGCCGAGGTCGCCGCAGTAGGCCACGATGTGCACCTGCGGCATGGCCATCGCCACGCAGCACGCCACGCCGGCCACGCAAAGCAGGGCCTGCGCCTGGTTGAGGCTGAGGCCGAAGGGGCGCATCGACGGTGTGCTCGCAGCGGCGTGGGGCGTGATCGACGGTGTTTCCAGCGCCACCGCCACCGGTGGCCGAGCGCGCATGCGCAAGGCGATCAGCGGCAGTGTCACGGCGCAGAACACGCCCAGGCCGATGTAGGTGTGGCGCCAGCCCGCCACCTCGACGAAATGCTGCACGATCGGCGGCCAAACCGCACCGGCCAGGTAGTTGCCACTGGCGCAGATGGCCACCGCAATGCCGCGCCGCTTGACGAACCAGAGCGAGGTGTCGGCCACCAGCGGCGCGAACGTGGCCGCACTGCCCAGTGCGCCGAGCAGCACGCCGTGAATCAATGCGAACGCCATCAGGCTGCCCGCCAGGCCCGCCGCGACGAAGCCCGCCCCCAGGCCGCAGGCGCCGACCAGCACGACCGCCATCACACCGAAGCGGTCGGCGGCCTTGCCCATCGCGATGCCGCCGAGGCCGAAGCCCACCAGCAGCAGCGTGTAGGGCAGCGTGGCATCGGCGCGCGCGACGCCGAACTCGGCCTGCACGGCCGGCAGCACCACGGCGATCACGTACATGGCGCCGCTGCCGATGGTCATCAGCGCGAGCGTGGCGAGAAGGCGCGTCCAGGCGTAGCGGGAATCGGCTTCGTGTGTCGGGCCGTGCGGCGCTTCGCGCGGTGCTTTCTGTTGCGGCATGGTGTGATTGTGGTGCGCATGCCGAAGCCCCCGTGCCGGCTGCTTTCTACAATGGGCCGACCCCAAGGAGAACCCATGATCGTCGAGCGCATCTGGACCGGCAACGCCTACCGCAACTACAACTACCTGATCGCCTGCCCCGAGAGCGGCGAGGCCCTGGCCATCGACCCGCTGGACCACGCCCAGTGCCTCGCCACGGCTGCGGCCAAGGGCTGGCAGATCACGCAGATCCTCAACACCCATGAGCACCATGACCACACCGGCGGCAACGCAGCGGTGGTGGCCGCCACCGGCGCCAAGGTGATTGCGCACCACCTCGCCGGCAAGAGCATCGAGGGCGTGAGCCGGGGCGTGAAGGCGGGTGACGTGATCAAGGTCGGCCGCACCGTCGAGCTGGAGTGCCTGGACACGCCGGGCCACACGATGTGCCACATCTGCCTGCGCGCGCATGGCGACGAGCCGGCGCTGTTCTCGGGCGACACGCTCTTCAACGCCGGTGCCGGCAACTGCCACAACGGCGGCAACGTGGCGGCGATGTACGCGAGCTTTGCCGAGCAGATCGCCGAGCTGCCCGACGCCACGCGCGTGTACGCGGGGCACGACTACATGGAGAACAACCTGCGTTTCACGCTCGACCGCGAGCCCGACAACGCTGCCGCGCACGCGCTGCTGCCGGCCGCCACCGGCCACGACGCAGCCCATGCGCGCGTGACCACGCTCGGCGAGGAGAAGACGCTCAACACCTTCATGCGCTTGTCGAGCCCGAGCGTGATTGCCGCGCTGCGCGTCAGCTTCCCCGAGCTGCCGGATCGGCCCGATGCGCAGACCGTGTTCACCAAGCTGCGGGAGCTGCGCAACAGCTGGTGAGCCTGGGTTTCGTTCAGCCTGGGTTCATGCAGCGGCCGGCAAGATGCCTTCACCGTCACTTCCGCATCAACCCAGGAGCCACCCCATGAAGCACATCGCCCTTGCCGCCCTGCTCGCCACCACCGCTGTTGCAGCGCAGGCGCACACCTACTTCGACAACGCCCGTGTCAGCAACGTCGAGCCGCGCTACGAGAACGTTCGCGTGCCGCGCCAGGAGTGCACCAACCAGTGGCTGAATGAACCACGCGACCCCCGCGAGACCCGCCGTGATGGTGGGCGCAATGGGCGCGAATACGGCGGCGCCGTTCTCGGCGGTGTGGCCGGTGCCGTGCTCGGCCACCAGGTCGGCTCCGGCCACGGCCGCGATGCCGCCACGGCGATCGGCGCCGTGCTCGGCGCATTCACCGGCGACCGCCTCGCCAACCGTGACCGCTGGGACCAGCCCGAGCAAGCCGCGCGTGAAGTCACGACCTGCCGCAACGTGGAAGACGTGCAGTCCCGCATCAATGGCTACCAGGTCACCTACGAGTATCGCGGCCAGCAGTTCACGACGCTGATGAACGAGAACCCAGGGCAGTTCGTGAAGGTGCGGGTGTCGGTGGAACCTGTGGGACGATAGTGGCCCGCTTGCCCCTTCAGCACGCCACGCGCCCGCTGCCATGAACGCTCTTGCGAAAAGACTCGCCACACCGCTCGCCGCTCTGCTCATCGTGCTGGCACTGCCGGCCTGGGCCGATGTCGGCCGCGACGAAGCCGCCGCCGCAGCGCAGCGCGTGGCGAGCGGCCGCGTGCTCTCGGTCGAAAAGACCGAGGCCGCCCGCCGCCCGGCCTGGCGAGTGAAGGTGCTCACAGCGCAGGGCGACGTTCGCGTAATCCTGATCGACGCCGCCAGCGGCCGCGTCATCGGCTGAGCCGCGCGCCGTCTCCATGCGCCTGCTGCTGGTCGAAGACGATGCGGCCCTGCGGCTGGGCCTGGCGCGCCAGCTCGAAGCCGAGGGTTACCGCGTCGATCAATCCGCCGACGGCGAAGACGGCCTGTTCCAGGCGCGCGAGTACCCGGTCGATCTGGCCATCGTCGACCTCGGCTTGCCCAAGCTCGGCGGCCTGAACGTGGTGAAGAGCCTGCGCGCCGACGGCCGCACCTTGCCCATCTTGATTCTCACCGCGCGCGGCAGCTGGCAAGACAAGGTCGTGGGTCTGGAGGCCGGCGCCGACGACTACCTCGTCAAGCCCTTCGAATACCCCGAGCTCGCGGCACGCATCAAGGCCTTGCTGCGGCGCTCGCTGAAGGCTGCGTCCGACGTGCTCGTGCTCGGCCCCATCGCAGTCGATTTCTCGGCCCAGAGCGCCACGCTCGATGGCGCTCCGGTCGAGCTGACGGCGTTCGAATACCGACTGCTCGAATTCCTGGTGCGCGAGCGCGCGCGCGTGGTCAGCAAGCAGGAACTGTCGGACTACCTCTACCCGCACGACGAAGACCGCGACAGCAACGTGCTCGAAGTGCTGATCGGGCGGCTGCGCCGCAAGCTCGACCCGGGCGGCAGCCTCGCGCCGATCGAGACGCTGCGCGGGCGCGGCTACCGGTTCACGCTCGGATGAGGTGGGTGGGCTTCATCCGGGCACGGATGAAGGGGGCCGGCTCCATCCGTGCGCGCCTGATGCTCGGCGCCACGGTGGTGCTCGTCGCCTTCGTGGCCGGCGCAGGCTGGGCCGTGCAGCGCGCCCATGCCGACAGCGTGCGCACCGCGCGCTTCGCGCAACTGCAAAGCACGGTCTACCTGCTGCTGGCGGGCGCCGAGCTGGATGAGCACGGCGCGCTCGTCATGCCGCCGTCGTTCCCGGAGCCACGCCTGTCGCTGCCCGGCTCGGGCCTGTACGCGAACGTGGTGAACCTGGCGCGCGGCGAGGCCTGGCAGTCGCCGTCGGCGGTGGGTATCGCGGCGCCGTTCATGCGCAGCGTCGCGGTGGGCGAGTGGCGCTTCGACACCGTCAGCGCGGGCGGGCGGGCGTACCTTGCGGTCGGCTACGGCGTCAACTGGGCCGGGCGCGCGCAGCCGGCGCCGCTGGTGCTGTCGGTGGTTGAGGACAAGGCCGAATTCGACCGCGAGGTCAGCGTGTTCGAGCGAACCTTGTGGGCGTGGCTCGGTGGTGCGGCGGCCTTGCTGCTGCTGTCGCAGACGCTGCTGCTCGAATGGGGCCTGGCGCCGCTGCGGCGCGTGGCGCGCGAGATCGGCAACATCGAGCACGGCGCGCAGCAAAGCGTGGAAGGCCGCTACCCGGCCGAGATCACAGCGCTCACCGACAACCTCAACACCTTGATCGCGCAGGAGCGGACGCGCCAGACCCGTTATCGCGAGGCCTTGAGCTTCCTCGCCCACAGCCTGAAGACGCCCCTGGCCGTGCTGCGCACCGGCCTGGCCGAGCCGGCGGCGTTGCCGGCGGTCGTGACCGAGCAGGTCGCGCGCATGGACGGCATCGTTGCGCACCAGTTGGCCCGCGCGGCGGCCGGTGGCTCGTCGCGCTTTGCGCCTTACCTGCTGCTCGCGCAGGTGGCGAGCCGCGTGCGCGACTCGCTGGTCAAGGTCTATGCCGACAAAGGGCTCGTCTTCACGCTCGACGTGCCCGACGACCTGGCCTGGCGCATCGACGAAGGCGACGCCTTCGAGATGCTCGGCAACCTGATGGACAACGCCGCCAAGTGGGCGCGCCACCGAGTTGCCGTGAGTGCGCGGCGCGAAGGCCGGAGGCTCCATCTGCGCGTCGATGACGATGGGCCGGGCTTCGGTGACACGCAATCCATCTTGCAGCTGCACGTGCGCGGCGACGAGAAGGTGACCGGGCACGGCGTGGGCCTGGCCGTCGTCAACGACCTGGTGGCCAGCCACGACGGCGAGTTGACGTTGTCGCGCTCGGACCTGGGCGGTGCCCGTGTCGATATCGTGCTGCAGGCCGCCTGAACGGTCTCGGGTTCGTTCAGGAAGCGTTCACGCACCGGCGCGCAAGATGGCTTCACCGTCACTCAAGGAGTCACCATGAAGCGTTCCGTCTCTTCCCGATTCGCGGCAGTTGCCCTGCTCGCCGCAGCCGCGCTCGGCGCCGCAACAGGCGCGCAAGCGCACACAGATGTGTTCTTCTCGGTCGGCATCCCGGCCCGTTCGGTCTATGTCGAACCGCAACCTGTGTATGTGCAGCCGCAGCCGGTGTACGTGCAGCCGCGCCCGATCTACGTGCAGCCGCCGGCGTATGTCTACGAGCGCCCGTGGCAGCCGTCGTATGAAGCCCGCTTCGAGCGTGAGCGTGCGTGGCGGCATGCCGAGTGGCAGCGCCGCGAGTGGGAGCGCCGTCACCACCACGAGTGGAACGACCACCGCTCGCACGGCCGGGACCGTGACTGAAGCTGCGCCGGCGCTGCGGATGCAACGCCGGCCAGAGATCAGCCGCGCGGGCAGCTCAGCAGACCGGGCTTGGCGCCGAACAGGTCGCTGCCCTCGATACTGGTCAAGAACGGCACGCTGGTGCGCTCGTCGATGAAGACGGTGGTGCTGGCAGCGGTCAGGTCGGTGCTCTCGCGGCCCGTGAAGCTCAGCTTGTCGGTGTTGACCTGGTAGGCGTAGGTGGCCAGGTTGAGCGTGAAGCTGCGGTCGTAGCCCGCTTGGGCCGAGCGCAGCCGCACCACGCCGCCGGTGATGTCCACCTTGCAGTCGGTGACGCGGGTCACGTCCTTGACCGTGAAGTCGGCGTTGTAGCTGGCGTACGTGCCATTGCCGAAGTTCACTGCGACTGCGAACCCGGTCAGGTCGGCGCCCGTGACGGCCTTGCTGGCCACGCTGACCAAGCCACCCTTGGCGACCGCGCTGGCCTTGAGTTCGGCCACCAGCGCGGTGGGCAGGCTCAAGGCGTCGAGGCTGCGGTCGGTGTTGAGGTTGCCGCCGGTCGAAGCGCCGCAGCTCGTGCCCGTGCCGGTGGCCGCGTCGATGGCGCTGGCGTCGGTCACGATGCCGTTCTCGATCGTCAGCGAAACTGCGTTGCTCTTGCCGGTTGCGTCCGGCGCGCTGACCACGGTCATCGTGGTGGTGTTGCCGAATGCATTGCGCGGCAAGACCGTTGCGTAGGAGCTGGGGTATTCCACGCCGTTCAGCACAGCGACATAGGGCGTCATCGAGACCCGGGTCGTCTGGCCACTGGCGCTGAACACGAACTCGCTGCCCTCGATGCCGAACTTGCAGTCGCTGACCGCCGTGAACACCGGGAACAGGTTGCTGGTGGTCTGGAGGGCGCTGCGCACGCCCCGGCCGAACACATGCGAGCCGCTGAAACCGGCCAGGTCGGCGGCTGTTTTCAGGTAAGCCAGTTTGCCCGTCAGCGGCAGTGCCAGGATGGCCGGCGAGACGGTGATGTCGCCAGCGGTAACGACCGCCGGCGTGATGATGCTGATCAGGTCTGCACCTATTTTCACCTGGGCAATCCAGTCCGCATAGGTGTGGCCCGCACCCAGGAAGGCCGCGCCGATGCCGTCCAGCAACTTGTCGAAGTTGTCGCCCACCACGAAGCTGAGCGTCATCAGGTTGGCCGGCACGGCGCCCAGCTTGCCGGCTGCGAGCTGCGTTTGCACATACGTGATGGCCGCAGGCAAGGCGGTGTTGATGGCGTTGGCGCGGGCGGTGTCGAAGGTGGCAAACACCTCGGCGGGGCTGGCCGCCAGTGCGCGGGTCAGCGCGGTGTCGGTCAGGGTGGTGATGTTCACGTGGCCGGCGGTGGCGGCGAAGCCGTACAACTCGATGGCCGGCGGGCCGACCTTGCTCACGCGCAGCAGGCAGGGCGCGACCTGGCCTTTGTCCAAGGTCAGCGTGAAGCTGCCGTCGGCGGCCGTGACCCCAGTGGCTGTGCCCGCGGTGCAGTTGGCTGTGACCGTGCCGCCCGCAATGGCCGCACCCGTGGCGGCGGTGCCCGCCAGCGTGAGGGCGGTCGGCGCGGGCGTGGCCTGCACGGGTGTGGGCGTGACGCCCGTGGTGTCATCGCCGCCGCCGCAGGCAGACAGCAGCATGGCGGTCAGGGTGGCCGTCAGGGCGGTGGCCATCCGGGGGTGTTGAAGCTTCAGTGTGTTCACGGCAGTTTCCATTTCGAGAGGGGGGTTTGTTGTCTACGCGTCGACTCCGCGCCAAACAGCTCAACTCGGCTGAAAAAAGTTCTGCCCGACGCCAACCGCCGCGCTGCTGCCGACCGCACCTGCAAACAGGCGCGATGGCTGTACCCTTCCTCTTCCCGTTCCTCTTTCGCGAATTGGAGGATGGCCATGGTCAGCAAAAACACGATCTGCGTCTGGTACGACGGCACCGCGCTGGACGCCGCGCAGTTCTATGCCGAGACCTTCCCGAACAGTGCGGTGGGCGCGGTCCACCGCGCGCCGGGTGACTACCCTTCGGGCAATGAGGGCGATGTTATGACGGTGGAATTCACCGTGATGGGCATCCCTTGCGTCGGGCTGAACGGCGGCCCGATGTTCAAGCACAGTGAAGCGTTTTCGTTTCAGGTGACGACCGACGACCAGCCCGAGACCGACCGCGTGTGGAACGCGATCATCGGCAACGGCGGCCAGGCGAGCCAATGCGGCTGGTGCAAGGACAAGTGGGGCCTGTCGTGGCAGATCACCCCCCGCGCCCTGATCGACGCCATCGCCGACCCCGATCACGCGGCGGCCAAGCGTGCTTTCGAAGCGATGATGCGGATGACCAAGATCGACATCGCCATGATCGACGCGGCGCGGCGCGGCTGACGCCGCAGCGCTGGCGATTGCGACCGTTGACCCCGCCAGGCGCGGAATCAGACGGGCGGCCGAATCAGTTCTTCGCGGCGACGGGCCGGGTGTTCACCGGCAGGCACAGCAGTGCCGTCAGCAAGGCCAGCCCGACGTGGCAGGCGTACAGGGGCACGAAGCTCGCGTGCGTCAGCCCCGCGTGGCCGAGCAGCAGCACCGTGACTGCCACGCCCATCACCGAACCGATCTGACGCGTGGCCTGGTTCACCGCGCTGCCCACCGCGTACTGGTCGGCGGGCAGGCGGTTCACCGCCGCCGCCGACAGCGACGGCAGCACCAGGCCGACGCCGATCCCGCTCATCGCGAGGCCGGGCAGCCAGTGCGTCAGGTAGGCCGCCTCGGGACCTGGCACGAGCATGAACCACAGCCCGGCAGCGGCGTAAATCAGCCCGCCGCCGACGAGGAATGGCCGGTGCCCGAGCCGCGCCGCCAGCCGCCCGGACATCACCGCGAACGGGATCACCAGCAGCGGCCCCGGCGTGATCGCGAGGCCCGCCTGGGGCAGCGTGTAGTGCCAAACCTCGGTCATGTAGAAGAAGAAGGCGAAGAACATCATCGAGAACGCCGTGCCGAAGGCCAGCGTCGCGAGGTTCACGAACGTGTAGGTGCGGTGCTTGAACAGCCGCAGGTCGACCAGCGGCGCGGTGGCGACGCGGGCCCACGCGACAAAGCCGGCCAACGCGATCGCGCCGGTGACGGCTGCGGCGATCAACTCGGTGCGCGACCAATGCGGCGACTCCGACTGCACGATGCTGAGCGCGAGCGCGCCCACGCCGAGCATCAGCAAGGCCATGCCGACACCATCGACGCGGCGCCGGGCCTCGGGCTTCTTCGCTTCTTTCAGCAGCGCGGCACCGCGCCACAGCGAGAGCGCACCCAGCGGCAGGTTCAGGTAGAAGGCCCACGGCCAGCCGACCGCATCGACCACGAACGAGCCCACGCTCGGGCCGATCGCTGCAGCCAGGCCACCGACCGCGCCCCACAGGCTGACTGCGACCGCACGCTTGTTCTGCGGAAAGGCGTCGAGCACGATGGACAGCGATGCCGGCGTCAGCAGCGCGGCGCCAACGGCCTGTGCAACGCGCGCAGCGATCAACCAGCCGACCGTGCCGGCCAGCCCGCAGGCCGCTGACGCGGCCAGAAACAAGGTGACGCCGAGCAGGAAGATTTTCTTGCGCCCGTGCGTGTCGGCAAGGCCGCCGGCCGGTATCAGCATCGCGGCATAGACCACTGTGTAGGCGTTCAGCAACCACGACATGTCGGCAGCAGAGGTGCCGGGGAAGCCGGCGCGCACGGCGCGGAATGCGGCGAACAGCATTGTCGTGTCGAGCGACACCAGGAAGACCGCGATGCTGGCGACCCAGAAGACGGGCCAGGGCGAAGCGCGGGTCTCGCCGCCGGCGACGACCGGTGCATCGGTGGCGGTGGTGACGGCAGTCATGGCCGGCTCAGCGGCTGATCGCCTGGAGACAGACCGCCGGGTCGGCCGACCTGCTCTTGCCGTGGTTGCCGAGCAGCAGGCCGGTGATGCAGGCAGTGGCATTGTCGAGTTTCATGGAGGCTCCTGGAAGGGGTGCGACGCATTTATATGATAAACATCATATTTGTGGGCGTCGTTTGGAAATGCGCATCGCCGCGCGGCTGGAACAAGCGTCATGGGGTGTCGTACTGCGCCAGCAAGGCGTGGCGGGCTGCGGCCAGCATGGCCTTGCCTTGGGCGTTGACACCCAGTGTCCGCGCCAGCTGCAGCGTGCCGACCAGGGTGCTGGCAATGACCATGGCCTGCTCCTTGGTGCCGCCCTCGGGCAGCGCGCGCTGCACCAAGGCGATCAGCTTGCGCACGCGCTCGACGGACGGCGCCAGCAGCGTGGGCGCCTGGCGCGGCATTTCGGAGCTGAGCGCGGCAACCACACAGCCGGTCTCGGTGCTGCTCAAATGGGTGTCGGAGAGATAGCCCTCGACGACAGCGCGCAGCGCGCTTTCTCCGCGCGAGCGGCTCGCGGCGACACGCTGACCCATCGTCGCGGCACTGTCCCGCCCGGCCCGCGCGATGGCTTCGGCCAGCAAGGCGTCGCGTGATTCGAAATGGGCGTAGAAGCCGCCATGCGTCAACCCGGCCTGCTTCATGACATCGGCCACGCCGACGCCGGCGTAGCCATTGCGGCGCAGCGTGCGTGCAGCAACCTCGACGATCCGGTCGTGAGTGGCTTCGCGGCGTGTCGGCTGACGGGACATGGGGTGACTGTAGCGCAAAATATGACAAGCATCATATTTTGACGCCGCTGGATGTCGGCCGAACCTGATCGCGTCTCAAGTCACCGGCGCCGGGTTGAACAGCACCAGTGCGTTGTGCAGCTTCCAGTGTTCGGCCCAGGTCTTCTTCCGGCCGCTGGCCACGTCGAGCATGAGGCGGAACAGGTCCCAGCCCACGTCTTCGATGCTCGCCGCACCATCGGCGATGCGGCCGGCGTTCACGTCCATCAGGTCGTGCCAGCGGCGCGCGAGATCGCTGCGCGTGGCCACCTTGATGACCGGGCAGGCGGCCAGGCCGTAGGGCGTGCCGCGGCCGGTGGTGAACACGTGCAGGTTCATGCCGGCGGCGAGTTGCAGCGTGCCGCAGATGAAGTCGCTTGCCGGGGTGGCGGCGTAGATCAGGCCGCGCTGGCCGGGCTTGAGCTTCTCGCCGGGTGACAGCACGCCCGAGATCGGCGCGCTGCCGCTCTTGACGATCGAGCCCATCGCCTTCTCGACGATGTTCGACAAGCCGCCGGCCTTGTTGCCCGGGGTGGTGTTGGCGCTGCGGTCGGCCTGGCCGCGACCCAGGTACGCGTCGTACCAGGCCATCTCGCGGATCATCGCGTTCGCAACTTCTGCGTTCGCCGCGCGCGACGTGAGTTGATCGATGCCGTCGCGCACTTCGGTGGTCTCGCTGAACATCACGGTCGCACCCGCGCGCACCAGCAGGTCGGTGCAGAAGCCGACCGCCGGGTTGGCGGTGACGCCGCTGAAGGCATCGCTGCCGCCGCACTGCACGCCGACGACGAGTTCGCTCGCGGGCACGGCGGTGCGCGTTCGCGCGTTCAGGCGAACGAGGTGGGGCTCGGCCTGCGCCAGGATCGACTCGACCATCGACATGAAGCCGACGTGTTGCTCGGCCTGCAGGCACACGACGTCGAGCGCGGCGGTTTGGACGCCGCCTTCAAGGCGCCCGGCGACGCTGCGTTCATCGACGATGGCAAAGCTGCCCGGCGGCATCAAGCGCTCGGGCTGCAGCTTCTCGCAGCCCAGGCTCACCACCATCACCTCGCCGCCGAAGTTGGGGTTCAGGCTGATGTTGCGAAGCGTGCGGATCGGGATTTCGGCGCCCGGCGCGTCAATGGCCACGCCGCAGCCGTAGGTGTGCTCCAGCCCCACCACATCATCGACGTTCGGGAAGCGCGGCAGCAACTCGGCCTTGATGCGCTGTACCGCGAAGTCGACCACCCCGGCCACGCACTGCACGGTGGTCGTGATGGCGAAGATGTTGCGCGTGCCGACCGAGCCGTCGGCGTTGCGGTAGCCCTCGAACGTGAAGCCTTCGAGCGGGGCTTGCGGCGCCGGCCGCACCGTTGCGACAGGCAAGCCCGTGAGTTCGCGTGCTGCCGGCAACTTCAGCAGCCGCTCATGCACCCAGCTGCCGGCGGCAATGGCTTTCAGCGCGTGGCCGATGGTCACGTTGTAGCGGCGCACCGGCGCGTCGGCGGTGATGTCTTCGAGCGCGACCTTGTGGCCTTGCGGCACTTTGTCGCGCAGCAGCAGGCCAGTGGTCAGCACGGTGCCGGCGGGCAGCCCGCCGTCGTTCGCAACGATAGCGACGTTGTCGCCAGGGTGCATCGTGATGGTCAGCGGCTGCGTCACCTCGGGCTCATTCCGGCTTGACGTTCGCGTCTTTCACGACCTTGGCCCACTTCACCAGTTCGGCCTTCTGGAAGTCGGTGAACTGGGCGGGCGTCATCGGCACATTTTCCACACCCATCGTGTAGAAGCGCGCGGCCACAGCCGTTTGCGCCACGATCTTCGTCAGCTCGTCGTTCAGGCGCTTGACGATGGGCGCGGGCGTGCCCGCCGGCGCGTAGATCGCCTGCCACGAGGCCACGTCGAAGCCCTTCAGCCCGCTCTCGGCGAGCGTGGGCACATCGGGCAGCACCTTCGCGCGTTTGCCCGACGTCACGGCCAGTGCGCGGATCTTGCCGCTGGTGATGTGCGGCAGCGCGGTCAGCGCCGTGTCGAAGCTCATCGGGATCTGCCCCGCGATCAGGTCCTGCATCGACGGGCCGCTGCCTTTGTACGGGATGTGCACCAGGTCGACACCCGCGTCGAGCTTGAACTTCTCGCCCGACAGGTGTTGCGAGCTGCCCGCCCCCGGTGTGCCGTAGCCCAGGGTGCCGGGCTTGGCCTTCGCTGCCTTGATCACGTCCTGCACGTTCTTCATCGGCTGCGCAGCGCCTACGAGCAGCACGTTGGCGATGTTGCCGACGAAGAACACCGGCGCGAAGTCGCGCATCACCTCGTACGGCATCTTCGGCTGCATCGCCGGGTTGATGGCGTGCGAGGCAATCGTGCCCAGCAGCAGCGTGTAGCCGTCGGGGGGCGACTTGGCCGCCGCATCGGCGCCGATCACGCCGCCGGCGCCGGCCTTGTTCTCGACGATCACCGTCTGCTTCAATGCCTCTTGCAGCTTCTGCCCGAGCAGGCGCGCCAGCGCATCGGACGTGCCACCTGCGGCGAACGGCACGATGATCTTGACGGGCTTGGCGGCAGGCCACGCGTCTTGTGCAGACGCGGGCAGCGCGGCCAGCCCGATGAGGGCAAGTGTCATCAAAGAGAACGACTTGCGCATCACAACCCCATCATCTTTGGAAGCCACAGAGAAATCGCCGGTACATACGTCACCAGCATCAACACACCGAACAGCACCACGAAGAACGGCTTCATCGCGCGGGTGATCTGGCCCATCGGCAACTTGCTCACGGCACTGCCGACGAACAGCACCGTGCCCACTGGCGGCGTGATGAGGCCGATGCCCAGGTTCACCATCATGATCATGCCGAAGTGCACCGGGTCGACGCCCAGCAACTTGACCACCGGCAGCAGGATGGGCGTGAGGATCAGGATCAACGGGCTCATGTCCATCAGGCAGCCGAGGATCAGCAGCATGACGTTGATGAGCATCAGGATCACGTACCTGTTGTCGGACACGCTGGTGAAGAAGGTCGTCACCTTCAGCGGGATCTGCATCAGCGTCATCACGTAGCCGAAGCTCGCCGCGAAGCCGATCAGGATCATCACGACCGTGACCGTCTTGACCGTTCGGTGCACGAGCTTGGGCAGGTCGCGCCAGCGGTAGTCGCGGTAGACGAACATCGTGACGAAGAAGGCCCAGACCACCGCCATCGCAGCCGACTCGTTGGCAGTGAACACGCCCGACAGAATGCCGCCGAGGATGATGACCATCGTCATCAGGCCCCACATCGCCTCGCCCGCGATCTTCAGCGCCGCCTTCATCGGGATCTTGTCGCCCTTCGGGTAGTTCTCGCGGCGGGCCACGTACAGGCACAACGCGGCCAGCATCAGGCCCGTCAGCAGGCCCGGCAGCACGCCCGCCATGAAGAGGCTGGCCACAGACACCGTGCCGCCCGCGGCGAGCGAGTAGATCACCATGTTGTGGCTCGGCGGAATCAGGATGGCCTGCATCGAACCGCTCACCGTCACAGCCGTGGCGAAGTCGCGCGGGTAGCCCTTCTTCTCCATCTCCGGGATCAGCACCGAGCCGATGCTCGCGGTGTCGGCGACCGACGAGCCGGAGATGCCGCCGAAGAAGGTCGACGCAAGAATGTTCACGAGCGACAGGCCGCCCCGGATGAACCCCACCAGCACGCTCGCGAAAGCGACCAGCCTGCGCGACATGCCGCCTTCGGCCATGATGACGCCCGCGAGCACGAAGAAGGGAATGGCGAGCAGCGAGAACTTGTTGACGCCCGAGGCGATCTGGATCATCACCGCGTCGAGCGGCACGTCGATCCACAGCGCGCCCACCAGCGAGGCCAGGCCGAGCGAATAGGCAATCGGCACGCCGACGGCCATGAGCAGGAAGAAGCTGCCGAGCAGCACCAGCATGTCCATCAGTGGGCGCCTTCGTTTGCTTCGACGAGATGGTCTTCGTAGCGCACGATGGGGCGCTCTGCCTGCGAGCCGAACACCATGCGCTCGATCACGAACAGCAGCGTGACGATGCTGCCGAGCGGCAGCGACGCGTAGGTCAGCCCGACCGGCAGCCAGTCGAGTTCGGCGATCGACTGGCCCCAGGTCGCGACGCAGAGCCGCGCACCGTAGAACGCGACGAAGAGGCACACGATCAGCATCAGCAGATTGACGAGGTGCGCCGCCGCGCCCTTGACGCGCGGCGGCAACTGCTCGGTGACCATGTCGACCGCGATGTGCCCGCCGGCCCGGTAGGCACAGGCCGCGCCGATGAACGTGAACACCATCATCAGGAGAATCGCGATGGGCTCGGGCCACTGCGAGCCGGTGCCCAGCACATAGCGCGTGAACACGCCCCACGGGATGATGAGCGACATGCACAGAATGGCGACGCCCGCGACCCAGATGCTCGCGAGGTAGAGCCGGTCCATTAAGCGGACGAAGGGGTGGTTCATGGCGGTGCGCGCGCGGCCTTACTTGACGGCTTCGATGCGCTTGATCAGTTCCGCATAGTTCGCGCCGTACTTCGCCCGCACCGGTGCAGTGGCGTCGTAGAACGGCTTGTTGTCGATCTCGATGAACTCGACGCCGGCGGCCTTCAGCTTCGCGGTGTAGTCGGCCACGCTCTTGTCCCACAGGCCGCGCTGTTCCATCTGCGCTTCGCGTGAGAACTTCTGCACCAGCGCCTGATCGTCTTTCGAGAGCTTGTCCCAGGTCACCTTCGACATCACGAAGATCTCCGGGATGATCAGGTGGTTGGTCTGCGTGTAGTACTTCGCGCCGGCCTGGAAATGGTTGGCGGTGAACATGCTGGGCGGGTTGTTCTCGGCGCCGTCGACCACGCCGGTCTGAATGGCGGTGAACACCTCGCCGTAGCCCATGCTGATGCCGTTGCCGCCCATCGCGTTCATGGTGTCCACGAACAGCGGGTTGCCCATCATGCGGATCTTCTGGCCCTTCAGGTCTTCGGGCTTGCGCACCGGCTTCTTGGTGTAGAGGCTGCGCGAGCCGCCGTCCATCCAGCCCAACGCCACCAG
Organism: Rhizobacter sp.; assembly: GCA_025350965.1. Classification (GTDB taxonomy): domain Bacteria; phylum Pseudomonadota; class Gammaproteobacteria; order Burkholderiales; family Burkholderiaceae_C; genus LMDS01. The sequence continues at coordinate 16,211 of JANXWV010000102.1, forward strand.
CTTGGCGGGCGACGCGCTGATCTTGGCCAGCAACTCGGCGCCGATGGGGCCGTCGATCACGGCGCGCATGTGGGCTTCGTTGCGGAACACGAACGGCATGTTGAACACGTTCACCTCGGGCACCACGGGGCCGACGGGCCCGAGCGACGTGCGCAGGATCTGGATCGCGCCGACCTGCGTCTGCTCGATCATCTCTTTCTCGCCGCCAAGCACGCTGCCGGGGAACATCTGGAACGTGATGCGGCCGTTGGTGGCGGCGCTCAGCTTCTTGCCCATGTTCTCGATCGCAACCACGTTCGGGTAGCCGGCGGGGTGCACGTCGGCGGCCTTCATCACGATGTTCTGGGCATGGGCCGCGAAGGGTGCAGCACTCGCGAGGGCGGCAGCGAGCAGGTTGAAGAGTTTGCGGCGGGTGGTCATGGTTGTGTCTCCTGTGGGGGCGGGTCTGGCGTGAAGGCAGCTTCGTTGAGGCCGCGCACACCGGGGCGAAGCATCAGCACCGCCCCGTCGAGCGCAGGGTCGAAGCCGGCGGCCGGTGCGTTGGGCGTGATCGAGGTGATGTACAGCTCGTCGAGCTGCGCGCCGCCGAAGGCGCACATCGAGGGCTTGCTTACCGGCAACTTGAGCACGCGGTCAAGCGCACCTTCGGGTGTGAAGCGCAGCAACACGCCGGCGTCGTTGCCGCAGGTCCAGTAGCAGCCGTCGGCATCGACCGCAGCGCCGTCGGGCCGGCCCGGGTGGCTGCGCATGTCGATGAAGGCGCGGCGTGGCCCCAGGCTGCCGTCAGCATGCAGCGCGTAGCGCCAGACCTGCAGCACGCTCGGGTGCGAGTCGGAGAGGTAGAGCACGTCGCCGGCAGGGCTGAAGGCCAGGCCGTTGCCGGTCACGAGCCCCTGCACGAGCGGCGCCGACAAGCCCCGCGCATCGAAGCGGACCAGCCCGCCCGAGGCTGCGGAGAGCGACATGTCGCGCACCATGGTCGTTGCCCAGAAGCGGCCCGCGCGGTCGCAGCGGCCGTCGTTGAAGCGCATGCCGGGGCGCGGGTGGTCGGCCGGCGCGAGCAGCGTGCTGACCAGCAAGCCGCCGACTCTGCCGCCCATGTGCGGGCGCAGGTGGAACAAGCCGGTTTCCATGGCCGCGAGCAGGCCGCCCTGCGCATGCAGCGCGACGCAGCCGAGCCGTTCGGCCGTGGGCCAGACGGCATCCAGCCCGGTGGCCGGATCGAAGCGGTGCAGCGCGCAACCGTCGATGTCGACCCACCACAGCACCTGCTCAGACGCGGACCACAGCGGGCTCTCGCCAACGCGGGCCCGCGCCGCGCTGACCACCGCCACGTCGGGCTTGGCGAACGTGGGGGACGTGGTGGGCATGGCGTGCATCTCCGGCACCCGGGCTGCGGCCGCGTTCACTCGAACGGCCCTTGCTTGACGAAGCCGCCGCCCTGGTACATGACCGCCGGGTCGCTGGCGTCGAGTGCGGGTTGGCGTTCCTGCAGTGCGGCGCGGAACGGCTCGGAGGTGTCGAGCGCGCGGTAGCCGATGTGCCGGGCAGCGGTGTTGTCCCACCAGGTCGTGGTGTTGTCGGACATGCCGTAGATCACCGTGTGGCCGACCACCGGCGCCGTGAGGCTGGCCACGACCAGGCGCTCGAGGTCGTCGAAGCTCAGCCAGGTGGCGAGCATGCGGCGGTCTTTCGGTTCGGGGAACGACGAGCCGATGCGCAAGCTCACCGTCTCGACGCCGTAGCGGTCGAAGTAGAACTGCGCCAGGTTCTCGCCGAAGGCTTTGGACAGGCCGTAGTGGCCATCGGGGCGCACCGGCATGCGCGCGTCGATCGTTTCGCTCTGCTTGTAAAAGCCGGTGACGTGGTTCGAGCTCGCGAACACGATGCGCTTGACGCCCTGCAGGCGGGCCGCTTCGTACAGGTTGTAGGCACCGACGATGTTGGCCTGCAGGATCGGCTCGAACGGCCCCTCGACGGAGACCCCGCCGAGGTGCACCACGGCATCGACGCCGGCGAGCAGGCGCAGCATGTCGTCGGCCCGCTCCAGCGCGGCGGGCGCCAACTCTTCTCCGGGCGCGGCCGTGCCCAGATCGGCGATGTCGCTGAGCCTGAGATGCGTGCAATGCGCCTTCAGGCGCGGCCGCAACTGGCGCCCGAGGCCGCCGGCTGCGCCGGTGAGCAGCAGGCGCCCGAACAGCGCGGGCTGGGGTGCGGAAGGGAAGCTCATGACGGGCGCTTTGGCTCGGTGTTTTTGCTAGAGTCTGGTTTCAGCTGCTTGCCATACGTCATCAGTTGTCGTACAACTTGAGCGATGTTATCCGACCGATCTGCGCTGTCAATAGCGGCAGGTCGGGGTTTCCCCGGAAGCGCATGACCCCTGACCTGCACCCCCCTCGCCGCCGGCCCCGCACGCTGGCCCATGAACTCGTCGAGTCGCTCGGCGACCGCATTCGCGACGGACGGCTCGCGCCTGGCGACAAGTTCCCGACCGAGGCCGCCTTCATGGCCGAGTTCGGTGTCAGCCGCACCGTGGTGCGCGACGCGATCTCGCGCCTGCAAGCCTCGGGGCTGGTGGAAACACGCCACGGGGTCGGCACTTTCGTGGTGGGGTTGGGCGACGGCGCGGCTTTTCGCATCGGGCCCGACCAACTGGCAACCCTGCGCGACGTGGTGGCCATGCTGGAGCTGCGCATCGGCGTTGAAACCGAGGCCGCCGGCTTGGCCGCGCAGCGCCGAACGGCGCAGAACCTGCTCGTGATGCGCGACGCGCTAGATGCCTTTACGCAAGCCGTGGAGGACGGCAGAGACGCAGTAGGCGCTGACTTTCAATTCCACCTTGAAATTGCACGGGCGACCCAGAACCCGCACTTCGCCAACCTGATGGCCACGCTCGGCTCGATGATCATTCCGCGCGCCCGGCTCGACCCGATGAAGCCTGCCGACGAGGAGCGGCAGGCCTACCTGCGGCGCGTGAATGCCGAGCACAGCAGCATCGTCGACGCGATCGAAGGCCAGGATGTGGAGGCCGCTCGCGCCGCCATGCGCACCCATCTGGCGAACAGCAAAGAGCGGCGGCGCCGCGCCGCTGCGCTCGGCGAAGCCGGTCGTTGACGCAACGATGGCCTTGTGCGCAGGCTCGGCTTCCACTAGCATCCGCAGCGTCTAGTTGTACGATGACTGATGACATGATGTAAACATCACTCACCGGGAACCCCCGACCGCTCGACCATGAATGCCACCCCGACCGTCACCGAACTGCGCGTCATTCCAGTCGCCGGGCGCGACTCGATGCTGCTCAACCTGAGCGGCGCGCACGGCCCGTTCTTCACCCGCAACCTGGTGATCGCACGCGACAGCGCCGGCCGCACCGGTGTGGGCGAAGTGCCGGGCGGCGAAAAGATCCGTCGCACGCTGGAAGACGGCGCTGCGCTGATCGTGGGGCAGCCCGTCGGTGATGTGCAGCGGCTGCTGCAGGCGGTGCGCACGAAATTCCAAGACCGCGACACCGGCGGCCGCGGCCTGCAGACCTTCGACCTGCGCACCACGATCCACGTGGTCACGGCCATCGAGTCGGCGCTGCTCGACCTGCTCGGCCAGCACCTCGGCCTGCCGGTGGCCGCCATGCTCGGCGAGGGTCAGCAGCGCGACGAGGTCGAGATGCTGGGCTACCTGTTCTTCGTCGGTGACCAGCGCAAGACCGGGCTCGACTACGTCGATGCAGCCAGCGAAAGCGGCGCCGACGACAGCTGGCTGCGCGTGCGGCACCAAGAGGCGCTG
>JANXWV010000039.1 GCA_025350965.1 Rhizobacter sp.
TGGTCGTACAGCGCCACGGTTTCGCGCGTGGCGCGCTGTTCGGCCTGCACCCAGGGCAGCCAGTCGGGCCGGCCCAGGCCGGGCCGGGCGCTGCCTGCACCGGCCGGCTTGAAGTAGTTCGCGCGCTCCCAGCCGTTCTTGCTGCCGAAAACCGCACCCTTGGACCCGAGCAAGTCATACAGCGGCGAGGTTCGCAGCGGCCGCGCGGTGGCGAGTTCGTGGCGCGGCCAGCGCATGGCGTAGTGCAGGCCCAGCGTCTCGCCGGTGCGCTCGGCCAAGGCCTTGCGGTTGGCGGTGAACGGGGCGAAACGGCGAATGTCTACGTCCCACACGTCGCAGGGTGCTTCACCGCCGATCACCCATTCGGCGATCAGCTTGCCCGCACCGCCCGAGTTGGCAATGCCAGCCGAGTTGAAGCCTGCGGCAACATAGTAGTTGCGAAGCTCCGGGGCCTCGCCGATGATGAAGTTGCCGTCGGGCGTGAAGCTCTCCGGCCCGTTGAGCAGCATCTTCACCCGCGCGGTTTCCAAACATGGAGTGCGGTGCATCGCGGCCTTCATCAGCGGCTCGAACTGGTCCCAGTCTTCACCGAGCAATTCGAACTGGAAGGTCGGCGGGATCGGGTCCATCGCCCACGGCTTGGCCTTCGGCTCGAAGCCGCCCATCAGCAGGCCGCCGACCTCTTCCTTGTAGTAGATGCCGCCATCGGGGTCGCGCATCACCGGCAGCATCGGGTGCACGCCGGCTATGCGGTCGGTGACGATGTAGAAGTGCTCGGCGGAGTACAGCGGCACGTTCACGCCAGCCAGCCGGCCGAACTGGCGCGCCCATTGGCCGGCACAGTTGATGAGTACCTCGCACTTCAGCTCCTGCGCTTGCCCCTCCTGCACGGCGCGAACGCCGCTGACGCGACCGCCTTCGTTGAGCACGCCGGTCACTTCCACGCCCTCGGCGATCTTCACGCCGCGCAGACGGGCACCCTTTGCGAGGGACAGGGTCAGGTCGGCCGGGTTGGCCTTGCCGTCACCCGGGAACCAAAGGCCGCCGTGCAGGTCGCTGGTGCGGAGCAGCGGGTACAACTCGCCGGCACGCTGGGCGCTGATCACGTCGACTTCCACACCGAAGCTGCGCGCCAGCGCTGCCTGTTTGCGCAGCACCTGCATGCGCTCTGCCGTGCCCGCCACGTTGACGCTGCCGCATTGCTTCCAGCCGGTGGCCAGGCCGGTCTCGGCTTCGAGCTTCGAATACAGCTCGATGCCGTAGCGGCTCATCTGCGTCATGCTGCGGTTCGGCCGCATCTGGCCGATCAGGCCGGCCGCATGCCAGGTGGTGCCGCAGGTGAGCCGGCCTTGTTCCAGCAGCAGCACGTCGCGCTCGCCGAGCAGGCTCAGGTGATAAGCCACAGAGCAGCCGGCAATGCCGCCACCCACGATGACGATTCGGGCTTGGGTAGGCAACGGCATGGGGCCGCGAGGTTAGCGCATTGCCTGGGCTCTCGGCAGCCGCCGGGTCTGGAGCGCGCCGACCTTCGATTTGTCTGACAAGTCATCGAAGAAGGCGTGGCCGGTTTGCTGGCGTTTCGCGCGGTACATGGCCGCGTCGGCGGTCACGGCGACCTCGATGGCCGGATTACCGTCGCTCATGGCCACCATCGAGATGAAGCCATCGGTCGGGACGGCGTGACGCTTGGGCATGCTCGGCTCTTGCACCACGTTGCCCAGAAGAAGCTGAATCGGCTTACACGACGCCAGAAGGCGCACGCGCTCGGGGCGCGGCAGCAGTTCGGTCAGGTGGTTTGCGACAAGAACCGAGAGCGGGGGCGTGTGCGGGCACCTGCGGGCAGCGGCTAGATGCGGCCCATCAACAACAGCACGATCAGGATCACGACGACCAGACCCAGCCCGCCGCTCGGGCCATAGCCCCAGCTGCGGCTGTGGCCCCAGGTCGGCAATACCCCGACCAGCGCGAGGATCAGGATGATCAGCAGAATGGTTCCGATGCCCATGGGTCTCTCCGGTGCAAGTTGGCGGTATGGGGCTCAGTTCGGCGCCGAGGCGGCTGGCGTGACGATGATGGTCGTGCCATCCCCCGTCTTGCCAGTGGCACCGGTCGAGCCTGTCGAACCGGTGGCACCGGTGGCGCCGGCCGGGCCGGGAACACCGACCTGCGCAGGCGGCACGTTGACCACCGTGGGTTTGTCGCAAGCGGCGAGGCCGAGTACTGCAGCCAGAGCGGCCGTCAAGATCATTGAGTTCATGAGAGATCCTTCGCAAGTGGTGGGGTGTGGCACAGTGGGCAAACAAGGCACCCCGGCAAACTTGCCACCGCCGAATGGTGCGGCGCTCGCGTCACCGGCACCATCGGCTGCCGCCGCCCCGCCATGTGGTCGGCCTCCTACAGCGCGGCCGGTTCAGGTGCACGCCACAGCGTGACGTGGTCAGCCCAGCGTGCGCGAAGGCAGCAGCCCGGCTGGGCGTGGATTCGCCGCCCCTGAACGGTTCGTTCTTCTTGGCGGGGGGGCAACAGGGGCATGACGAAAGGGCGCTTCGGCCGTGAATGACAGGGCGCCCCGGAAGCCGACCACGCAACTTGGTCGATGCGTTCATGCAACGTTGCGGCATTTGGATGTTCGCTCGCGCACACCCGCCGTCGCTGTCGCAAAACAAACCCCTCGAGCCCGGCGACCCAGTGCCTATGCGAACCGCAGCGCCATCACGCCGCCCACCACCACCGCCGTGCCCGCAGCGCGCTGCCAACCGAAGCGTTCGCCGAGCAGGACCGTGGCCAGCACGGCGGCGAACAGCACCGAGGTTTCGCGCAGCGCCGCCACGCTGGCCACGGGTGCACGCGTCATGGCCCACAGCGCAATGGCGTACGAACCGATGGATGCTGCCCCGCCCAGCGCCGCCACGGCCCAACGCCGCCGCGCGTAGGCCAAGATCACCACGCGCCCCTCGGGCCCGCGCCGCACCCACACGATCAGCGGGTAGGCCACGCCGTCGAGCACGAACAGCGTGAACACGTAGCGCAGCGCATCGCCCGAGGCGCGCACGCCCAGCCCGTCGACGAAGGTATAGCCGGCGATGATCACTGCATTGGCAAAGGCGAAGGCGAGCGCCTTGCGGTGCTGCAGCGCCTCGCCCGGGTGGGCCAGGCCCACGAGCGTGACACCCAACGTGATGCCCAGCGTGCCGGCCCACGCGGCGACGCTGGGTGCCTCGCCGATCACCGCGCTGCTGCCCAGCGTGACCAGCAGCGGCGCGAAGCCCCGCATGATCGGGTAGGTCAGACCCAGCTCACCATGCCGGTACGCGCCCACGAGCGCGACGTAGTAGCCGATGTGGATGACGAGCGAGGCGCCGATGTAAGGCCACGCCGTCGGCGCCGGCAGGCCGAACCACAGCATCAGGGGCAGGGCGACGAGCGCGCCCATGAAGTGCACGAGCGCGGTGTCCAGCGCCTTGTCGGCGCCGGCCTTGATGAGCGCGTTCCACGACGCGTGCAGCAGCGCCCCGAACAGCACGGCCAGCACGACCGGCCAGGTGAGCGTCATGAAGGTGTTGGCAGCGCGCAGCGCGAAGCGAGTTCCAGGAAGTGCGCCAGCGGCGGCGTGGGAAGGGCGGCCTGCTTTGCCAGGTCGTCCCACTGGCGCAGCATGACGGCATCGAAGGCGCCGGGCTGCGCGATGAAGGCTTGCGCCTGCTGCGGCTCGAACACGCCGCCTTGCAGCACCAGGCTGCGCTTCGAGTCTTCAGACAACCTGGCGTGATAGCCGGCATTGGCGCAGCACAGGTAGCGCTTCGCGTCCACATGCAGCTGGATCGCGTCGAGCACCGCGGGCGTGAACAGGCCGCGCAGGAACGGCAGCGCGAAGTACTGGTGCGCGTCGTCGATGCCGCGCAGCGAAGGCGTGTCGTTCAAACCGCGACCTTGGTCGTTGAGCAAATGCCCCAGGTCATGCAGCAGGCAGGCGGTGACCAGCGCATCGCCCGCGCCCGATTGCTCGGCCAGGTGCGCGGTCTGCAGCGCATGTTCGAGCTGCGTGACGGGCTCGCCGCTGTACTGCTCGGCACCGCGGCGCTGGAACAGCAGTTCGATGTCGGCAAGCTTCAACGTGCGGGCGGCCATCACGCCTCCAGGTCGCCCATCTGCGACTGGCGGATGCGCGTCTTCGAGAGCGCACCGGCCGACTCCAGAATCGGGTAGGCGATGGAGCAGATGTGCGAGTTAATGCGCTTCAGGTCGCTGATCAGGTCGAGGTGCAGTGCGCTCGTCTCGATGCTCTGGGCGGTGTTGTCTTGCAGGCGCGCGATGTGGCTGGCGGCGTAGCCGTGTTCCAGGTCGCGGAAGTTCGCCTTCTGCTCCAGCAGGCGCTTCGCGTCGACCACCCGGCCGTCGAGGAACACGCTCATGCCGAGCCGCAGGTTCGAGAGCAGGCGCTCGTGCAGGTGGCAGATCTCGGCCATGCCGGCATCGGAGAAGCTGCGGTTCTTGCGCACCTTCTTGTCTTCGATGTCTTGCAGCACGCGCTCGATGATGTCGCCGATCTGCTCCATGTTGATGGTGAACGAGACCACGTCGGTCCAGCGCTTGCCCTCACGCTCCGAGAGCGCCTCGCGCGAGATCTGGGTCAGGTAGAACTTGATCGCCGAGTACAGCTCGTCGACCGTGTCGTCGAGCTTGCGCAACTGCTCGGCGAGCAGCAGGTCGTTGTTGCGGATCACCGGCAGGATGCCGCGCAGCATCGTTTCAACCACGTCGGCCTGGTGCAGCGCCTCACGCGCGGCGCAGGTGATGGCGAGCGACGGCGTGCTCAAGGCAACCGGGTCGAGGTGGCGCGGCCGCGACGCACCGCCTTCCAGGGCGTTGTCTTTCAGCGCCCGCTCGACGCTGCGCCCCACCAGGCCGGTCAGGCTGATGAACACCAGCGCCATCACCACGTTGAAGCTCAGATGGAACAGCACGACCTGCTGGTGAACGTCGGGCACGAGCTGTTGCAGCGCCACGTGCGCCTGCGGCAGCAGCGCAATGGCGCCGAGCGCGCCGGTCGCCTTGAAGACGAGGTTGCCGAGCGGCAGCCGCCGCACCTGCGGCGAGGCTCGGCTGGTCGCGATCATCGCGAGCAGGCCGCTGCCCAGGTTCGCACCGAGCACCAGGCCCAGCGCCACCGGTACCGGCAGCAGGCCCGAGCTTGCGAGCGTGGCGGTGAGCAGCACGATGGCGAGGCTGGAGTAAGACAACACCGTGAGCACCGCGCCGACGACGATGTCGAGCAACACTTCGTTCGGCAGCGCCACGAGCAGCGCGCGCACCGCCGGCGACTCGGTCAAGGGCTTGGTGGCGCCGACGATGAGTTGCAGGGCCAGCGTGATGAGCCCCAGGCCGATCAGCACCCGGCCGATGCGCCCGGCGATGGTGTCTTGCCGCGAGATGAACAGCACCACGCCGGTGAAGATGAGCAGCGGCGACAACCACGACAGGTCGAACGAGAACACCACCGCCATCAGCGCCGTGCCCACGTCGGCCCCCAGCATCACTGCGAGTGCGGCGGCGGTTGTCACCAGACCCTTGCCGACGAACGACGCCACGATCAGACAGGTGGCGGTGCTCGACTGAACGATGGTCGTGACGCCGAGCCCGGCCGCCATGGCCGTGAAGCGGTTGCTGAAGCTGCGCGCCAGCACCCCGCGCAGGCTCTCGCCGAACACCCGCAGCACGCCGGTACGCACGATGTGCGTGCCCCACACGAGGAGCGCGATGGCGGCGAGCAGGTTGAGGAGGTGAATCATCGGGTGCGGTTCAGGCCCAGGGCAACGAGTACGTCTTGACGTTGGTGAAGCTCTTCATCGCCTCTTGCACACCTTCCTTGTAGCCCAGGCCGGAGTCCTTGATACCGCCGAAGGGCGTCAGCTCCAGGCGGTAGCCCGGTACTTCGCGCACGTTGACGCTGCCCACGTGCAGCTCGGCAATGAACCGTGTGATGTGGTCGAGCCGGTTCGTGCACACCGATGACGACAAGCCGTAGGCCGTGCCGTTGGCGATGGCAATGGCCTCGTCGATGTTCGCGAACGTGATGATCGGCGAGACCGGGCCAAAGGTCTCTTCTCGAGCCACCGTCATGTCGGGGCGCACCTGGCTCAGCACGGTGGGCGAATACAGCGCGCCGTCGCGGCGGTTGCCGAGCAACAGCGTTGCACCTTGCGCCACCGCCTCGTTGACGCGGGCTTCGAACAGGCGCGCTGCGGTTTCGTCGATCACGGTGCCCATGTCGAGGTTTGCATCCGCCGGGTTGCCGAAGGTCCAGGCCTTTGTCTTCTCGACCACAAGGTCGGTGAATCGTGCCGCCACAGCCCGGTGCACCAGCAGCCGTTTGACTGCGGTGCACCGCTGCCCCGAGTTCTTGTACGAGCCCTGCACGGCCAGCGTGGAAGCTTCGTCGAGGTCGGCGTCGTCCATGACGATGATCGGGTCGTTGCCGCCCAGCTCCAGCACCATGCGGCGGTAACCAGCGCGTGCCGCGATGGCCTTGCCGATGGCCACGCCGCCCGTGAAGGTGACGAGGTCGACGTGGGGGTTCGTGACCAGCTCGTCGGCAATCTCGCGCGGGTCGCCGGTCACGACCGACAGCATCTCGGGCGGCAGGCCGGCTTCGTACAGCAGGTCGGCGAAGAGCAGCGCCGACAGCGGCACCTTCTCCGATGGCTTGAGCACCATGCGGTTGTTCGTGGCCACCGCCGGCACCACCTTGTGCGCCACCTGGTTCATCGGGTGGTTGAACGGCGTGATCGCGGTGATCACGCCGAGCAGCGGGTCGCGCTGCGTGTACACGCGGCGGCGCTTGCCGTGCGGCGTGAGGTCGCATGAGAACACTTGCCCGTCGTCGCGCAAGGCTTCGTTGGCACCGAAAACCAGCACGTCGGCCACGCGGCCGGCTTCGTAGGTGGCATCTTTGAGGCACAGGCCGCTCTCGGCGCTGATGAGCGCGGCGATGGCTGCGGTGCGCTCGCGCACCAGCACGGCGGCGCGGTTCAGGATGGCGCTGCGTTCGTAGCGGCTGAGTCTGGCCTTGTAGGCGTGGGCGATGGCGAATGCCTGCCGCACTTCGGCCAGCGTGGCCTTCGGCACGGCGGCGATGCACCGGCCGGTGAACGGGTTCACGACCTCGGTGCAACGCTCGCCGCTGCGCTCGGTGCCGACCGTCTGGCCGGCGATGCGCATGCCGTGGTTGGGGGCGGCGCTCATGCCTTCCTTTCAACCATCACTGCGCATGGTTCAGCGCCAGATCGAAGGCGTCGAAGTTGCGCCAACGGCGCTGCGCATCGATGTCGTGAATCGGCCGGTTCACGATCAGCGGCACGCGTTGCTCAGACACGCCGCCGTGCGAGCGCAGCGGTGCGTCGAGCGCGCTCAGGTCATGCCGCGCGGCCGAGGTGCCGATGACGGTGAAACGCTCCGACACCACCACCACGTCGCCGATGCGGTCGGCCGGCAGTTCGAAGTGCGCCGCCGCATCAGCGCGCATGCGCACCGACTCGATGCCGCGCAGGCCTTGCAGCCGCAGCACCAGCGCTGCCGCGTCCACACCGCCAGGCAGGTAGACGGTGGCGAACGAGCCGAGCGCGCCGTGGTGCACCACGTACGGGTCGGTGATCGGCAGGATCACGCGGGCCGCACCGGCGCCGAGCCAGCCATCGAGCACGTCCTGCAGGTAGACCACATCCGGCTGGCCGTCCATGCGCGTCTTGGCGTTCATGCCGTGGTCGGCGGTGAGTGCGATCACACAGCCCATCGCGTCGAGCCGGCCGAGGTGGTCGTCCATCATCACGTAGAAGGCGTCGGCTCCTTCCGTTCCGGGG